>NZ_JBFSRM010000011.1:0-163980 GCF_041465805.1 Vibrio sp. 10N.239.311.G01
ATGTGGGATGAAAACACTGCCAAAAATTAATCATTGACGCCATAGTCGTTTGTTAACTGTGCGGTCAATGTGGCTTAAAGCAGAGTTGAGAGTTAAACGACTCAACAGGGTTGTGGTCACTGGTAGTTAGCTCAACACTACACTGTGACTTACTCAAAGCTTGTAGCACACCATCAAACTTCAAAATATACGATTCATCTTCTTTTGGAACAAAATCAGAAATGACCCCACACATAAGACTTCCGGAAGTAGCTGTTACCAAAAAGTGTGATTTATTCCCGGCAACAATTGGTAATGTTTTTGACTGTTCATTACCAAACATTGAAAATCCGCCGATTTCAATTGTATGCATCAGAGTTCTGTCACCTTCAATTTCCCACATGTCACATTTGCCTGCATTCTCTACATGCCAAAACCTAATCTGTATTCCAGCTAGCGACGCTCCATCCCCTTCCGCTTGAAGACTAAGTTGGGTCAAATTACCAGTATTTGTTGGTGATACATATTTATTTGCACAACCAGTTAAAAAGGCACCCAGAATAGGCACTAATAACACACTCTTTTTCATCCTTGATCTCTTTAAACAAAACTAACACTTCACACTTTTGCATATGAAAATGGGATGATAAAGCTCATAGTATTTGTTCGTGACTCAAAGCACAGTTAACAGCTATATTAGACAGAATAATTCTGCATTTTGTCCCCGAAACAATTCTGTCTAGTTTCCAAGACACACTACACTTAGTCTAATAACTCATTTAATAACATTATCTTACCTACTTATCTTCGTATCAAACATGACGAAAAGCAGAAATTTTCCATATAGTTTCTGCAAAATGCAGAAAACTCCCCAATATGTGAGTAAACCGCAGCTCGATAATGAATAGTCATATCTTTGAATATCGTGTTTTCAAACAAAAACGCCGACGTAATTGTCGGCGCTTAACTCTTGGTATTAATAGGTTAGAGGTAGTAACTACTTCGCCATGGTACTCAAAAACTCGGCTTCGAACTCTTCATCGGCTTCTCGGGTTAGACATTCCACCAGCCAATCGATGCTTTGATGGTCAAGCTTACTGTTCACCACGAAAGCTTGCTTTACGCCAGACTGACCCAGCTTGGCAGAGCCGTAGTTCTTGAATGATTTATTGCCGTGGTAATGGAGTGATTTGATCGCTTCTGCGTTAGGTTCTGGCAAGGCATCGAGGGTATTAGCAAGCTGAATCACCAACTCCATTGGGTTCTTAGAGGAAGATATTCGATACAGAAAACCGCCCTCTACTCTTTGGCGAACCCAATAATCAAAGCCGCTGCAATCCATCACCTTGTCACTGACCAGTGCGGCTTCGCTGTGATAGCCACACGGTTCAACCATCACTGGGGTATGTTTGAATTCTGGCTGACCTGATGCGGCATCGGTATGAGGCAAGATTAGTTCGCATGGTTTGCTGTCTTTGGCGGTGGGTGCGTTCCAGTGGATAGGCATGAAGACTTGTTCACGGCGCATCTCTTTGGTCACCACTAAGCGCGCTTGGCACTCCCCTTGTGCGCTGCGCACTTTCACCACAGGGTTAATAGTCGCGTGGTTGAAAGCATCTAGCCCAAACTCATCCAAGTTCAGTTCTGAAACGGTATCTGGGTGCATCGCAACAAAAGGCTCAGGGGTATGCTCACCTAAACCTGCCGCCAAGCCTGTGCGGCTCATGGTGTGCCATTGGTCTCGGATTCGGCCTGTGTTCATGATAAGTGGGAATTCAAGGCTGGTATCGGCAATCGGTTTGTCGTGCTCAACTGCAATAAACTGCGCTTTGCCTGATTCGGTAAAGAACTCACCATTGGTGAACATGCGCTGTTCGATGATCTCAGGTTGATACTCAAGTACTGGCCATTGCTGTGGAGTGAGTTCGCCATAGCCTTTTTCATCCAGTTGCGTGAGTCCAATTAAGCACAAGTCACGCGCTTTACCTGTTTCATTGCCGAGCGCTGTCATCTCGCAATACTCTTTGAAGATCTCACCTTCATGGCGGAACTCGAATTGCTCTTTGAATCCCATTTTTTGTGCGACTTCTTTTAGAATCCACCAATCGGGTTTGGCTTCCCCTGGGCTTGGTAACACGCGGCGCTGGCGTGAAATTCGGCGTTCAGAGTTAGTCACGGTGCCCGACTTTTCGCTCCACCCTTGCGCGGGTAGCACTACATCAGCCAAGCGAGTGGTTTCCGTATCGGCAATGCAGTCAGATACCACCACAAATGGGCACTTCTCTAATGCGGCTTTAATTTTTTCGCTGTCAGGCAGGCTCACAACTGGGTTGGTTGCCATGATCCACACGGCTTTGATTTTGCCTTCATTCATGGCATCAAACAGGTCAATCGCTTTTAAACCCGCATGTGTGGCTAAGCTGTCGGTTTGCCAGAACTCGCTGACGGTCTGGTGTGATTGCGGGTCACCAAATTCAAAGTGCGCCGCTAAGGTATTGGCTAAACCGCCCACTTCTCGCCCACCCATCGCGTTCGGCTGGCCCGTTACAGAAAATGGCCCCATGCCCGGTTTACCGATTTTCCCGGTGGCTAAATGGCAGTTAATAATGGCGTTTACCTTGTCGCACCCTTGTGTGGATTGGTTCACGCCTTGGGAGTAAATGGTCAGCACCTTCTCGTTCGATGCAAACAAACTGTAGAACTGTTTTAGCTGCTGCTCTGTTAACCCTGTCAGCTCAGGAACGCTTTTGTCGCCCCAGCCTGATTCGGTATAACCTGACTCTGTATAACGGTAGTGAGTCGCAGATCGAATCGATTCAGTAAAGCCTTGGGTGTGGTTTTCTATGTAGTCTGCATCTAGCTTGTCGTTATCATCGAGGTAACCCAATAAACCATTGAACAATGCGACGTCTGATCCTGATTCCAATGCCAAGTGAATGTCTGCGATTTCACAAGTGTCGGTATAACGCGGGTCTATGACGATGACTTTCAATGCAGGGTTGGCTTGTTTCGCGGCTCTTAATCTTTGGAAAAGTACCGGGTGACACCATGCTAGGTTAGAGCCTGTAATCACGACTAGATCGGCTTGCTCGAGATCTTCGTAGCATACCGGTACGGTGTCTGCGCCAAATGCACGCTTATGCCCGACCACAGTTGAAGCCATACATAGCCTAGAGTTACTGTCGATGTTGCCACTACCAATGAAGCCTTTCATCAGTTTATTGGCAACGTAATAGTCTTCGGTAAGCAGCTGACCAGACACATAGAACGCAACCGAATCGGCCCCAAATTCTTCGATGGTTTGATTAAATTTGTCTGCGACCAACTGAGTGGCACTGTTCCAATCCAGCTCTTGTTTTTGCTCATTCTGAATATAAGCAGGCTGTGTAAGACGACCCAAAGGCGTGACGGTGTCGCCGAGCGCGATCCCTTTAGTACATAGCTTTCCATAGTTTGATGGATGATCTTTATCACCACGTACTTCTAGTTTTCCTAGCGATGTCGGTCTCGCTTCTATTCCACACCCTACACCACAATAAGCACAGGTCGATTTTATCCAGCCGTTGTTTGAATCGGTCATCCGTTTCTCGCTCAATTATCCATAATTGTAATAAGTGAAAACAAGCAAATAACACGCCACTTAATAGCAGTTGATGAATAGTAAGTAATTTAATTTAAAAACAACAACTTAATAAAAACACAAATATCAGCAATGAACCAATTAGAACTTAACAAAGATAGAAACTTAATTTTTGCACCATCTTGCTGAAAGTTGCACCACAAACGCTCATTTATATAAATCTAACAAAAATTTTACATACCACTTTAGGGGTAATTGCGTGCTACCTCTATTTTTTAAACCACTGAAAATTATAAGTTAATTTTTATTTAAATGAACGAACCGTAATCTGGCATCCTCCTTGCTCCACTAAAAACCAAGACTTAGAAAAAACATTTTTGTTTTTCTTGATGATTATGAATTGAGTGGAATCTCAACCCGGTATTCATCTGCTAACGACTAGAAATTAGATGCTAGTGATGGTGACGCCGAGAATAAGGAATGGATTATGAGCAAGAAGAAAATCGTCGTTGTTGGTAACGGCATGGTTGGACACAAATTTATCGACAACATCCTGCAATCAGAGAGTGATGAGTTTGATGTGATTACTTTTAGTGAAGAGCCAAGGCTGGCCTACGACCGTGTTCAGCTAACGGCTTACTTTAATGGTAAAAGCGCTGATGACCTGTCATTGACCAGTGAAGAGTATTACCAAAGCAACGGCGTGAACTACTTGTTGAACCAGAAGGTTGCCAAGCTAGACACCGCCAATCAACAAGTCATCACTGAAAGTGGTCACGTTGAAAGTTACGACAAGCTAATCTTGGCGACGGGCTCTTTCCCTTTTGTTCCCCCTATTCCCGGTAACGACCAAGAACACTGTCACGTTTATCGCACCATCGAAGACTTAGACGCCATCGAGCTTTCAAGCAAAGGCAGCAAATCTGGCGTGGTGATTGGTGGTGGTCTGCTTGGCTTAGAAGCCGCAAACGCCGTCAAAAACCTTGGTTTGGAAACTCATGTGGTTGAATTCGCGCCTCGCCTAATGGCCGTACAATTAGATGACGGTGGCGGTGCGCTACTGCGCAGAAAGATTGAAGACCTTGGGGTGCAGGTTCACACCGAGAAAGCGACCTCTGAAATAGTCGACGGAGAAAACGCTCGCTACCGTATGAACTTTGCAGACGGCACCCACCTTGAAACCGATATGATCGTGTTCTCTGCGGGTATTCGCCCTCAAGATGCCTTAGCTCGCAGCTCTGATATCGCCATTGGTGAACGTGGCGGCATTGTGATTAACGATCACTGCCAAACCAACATCGACAACGTGTATGCGATTGGTGAATGTGCCCTTTGGGACAACAAGATCTTCGGCTTAGTCGCCCCTGGCTATTCAATGGCGAAAATCGCGGCTGCGCATATCTTATCGGACGGAACGAGCGACGCTTCATTTACTGGTGCAGACATGAGCACCAAACTCAAATTACTGGGTGTTGATGTGGCCAGTATTGGTGAAGTACACGGCAAGACGGAAGGCGCTCAATCGTATACTTATAACGATGAAATTGAACAAGTTTATAAACGCTTGATCATCTCGGCTGACGGCACGAAAATTGTCGGTGCCGTATTGGTCGGTGATGCAGAAGCCTACGGTTCGCTACTGCAAATCAAGCAAAATGATATGCCCCTTCCTGAAAACCCATCAGTGCTAATTTTACCTAACGTGGCCGATGATTCTGGCTCTGCAATGGGTGTTGAAGCTCTGCCTGATAGCGCTGTGATCTGTTCATGTTTTGATGTGACCAAAGGCGATATTAAAGAGGCCGTTTCAGCTGGCTGCACCACGATGGCTGCATTGAAAGAAACCACGAATGCTTCAACAGGTTGTGGCGGTTGTTCTGCCCTTGCGAAACAGGTTCTCGATAGCGAGCTAAGTAACCTAGGTGTGGAAGTCTCTAACGATATCTGTGAGCACTTTGCTTATTCTCGCCAAGAGCTTACCGACATCATTCGCGTCAACAAAATCAAGACCTTCGACGAGCTGTTAGATTCTCACGGCAACGGATTGGGCTGTACTGTGTGTAAACCGGCTGTCGGTTCGATTCTGGCTTCGTACTGGAACGATTACATCCTTGAAGATCAACATATCGAGCTGCAAGACACCAATGACATCTACCTTGGCAACATGCAAAAAGACGGCACTTACTCGGTAGTTCCGCGTATTGCTGGCGGTGAAATCACTCCAGATAAATTGATTGTTTTAGGCGAAGTCGCTAAAGAGTTCGACCTGTACACCAAAATCACGGGCGGTCAGCGTGTCGACTTGTTTGGCGCACAGCTTAACGAACTGCCTATCATCTGGAAAAAGCTGATTGATGCAGGTTTTGAAACGGGCCACGCCTACGGTAAATCGGTTCGTACCGTGAAATCTTGTGTCGGTAGCACTTGGTGTCGATACGGTGTCGACGACAGTGTTGGCTTAGCGATTCGACTTGAGAACCGCTACAAAGGCCTGCGTTCACCACACAAGATCAAGTTTGCGGTTTCAGGCTGTACTCGTGAATGTGCAGAAGCCCAATCGAAAGACATTGGTGTTATCGCCACCGACAAAGGTTGGAACCTCTACATCTGTGGTAACGGCGGTATGCGTCCTCGTCATGCAGACCTATTCGCCACTGATTTAGACGAAACCACACTCCTTAAATACATCGACCGCGTTTTGATGTTCTACACACGTACCGCAGACCGCTTACAGCGTACATCGGTATGGATGGAGAACCTCGAAGGCGGCATTGAATACCTCAAGCAAGTCGTGATTGAAGACAAGCTCAACGTAGCTGAAGAACTCGAAGCGGACATCGCACTCAACATCGAGAAGTACCAGTGTGAATGGAAAACCACCATTGAAAACCCTGAGAAGATGAAGCGCTTCCAGCACTACATCAACAGTGAAGAAATGGACACTAGCCTCTCTTTCATCAAAGAGCGAGAGCAGCGTTTTCCTAAGCCGAGCTTGAGTGATGCTTCGAATTCAAAACGCGATGAAAAGCTCGCTAAAGCAGACCAAATCGAAGTGACTGAGGTTTCATAAATTTCATCAGGTTCATCAGGTTCATCAATAAAAAAATAAAAACTCAATTTTAGACTAGGAGAAAGTCATGGAAAATTGGACAACCGTATGCAGCACCAGCGATCTAACCCCAAACGGGGGAATTTGCGCTAAAGTAGACGATAACCAAGTGGCTATTTTTTACTGCAAGCGCAGCGACACGCTTTATGGGCTCTCTAATTACGACCCTATCGGCAAGGCGAATGTGATGTCACGTGGTATAATTGGTTCATTAAGCGGAGAACCTTACGTGGCATCACCCTTATACAAGCAGCATTACCACTTAGAAACTGGCGAATGTCTTGAACAGCCTGAGCTCAAGCTCGTGAAATTTGAAGTTCGCAAACAAGGAGAACAAGTTCAAGTTCTCGCACCACTTGCTATCGCCAGTTAACTAAACCGCCGACACCATCATGCAAACGCTTATTAGCGTGCGCAATTTCGGCACAGGGTTTATGCACATTAAAAGCGTTCTAAGTTCGGAAGTAACGCAGGTGCACAAACCGGGTAATTTTCCAGATTTAAAGGATTTAAACCATGGATAACACTAAATTTTCGCTGCTTTCATTTACGGGTAAGATGAAGGTCTTACACCTAAGCTGGATGGCCTTTTTCATTACCTTTGTTGTGTGGTTCAACTTTGCCCCACTACTGCAAATGGTAAAAACTACGCTTGGTCTTTCTACTGAAGAGATCAAAACCCTCCTGATCCTCAACGTTGCATTGACCATTCCGGCACGTGTCGCAATAGGCATGCTAACCGATAGATACGGCCCAAGGTTGGTTTACTCTTCGCTACTCGCGGTCTGTTCTATCCCTTGTTTCATGTTTGCTCTGGCAGACTCTTTCATTCAAGCAGCAATCGCTCGTTTCCTACTGGGCTTCATTGGTGCAGGTTTCGTTGTCGGTATTCGTCTTGTGTCTGAATGGTTCCCACACAACGAACTGGGTACTGCAGAAGGTATTTACGGCGGCTGGGGTAACTTCGGTTCAGCAGCAGCAGCGTTCACACTTCCAACTCTCGCTCTAGCGTTTGGTGGTGAAGACGGCTGGCGTTATGCGGTTGGTATTACTGGCGTAATGAGCTTAGCGTTCTCGTTTATCTTCTACAAAAACGTGTCAGATACACCAAAAGGTTCAACTTACTTCAAGCCTGCTCAAGTAACAGCGATGGAAGTGACATCAAAGGGTGACTTTTTCTTCCTACTTATTATGAAGATCCCTATGTATGCCGCTTTAGCGCTACTGACTTGGAAGCTATCACCAAGCAACATCAACATGTTGTCTGACATGGCGGTTTACTCTGTGTATGCAGGTTTAGCAGCACTTTACGTGTACGAAGTGTCGCAAGTTTGGAAAGTAAACAAGAACGTATTTAAAGAAGAAGTGCCTGAGATTCACCAGTACAAGTTCAAGCAAGTAGCGGTACTTAACGTATTGTACTTCGCAACATTTGGTTCTGAACTGGCTGTGGTTTCTATGCTGCCACTGTTCTTCTCTGAAACCTTTGAATTAACACCGGTTCTTGCAGGTATGGTTGCATCGGCTTATGCCTTTATGAACCTAATGTCTCGCCCAGGTGGTGGTTGGATTTCAGATAAATTCGGTCGTAAACCAACACTGCTTATTCTAACGATTGGTCTTGCTGTGGGTTACTTCGCAATGGGTCAAGTCGACAGCACATGGCCTGTATGGCTAGCGGTTGTTGCGGCGATGGCGTGTTCTTTCTTCGTGCAAGCGGGTGAAGGTGCGGTATTCGCAACGGTTCCTCTAATCAAGCGTCGTATGACAGGTCAAATTGCAGGTATGACGGGCGCTTACGGTAACGTGGGTGCAGTAGTTTACCTAACTGTGTTGTCATTCGTGAGCTACCAAACCTTCTTCTTAGTGATTGCTGCAACAGCGGTACTTGGCTTTGTGACTCTACTATTCATGGAAGAGCCTAACGGTCAAATCGCCGAAGTAAACGACGATGGCAGTGTCACGCTGATTAATGTTTCAAGCTAGGTCTGTACTATGAAGCATTGATATTATTGAATCGGGAGAAGCACCTTAGCGGATACATCAATGCTAGGTGCTTCGTTCAAAGGCTCTAAGTTCACTAGGGCTTTTGTTCTTCCTAGGATGTTCTGTCAAGGAAGCGGGAAGAAGAGCAGTTAAGAAGAAGACCAGTTATGACAATTTCATTCAGCCAAGGGCAAGTCATCACGCCAGAATCCAACAACCAGTTAACGCTTAAGTTTGGTGGTTATTCGAATCAAGGCGTACGAGATGAAAACCAAGATGCCATCATTGTAAAACACCCAAAAACTCGCGCAGAGCAAGAGTTGAAAGGCAGTGTTGCCTGCATAGCAGACGGCGCAAGTTGCAGTGAACACGGCCAGAAAGCCAGTCACACCAGCGTGATGCAGTTTATCGACGACTATTACGCAACTCCCCAAAGCTGGAGCATCCAACGTTCGGCGCAAAAGGTCTTAACGTCCCTCAATTCTTGGCTCTTCAACACGTCTGTTTCTAATATTCATCCCGCACAACAAGTGAACCACAATGCCCTCGTTTCGACGTTCAGCAGCGTGATACTCAAATCAAACACCGCGCATATCTTCCACGTGGGCGACAGCCGTATCTACTTACTAAGAGATGGAGAATTACGCCAACTGACCCGCGACCACACGCGTAAAAATATGGGACAGAAGCATTATCTAACACGCGCCTTAGGCATGGACAACCAACTCAACGTTGACTATCAAACCCTACCTATAAAGAAAAACGACTGCTTTATCCTGACATCTGATGGCGTGCACGAGTTTGTCTCTCCCAACACCTTCAAGGAACACATCGACAAACCCGGAGCGGATTTCGAATACGCGGCACAAACCATCTGTAACACGGCTTTAAGCCACAATAGCTCGGACAACGTGAGCTGTTTGATTGTGCAAGTCAGTCATCTACCTAAGCCTTCGCTCATCGAGTTCCATGAAAAACTGGCTAAACGAGCCATTCCACCCGCGTTAAAGCTCGGGCAAAGTATCGACAACTTCATGGTGCTTGAGGTGTTGTATGCAGGCTCTAGAAGCCATGTGTATCGTGTGATGCAGAAAGAGACACAAACCGAGTTCGTGCTGAAAGTCCCTTCCGTCCAATATCATGATAGCCCTTCGCAACTTCGAGCTTTCTTTAATGAACAATGGGCGGGGATCTTGCTAAACAATAAGAAAGTAATGAAGGTCTACCCTACGCCAGAGAACTCGCAATTCTTATATCAAATCTGCGAATGGGTAGAAGGCATCACGCTAAGACAATGGATGTACGACAATCCAAAACCGTCACTCAATGAAGTACGCGACATACTAGAAAAAATCACACAAGGTATTCGAGTATTACAACGCGCAGACATGGTGCACCGAGACTTAAAGCCCGAGAACATTATGCTTCAACATGATGGTGAGATAAAAATCATCGACCTTGGCGCTGTATTAGTCAGAGGACTTGAAGAGGGAGAGCTCGCAGACAAAGACGACACTCCATTAGGTGCGGTCAATTACATTGCACCCGAGACCATCAAACATAACAGCGCGACCACCAGCTCAGATCTGTTCTCTATCGCTGTGATCGGCTATGAGATGCTAACCGGTGAATTGCCCTACTCTGAAATGACTGCACAATCGCTTAAGCAATCTCGTCATCATCAGTGGGAATACCAACCCATCACTCAGAAACGAGCGGACTTACCAAGCTGGGTAGATTTGGTGTTACAAAAAGCCTGTGCCGAATCACCAAGCGAACGTCATCAAGTGTTGGGGGATTTTGTGGCAGACCTTTACACACCAAACCAAAGCTTGGTCAAAAGCAAAGCCAAGCAACCTTTGATAAACCGAAACCCGATCCAGTTTTGGAAAGTGTTGGCTTTGTTGCTCGGCATTGTTGCAGTCGTAGAACTGGGTTTATTGTTAAACCCAAGCTAGATACGCTTACGAATTAGCCTAATATAACCGCGTTTAACCTCGTTTCACTAAGCTTCTTGGCACGAGTTCAATACCCGCTTGGTAACGCTTAGCTGATGCATTTAGCGCCAAGGCAAAAGCACTATCGGCAATCACTTCAAACTGCTGCGGAAGTGAATGGACTTTAAAAGGTAAGAAATCCAATAAACGGTTATCACCAAAGGTTGCCAGTTTTACTTGATTGATCAGCTCTGGCTTTTCGACCATCACATCCAACACACCCTCTAATAAGGTGTAAGACATAGTCACAATCGCATCAGGAACTATGCCTTTGGCAATCCAACCCTCAAAAACCTCACGTCCAGATTCTCTATCAAAGTGCTCACCATAACCGACAACCATCGGCTTGTTGTCTGTGAGCCCTGTTTGTTGAGTATGCGCTTTGTTCGCCGCTTCAAAACCCAACTGACGTTCACGTGAAATGTTTAGATCTGGCAGTGCACCAATCAAACCAACACTGTGAATGCTGTCATCAAGAATTGAATGCGTCAGTTCAAATGCTGCTTCGAAATCTTCACTGATCACGCAAGCAAAGTGCTCATCATCTAACGGACGGTCAATCGCAATTACTGGGGTACCTGAGTTTTGCAGCTTCAAGTAGAACTCGTTGGCGTCCGGCATTGAACTCGCCACCAGCAAGGCATCAATACGACGGCTCACCAAAGCTTCAGCGACTTTACGTTCAGTTTCAGCATCATCATCAGAGCAACCAATCAAAATCTGGTAGCCCACTTTACGTGAGTTCTGCTCTATCAATTTTGCTAAACGCGCGTAACTGCTGTTTTCCAGATCAGGAATAATCAAACCAAATGAACGGCTATTACCAGCACGCAGCGACGAAGCAGCATGGTCTGGTCGGTAGTTATACTCTTCCACAACCGCCATGACTTTCTGCTGAGTCTTTTCACTGATTCTGTATTTCTGCGCCTTGCCGTTGATGACATAACTGGCCGTGGTTTTCGATACTCCAGCCAATTTAGCAATTTCATCAAGTGTCATATGGGTGACCTGTATTTTGTGCGTAGGATCATATAACCAATGATCTGATCCTCGGATTAGTTGAATTATATGCTGAATCGATTCAGTATAAAAGCTGAAAGGATTCAGCAAAATCTGAAAAGTGACTTCAATCATCCTTTTGTATGGATTGAGCGTCATTTGTTGTGATTCAACTTCTCGTTATTAACGAAACTGAAATTACGACACGCAGCAAAACTATTTTGAAAACCAAAATCGGCTTTGCTGAATTTTTTTACACTGAATGCTGAACCGATTCAGCAAGCATAAGACAAAGAGCAAGCAACGGGCAAATATTGCTCTAGACTGAATCGTAGCGATACACAAATTCTCAAGCGATACGCTAAAGAGGCACCATGCTTAAATTATCAAAATCTGACATCACTCTAGGCCAAACTGCCGAAGACAAATTCAAAGCTATCCAAAACATTGCTGGCGACCTAACCGCGAAAGGCTTAGTTGACTCTGGTTACGTTGAAGGAATGTTGAACCGTGAAAACCAGAACTCTACGTTCCTAGGTAACGGCATCGCGATTCCTCACGGCACAACGGACACGCGTGGCCTAGTAAAAGAGACAGGCGTTGCGGTACACCACTTCCCTGAAGGTATTGATTGGGCAGACGGCAACCGTGTTTACGTAGCAATTGGTATTGCAGCGAAATCTGACGAGCATTTAGGCATTCTTAAGCAGCTAACGAAAGTGCTAGCGGCTGACGGCGTTGAAGAGAAATTAAAGCAAGCGAAATCAGAAGACGAAATCATCGCCCTACTTAACGGCGAAGTTCAGCTAGAAGCAGACCTAGACGCTTCTTTAGTTCAGCTACTATTCCCTGCGAGCGACATGGTTCAAATGTCTGCAGTTGCGGGCGGCCTACTTAAAAACACAGGTTGCACAGACAACGCATTCGTTGCTGACCTGGTAACGAAAACACCAACTCACCTAGGCCAAGGCCTGTGGTTGTTGGGCAGCGACAAAGGTGTAACTCGCACTGGCGTATCTTTCGTTTCAACAGCCAACCATTGTGAATACGAAGGTACACCAGTTAAAGCATTGGTCGCATTTGCTGCTTGTAACAGCGCGCACCAATCTATTCTGGCAAACCTAAGCAAGATGGTTTTCGAAGGTAAACAGCAACAACTGCTAGCCGCTGACGCAGCGCAAGTGATTGGCCTTCTGAAAGGTGAAGCGGTTTCTACAGCGTCTCAAGACGACGACAACTGCGCAGTCTTCAAAATCAAAAACGCACACGGCCTACACGCTCGTCCAGGTGCAATGTTGGTTGCTGAAGCGAAGAAATTCGAATCAACAATCCGCGTTTCAAACCTAGATGGCGACGGAAAAGAAGTGAACGCGAAGAGCTTGATGAAAGTCATCGCACTTGGCGTTAAACACGGCCACCAGCTTCAGTTTGTTGCTGAAGGTGACGATGCAGCACAAGCACTTGAATCGATTGGTAAAGCTATCGCTTCAGGCCTTGGCGAAGGTTAAGGAGTCGATATGTCTGATAAACAAATCAAAGCCGTTACCGTAACGCTTAACCCTGCTCTAGACCTGACAGGCGCTATCGACGCACTAAATGTAGGTTCAGTTAGCCTAGTAAACAAAGGCTCTCTGCATGCAGCGGGCAAAGGCGTAAACGTCGCAAAAGTTCTTTCAGAGCTTGGCGCGAAAGTGACCGTAACAGGTTTCCTTGGTCGCAATAACGAAGAAGCGTTCTGCCAACTGTTTGAAGAGATGGGCGCAACTGACCGCTTCATCCGTGTTGATGGCGCAACTCGCATTAACGTGAAATTGGTAGAGAATTCAGGCCAAGTAAGCGACATCAACTTCCCAGGTGTTCCTGTTGATGCTGACGCGATTAAAGCGTTCGAAGAAACCCTATTAGAACTTGCTGAAACGCACGATTATTTCGTCATTGCAGGCAGCTTGCCACAAGGTATCTCTCCTGAGCTTTGCGCTTCTTGGGTTCAACGCTTACACGATTTAGGTAAGAAGGTGCTATTTGATAGCAGCCGTGACGCACTTAAAGCCGGTATCAATGCACAACCATGGTTGATCAAACCAAACGATGAAGAGCTGTCTCAGCTGTTCAATGCAGAGCTGACAACTCGTGACCAATGCCAACACGCGGGCCAAGCCCTAAATGAAAAAGGTATTGAGAACATCGTGGTGTCACTTGGCGCAGAAGGCGTGATGTGGCTTAACCAAGGTGAATGGTTACATGCTCAACCGCCGCGTATGCAAGTAGTGAGCACAGTAGGCGCAGGCGACACCTTAGTTGCTGGCCTATGTTGGGGTTACATGCAACAGATGCCGAAACCAGAACTTATTAAATTCGCAACCGCCCTATCTGCTCTAGCAGTTTCACAGGTAGGCGTGGGCATCACCAGCCAACAAGAGCTGGATTCAGTACTACAAAATATCCAATTACAGTCGCTTAGTGCTCCAACTAGCCAGTTAGACACAAGCAAATAGGACAAAAGGTTTATTATGAATATTACCATTATCACAGCTTGCCCTAGTGGCGTAGCAAACAGCATCATCGCAGCAGGCTTGTTAGAGCAAGCGACAAAAGCACTGGGTTGGAACGCCGCTATTGAATGTCAATCAAGCGTACTACCTGACTCAACCGTATCGCAAGACACTATCGACAGCAGCGACGTTGTGGTTATCGCAGCCAACACCAACGTTGATAAAGCGCGCTTTGTCGGCAAGAAAGTGTACCAAGCGGCTATCTCTGAATGCACTGCAGATGCAAAAGCATTTCTAGAGAAAGCGGTAGCAGAAGCAACGGTATTAGACGCTTCTCAAGTTGAAAAAGCAGTGGAAGTTATTGGTACTTCTCCAGCGACAGGCAGCAAGAAGATCGTAGCGATTACAGCTTGCCCAACTGGCGTTGCACATACCTTTATGGCAGCAGAAGCGCTTGAAGCAGAAGGCAAACGCCTAGGTCACCAAATCAAAGTGGAAACTCGCGGCTCTGTAGGTGCGAAGAACCAACTGACAGACCAAGAAATCGCAGACGCTGATCTTGTTATCATCGCTGCCGACATCGACGTTCCTCTTGATCGTTTTAACGGCAAAGCGCTATACAAAACGACAACAAGCCCTGCTTTGAAGAAAACAAAGCAAGAGATGGAAAAAGCGTTCGCAGAAGCTAAACCATACCAACACACAGCTTCTTCAAATTCAGCACCTGCTGACGAGAAGAAAGGCGTGTACAAGCACCTAATGACAGGTGTTTCTCACATGCTTCCAGTGGTAGTTGCGGGTGGTTTGATTATCGCACTCTCTTTCGTATTCGGTATCGAAGCGTTTAAAGAAGAAGGCACACTAGCAGCAGCATTGATGACTATCGGTGGTGGTTCTGCATTCGCACTGATGATTCCTGTTCTTGCTGGTTTCATTGCATTCTCGATTGCTGACCGTCCGGGTCTGGCTCCAGGTCTAATCGGCGGTATGTTGGCTAGCTCAACGGGCGCAGGTTTCCTAGGTGGTATCGCAGCAGGTTTCATTGCCGGTTACGCAGCGAAATTCATTGCCGACAAGGTTCAACTTCCACAATCCATGGAAGCCCTTAAACCAATCCTGATCATTCCGTTTATCGCGAGTTTGTTCACTGGTCTTGTGATGGTTTACATCGTGGGTGGCCCTGTTTCTGGCGTGATGAGCGCAATGACGACTTTCCTAAACAACATGGGAACGTCTAACGCGATTCTTCTGGGTGTGATTCTAGGCGCAATGATGTGTTTCGACCTTGGTGGTCCGGTAAACAAAGCCGCTTACACATTCGGTGTTGGTCTACTGGCTTCGCAAACTTACGCACCAATGGCGGCTATCATGGCAGCAGGTATGGTTCCAGCTCTAGGTATGGGCCTTGCGACTTTCCTAGTGAAAGACAAGTTTGAAGCAGGCGAGCGTGAAGCAGGTAAAGCATCATTCGTTCTTGGCCTATGTTTCATCTCTGAAGGTGCAATCCCATTCGCAGCGAAAGATCCAATGCGTGTTATCCCAGCTTGTATGGCAGGTGGTGCACTAACAGGTGCTCTATCAATGATGTTTGGTGCACAGCTAATGGCTCCACACGGCGGTCTATTCGTACTACTGATTCCTGGCGCTATCTCTCCAGTACTTATGTACCTAGTAGCGATTGCAGCAGGTACGCTAGTAACAGGCTTTGGCTACGCAGCACTTAAAAAGATGAGCGGCTCTAAAGTAACGGCAGAGGCTTAATCCCCCTACTCTGGTTAACGGTTCAGCCCGATAACCAGAGGCTCTTGATAACCGGTTTCTTGGTAAAACGGCTCCTTAAAACAAAGGCTCCTCATTTGAGGAGCCTTTTTATTGTTCATGTATTTTCCGGTCGGAATGAGTTAAGTGCAATATTGGTATATTTGATTAGCTAGTAAGCGTTTCTTCAAAGACACCCAATTCACGACCAAGCCAGATCGCTCGTACTGTGTGATCCAAAGTTTCTTCACCGCCAGTTACAGGGTGAATAAGCACCGACATATCACCGCGTTCTTGCTCAAGCCATTCAACAATGCCCGACTCTTTGTTCGCAAAGTGAATCTCAAACATTGGCATCTTATGTGGACCAACCAAACGCTGTATTAATGGGAAAACCTCTAATACATCTTTACGTTCCGCTAAAATTTTCTGACGCAGTGTTTCTGCTTGCTCTGCAAATCGCAGAGGGAAATAGATATGACCGTGGTACATGGCACCATCCTTTAGAATTATGATGCGAACAGTTTAACCTGCTTTCTCTAGCAAGGACAGTCAACCAATGGCAGCCGAAGTATTAAACATCATGTAGAAGACTGATCTAGCTGAAATTTCTAGAGCATTCCAACAAAAACGCCACACGTAGTTTCAGTGTGGCGTTTGTTTTTAAGCTATAAAATGCTTTAGCAATAATTAGCGTTAGTAAATTGAATCAACATTCAAAGGACTGTTGTTTGGTTTCTCTAGTTTTAATTGTTCAACCGCACTAAGACCTTTAGAGCTAATTCCGCCACTATAAGACTTCGTGCCATCAGCATTAGTCATGGACGTTTCGCCCACGTTCCAAACTTCAAAGAAGTCACTTAAGTCATAGTTTGAAACATAAGAAGCGCACACCATCATTAGGTCTCCACCAGAAAGCCCAGTCTCGCTAGCACTACAATAGTTCGTATTCGAGTCGCCTTCTCTATCACCTCGAGCTTTACGGTGCATAAGTTTGAACATGTTCCAGCCTTCATCTTCACCATACACATCAGATTGGCTTGCGCCGCGTGTATACCAATCATCAATTGCAAAGTTCGATTTTGCCCAGATTTTTAGCTGACCAAACATAACTAATCGTAAACCTGCATCACCATGTGACCACGCATGTTCATTATTAAGCTCTAGCCATTTAGGTGCTTTCTTAATATCCGATTTAATACGATCCATTTCAGGGTTTGCATTGCGCCCCTCTAACTCCTGCATATACAACGCAAGAAGGTTATTGGTCACTTCTGTACTACCAGCAGCAAGGAAAGGAGCTGATGCTAAGTTGTGACCAACTTCATGCCACAACAACCAATCGTTCACAGGGTTGGTTGGAATGTATGTCCGATTTGCGTTAAAGCTTGAATTCATCACTGGGTAGCCAGAGTGAGCAGCGCCAATCGAAATCTGCACGTCATTCACAAAACGATGGCGGAACGCATTCAGTTCTGGATAAGTGAACCTACGGTGTAAACCAGTGCTTTGTTTCTCATCACGCCCGTAGAAGTCACTTGCCGCTTCAGCGAATCGATTCATATCTGTTGCGAATTGGTTCAAATCAGCGGATTCTAGATTCCTGATTGGTGTAGTGTAAATAAATGAACCCGTATCGATTTCTGCAATTGGTGCGTCTGCCGATTGAATAGTGTTAATCCACTGTCCCTCTTTCCACCAAGCCGCTTTTAACGCGCCATCAATGCTAAACGAGACTTCACCAAGCTCTTTTACTTTCGGTTGAATGTAAATAAGGCCACCATATGGAACCTTGAAAGTTAAGCTCGAACCATTGTAGTCAAAGCTGGTTTGCATACGTGGAGGGCGTTTCAAACTCGTTTCGTTATTCGGCTTACCTGTAAGATCATCCGCGATCATCACAGTAATCGTAGCTGCCACGCCATCTTGAATAGTTACTTCTTGTAATTGAGGTGCCCACAGACCTGTCGATTGATTGTTTCCTGCCGAATACGTCACCGCTTTACCGTTGGTCTGAACCATTACCGTACTTGACGAAGATGCCCCCGAAGTTCGACCCGGATACATTGTGGTATCAACAACGATTTCATGATCCCAGAATGAGCGCCCCAACATAATACGAGTCAGAGGTTTCTCCATGTAATTTAATGGATAGCTAGGATTCAACTGCCCAGATAACTCACCTTCGCCATGAATCATTCCATTAGCGACTAACGACGCTTTTAGGTCAACAGGACACTGTGCATCCATTGTGTCTGTTTGATGTAAGTCTTCGGTATAACAGTTAAGGAACTGAACAGCCTGCTTGAACCCCAACTCATCTTGTATTTCTGTTTCAAAATGGTATGCGTTGTCATTCCACATCCAAACAGACAGGTTATCAAACGCTTGATTCAATTCGCTGTTAGACAGACGCTTACCTTGAGTACCTTTTGTTCTATAGTAAATTTCATGCTCATAAAGCGCCGTAAAGTTAGTGCCCAAGTTCGCCGCTTTAACCATGCTACCAACAACAGCTTCACTTACTTCATAGCGATCAAAGTCTGCGCGATAATAAGCACCGCGAACAGTAACACCGTCTCCAGAACGAGTCTCAATACAGTTAAATTCATATTCATAATCGTTTGTACAAAGATCAGTTCCAACAAATGCAGATTGCAGTTCTTTGATCGCCGCTTCACGCTCTTCTGCCGATTCAACAAAGATACGTGCGGATTTTTTCTCCATTACTGTTACACCAGACGCATCAAGCACTGGCTTCCCTTCAGCGTCTAACTTAGTAACCTCATAAGTCGGGATCTCAAACTTAATCTTGGACTCATCTTTGATCCACTCAACCGTACCATCTTGATTTACCGTGAATGGAGGTTCTCCTTGGTTATCTTGAAAACGCTCAAGAACCACCATTTCCTTTTCGCTCTTCACGTGAAGATTTGGATACGGCGCTTGGCAATAATAAGAGCTACCGCAGAAAGCTTGGTTTGTCGGCGTAACGTTTTCACCACCTAGTGAAACACCAGCGGCATCCGCCAAGCGTCCAATAGGTTCAGGGTTTGTCGTTTGAATCGCATCCATAAACAAGATATTGCCACCGTTATTAACATAGTTGATAAGAGCGGTAATATCGTCTTGGCTTAAGTTCGGGTTATCCAAGTCAGCAACAAACTGGTTAGTCATGCCATCTTGAACCAACTTAGGTGGGTATGCCTGAAGGATCAAAATCGGCGTATTACTCGCATCCAAATCATCAAAGTCACCTGAACCACGCTTTTCTACTGACGCAAAACCATACTGAGGACTAACAAAAAACGTGTACTGCTTACCCATTGTGGAGTGGTGATAAGCCGAATAGGCTTGGTCAATATTGGTCACTGCATTCATCCCAGCAATAGGCAAACCATTATTGAACCACTCAAACAAGTTCGAGAAAAACAACCTCATGCTGCCTTGGTCATCATGTAGTAGGTTTTCAAACGTCGAAACAGTGCACTGTTGTTTGTTGCTGTCGATATGTAATGTGCGATTAGCCCAATAATTCTCTGGGCATGACAGAATACTTGGATATAAGCCATTGCCCATGAACACGACCTTACCTTTGCCTACCTCGCCTGCAGTAACGAATGGGAAACCATAAGTCGCGTTGTCTTCAGAGACTAAAGGAATCGGAGGCATCGAGATGCTTGGGTGTTGTGCGATGTAAGGCTTACCTTCACGAGTCCAAGCCTGTTGCTCACCAAAGTAAAGCTCACGGTTTTTATCAGTTCTTGGCATCACCACAGGGAATGCTCTGTTCGATATGTTCAGAGCTCGCATACCACGGGTATACCCCGTCGCACCGTAAAAGCTACCATTGTCATTGAAGACATGGAATTTGGTGACGTTGTGGAAGATTTGCTGCAGAGACTCTGTTACATACTGACCAGAATTCATAGATAAAACGGCAGGTTGACGAACATAATCCATAAACTGAGGCGTTTGGCGCAGCTGCTCATCAATGACTGCCGTTAACCCTTGGCTAAACTGACCAACAAACTCATTAGGAAGTTCGAAGTCTGTACCCTCTATCAGCCCCCCATTTGGCAGAGTTAGGTTGATCAACTCATTTATAACGTTAGGGTAATTTGAAAAGGTATCTTGGACTTCTTCAGATATCTCATAATAACTTACATGATCAACCGCATAGCGCTCTAGTAATGACTGGATATTCGCTTTCTCAACCACATTATTGGTCACATCAGACAATTTATAAGCAACCTGATTACCCGTAATGGAGCCAAACTCAAACGTATCAATACCAAAAACGATTCTGTCGCCCCACAGGTACTCAAAGACTCCCTCTTCATCCGTCACGCCCGTCGCGTTAGCCGAAAAGAAACTGATCCCAGAAATCGGCGTACCATTAGCGTCTGTAAGCTTACTGCGAGTTAACACCTTACCTTCAACACTTGGCTTATAAGCATAGGTAGACTCCGCGTCTGCAGAAACAAAACCAGCGTTAAGGTTATTTTCCGCATTAGGGTCAACCGCAGGAACAACAGTTGTGTCTACGTGTGAACTAGGAGCCTTACCTACTTCATCTGTAGACTCCTCTTCTTTCGATGAAAAGTACGCATCGACAGCATCTTGATCATCAAGCTGCGAGAACACATCCTCAATATCAAAAGCATCCAGCTCTTTTAGACAGATAGCACTTTCAGTCTCACAAACATCAATTGATTCGAGTACCTTGGTAACGTTGTCTCCATGTAATTCTGTCAACTCAAATGCCGCATGAAGCGCATCAGTTGAAATCGTGCTTTCTGTGACTTCAGGGAGAGGAGCAGTGAAATCACCTAAAGTGAGATGACCCAGTGTACAACTAAAACTTACTCCTTGATTCACACTGAACGAGCCAGTTTCAAGGCGGATACCATCACAATACACATCGCCTGATACGATATTTCCACTCGACAGTAACGTACCTATATAAGTCGTTGGAGGAATAATATCCGTCGGTGGGATAATGTCAGTCGGCGGAAGAATATCCGTTGGTGGAACAATATCTGTCGGAGGAAGAATGTCCGTTGGTGGTACAATATCTGTTGGAGGAGCCGTATCAGGGCCACCACTATAGCTTAGTGAGTCGTGATTACACCCTAAAAGAGCCGTGGATATGATAGCCAACGCAATTAAGTTTTTTTTCATTGAGCGAAGTTAGTCGTAATTTAAAGTGGACCGTTATCTTATAGATTTACTCCACCTCGATGACTATCGTTTTTTGTCTTAACCACAAAGACCATTACTCATAAGCGATTGAATAAGAAAAACAAAATGATAATTGAGACTCTCATTCCAATTACAAAACCTCTCCCTACCTTAAAACGGAAAAACGCCATATCTCGATTGAGATATGGCGTTTCAATTAGCCATTAACATTAAGACCGATAGGGTATATCTGCCAAAAACACGTTCAAAAAAGAACTAAGGCTTAAGCTTTAAAACTCGGTCAATGTCTTCTGCAGAATGGCGCTCTGGTACTTGCTCCCACTCTTCGCCAAATGAACGATTAACCACTCGGCCGCGTTGGAAACCTTCACGCGCTTCTAGCTGCTTCGCCCAGCGCACAACGTTGGTGTAAGACTCAACTTGTAGAAATTCGGCTGCGTCGTAAATTTTGCCAAGTACTAAGTTACCGTACCAAGGCCAAATCGCGATATCTGCAATAGACAGCTCTTCACCCGCAACAAAAGTGCTGTTAGCAAGTTGCTTGTCTAACACATCTAGTTGACGCTTAGCTTCCATTGCGAAGCGGTTAATTGGGTACTCTTGCTTTTCATCCGCGTAAGCGTAGAAGTGACCAAAACCACCACCTAGGAATGGCGCAGAACCTTGTGCCCAGAACAACCAGTTAATGGTTTGTGTTCTTGCTGCCCCTTTTTTTGGTAAGAAGTGACCAAATTTTTCTGCTAGATGCATCAAGATAGATGCCGATTCGAATACATTCACGTCTTCGTCACCAGACTTGTCGACAAGTGCTGGTATTTTGGAGTTTGGATTCACGCCAACAAAGCCAGAAGAGAACTGATCAGCCTCACCAATGTTGATCAAGTACGCATCATATTCAGCTTCTTTAACACCCGCCGCTAACAACTCTTCCAGCAAGATAGTGACTTTTTGACCGTTAGGTGTGCCAAGAGAATACAATTGAAAAGCATGGTCACCAACAGGAAGCTCTTTATCAAAGCGAGCTCCAGATTCAGGACTATTGATGTTTGCCCACTTGTTACCACCAGCAGTATCGTTAACCCAAACTTTTGGCGGAGTGTATTGTTCTGACATGATATTTCCTTATTAATATAGGGTCTCACAAACTGATATTAGGTCACATGCCTGCGGTTAAAACCCCTGAATACGATTTATTTTCAAACTGTTAAGCATGGCTTATTCCAGAAAGACATAACCCGCTTAAGCGTTAGTGTGTAGAAGGTAAGTCTGTATTCAAACTTCAATCTAATATCGATAAGTCCACTGCATCATTTAGCAATGATTTTACGAACGACATACCGACAGCTTCAAGAAAGCTGTGATAAAATCGGGGTATTACAATTGATAAGGATTTGGCAATGTCTTCTGATTTCACAGGTTCGAGTGCAGCGTATGCTCGCCAAGAGAAAGGCTACCGCGAAAAAGCACTAAAACTGTACCCTTGGGTTTGTGGTAAATGTGCGCGCGAATTTGTTTACTCAAACCTCCGAGAGCTTACCGTTCACCACGTGGATCACGACCATACAAACAACCCTGAAGATGGCAGCAACTGGGAGCTACTGTGCCTGTACTGTCACGATCATGAGCATTCAAAATACACTGACCATGAGCGTTATGGTGTGGATGCAAAAGCGAGTTTAGATGATCATCAGTCAGCGACACACAACCCGTTCGCCGATCTCGCTAAGATGATGAAGAAATAACACACCTTCAGAGTAGTCTTTGGTAGATGGTAACTGCTAGATAATAGATACATAACAAGTAACCCCAGTATGTCACCATACTGGGGTTTCTTTTATCTGCCGTCATAACCAAATAATAGAGTTCAGGTAGGCAGGATCAAAAAAGCCTTCCGAAGAAGGCTTTTTAAGAATCAAATCGAATTATGCTGCCGCTTGCTTGCGAGACTCTTCTACCTTCTTAGCGCGTTGTTTTAGCGTCAATTTATCGCGGTATGCAAACCAAACGTAAGACACAACCACTAAGAAGAACAGGTATGACAATGAGAAAATGAACGGCGATTGAATGATATCGTTCGAGATACCCCAAGAAACACCGATAACAGTCACTGCAATTTTCGCAAAAAAGCCACACATCAATAGCACTAATGCCAACTGTGGGAAACGCGTACTGCGGAATGCAAGCCAGTAGCAACTACCAACTGCTAGAGCCGCAACATAGAAGCCGAATAGGAAAGAGTGAATATGGTCAGCTGCCGCTACACCACCAGAAATTGACATCAATAAAATTAAAAACAGTTTCATAATACTCGCCTCACCATAAGTTGGAAACGCATCCTTTCAAATTTGGAATCTCAGTTTGCATACTATTTTCCCACTTTTTACGGACAACACAACCCCTCCAATCGAACAAAATGTAAGCAAAAGTACTAACAAAAATCACCCTTAACAATTGCTTAACATTCTGTTTTTAATAAAACTCCGTTACTCCTTGTCTCATATGAACAAAGCGCTGTTACGATTTATTTTGTTACACAAATTTAACCTTGGAAATTAATTAAAATTATTTGTAACTCTGTGATATCCGCACGCAATACGCGTCTATTCAAAAACCATCACCTCAAAATCCCTGAAATAATAAGAAGACAGAGCGAAAAAGAACAAAATAGAGAGGTGTTAAAAACATTTCAAAAACCAATGAAAAACAACTTATTAACAAATTGAATTTAATTTACCAAAAATGGAAAAAGAGATTCCAATCACATTTTAATTGGTTATAATCCGCGCTCTTTTGCGCTATCTGTTGATAAACGCAAACTAATTTTGAAGAAACAATCACAATAACCCGTCTTTAGTTAAGTGGCTCTCCACTAACCGATGACAAAACTGAGAATAAAAATGAGCAAGATTGATAAAGCAACACGTATCCTGCTAGCAGGCTTCTGTATCAACCTTTGTCTTGGCATCCTGTATGCTTGGAGTGTATTTAACAAAGCGCTAGTAACTGAAGCTGGTTGGAGTGCTGCTGAAGCATCTTCACCTTACGCTATTGCAACTATCACATTCTCTGTTTGTCTTCTTGTTGCGGGCATCCTACAAGACCGTATGGGTCCACGTAAGATCCTTATCCTAGGTACAGCGCTTACAGGCCTAGGTATGATTGCTTCTGGTTTCGCTACAACGCCTATGATGCTGAACATCACGTTCGGTATTATAACAGGTGCAGGTATCGGCTTCGGTTACGCATGTCTGTCTCCATCAGCAATGAAGTGGTTCCACTCTTCTAAGAAAGGTATGGTTAACGGTCTTATCGCAGCAGGCTTCGGTCTTGCGGCTATTTACCTAGCACCAGTAACTTCTGCGCTAATCGACAGCATGGGTATCCAAACTAGCTTTATGATTCTTGGTGTTGGTGTACTTGCAATCGCAGTACCTCTAGCAGCAACAATCAACAACCCACCAGCGGATTACACGCCAGCTGAGCCTAAAGTAAAAGCAGGCCAAGCTCCTAAAGCGGTTAAGAAGACTGAAGACCTAACTTGGAAAGTAATGCTGAAGACTCCTCAGTTCTACTCTCTATGGATCATGTACGCATTCGCTGCATCTGTTGGTCTAATGATCATCGGTAACATCACTACAATTGCTAGCGTTCAAGCTAACCTGCCAAACGCAGTTTACCTAGCGTCTATCCTTGCAGTATTCAACTCAGGCGGCCGTGTTGCTGCGGGTATGCTTGCAGATAAAATCGGTGGCGTACGTACTCTACTTCTAGCGTTCATCCTTCAAGGCGCGAACATGGCTCTATTCGCTACGTTCAACTCTGAATTCACGCTAATCATTGGTACGGCTATCGCAGCGGTTGGTTACGGTACGCTTCTAGCAGTATTCCCAACACTAACTGCTGAGTTCTACGGCCTGAAAAACTACGGTACTAACTACGGCGTGCTTTACACGGCATGGGGTATCGGCGGCGCTATCGGTGCAGCAGTTGTTGGCTTCTCAATGTCAAACGGCGAAGGTTACGGCCTAGCTTACACAATCTCTGCAGTTATGATGGCAGTGTGTATTGTTCTAGCAATCATCACTAAACCAATCTCTGAAGCTAAAGTTGCTGAACTAAAAGCATCACAAGCTTAATCAACAGAAAAGATTGAATTTGTTACTGAAGAGCTTAACCTTAGGGTTAGGCTCTTTTTGTATCAAGCGACTTCTCCATTGACGACCGAAACCACTCTTCAGCTCTCCCCCACTTATTATCTCGACAACTTCAATCGACTGGTTGAACACGCTCAAACGCTCTACCCCGATCTTCTGAGTGATGATGAATGTCGTTGGTTGTCCGCATACAAACGTCTTTCTGTTTCAAGCCAATGCCTAATGGTTCGTTTGCTTTCTCGTAAAGGCCGTTGGTTTCGCAGCGATAAACTCAACTATGTTGAGATCCCAGATCTAAAGACCGTACTGCAAGAGCTAAACAGCTCAGGCTTCATTGGGTTGAGTCATCGCGAAGAACAGCATGACCTCGCCATTAGTGAGGTCGAGCTCGGGTTTCACTTGCTCACCAAACCAGAGCTGTTGAGTGTATTCCCCGCCCTTAAGAGCCATAGAAATGCCAAGAAAGACGAGCTGTTGTTACGGCTTGATCAGCAACCTTTTGATCAATTTCAAAACCTCTCTTTCGACTGTATTTACGTCATCGAATCTCAAGTGATTGATGTATTACTGTTGCTGTTCTTTGCCAACACCTATCAAGACTTAAGTCAGTTCGTGTTAAGCGACCTTGGGCTAAACACCTTTGAGAACTACCCATTAAGCAAGCAACACCGCTTCTTCACCTCTAGGGATCAGCTCAATCAATTAATCCAGATGCGCGATATTCAACGCTTGTATTCAGAAGGTGACCGCAAAGATGGCGAGTTTCTGGAACTGCTTTTAAATGCGATTCCTGAAGAATCAGAACACAGAAGTATTGCCAGAAAACGATCGCGTTTGATCAATGATATTGCTCGCGATCTTGAAAGGCTTAATCTAAACGACCAAGCTATCTTTTGGTTCAGACAATCTACACTTCCTCCGAGCAGAGAACGACTTGCACGCATCTATGATAAGCAAGGTACGCTAGACTTAATGTGTGACATTGTCACGCAAATGAAAGCTACTCCATCGGATGTGTCAGAGTTGGAAATCGCTATTAAGCTTGAAGACCGGCTGCTACGGAAACAGGGGCACAAAGTTTCACGAACCATAAAGCCGAGCTGCAAAGAGTTAAAACTGGAATTAGACCTCAGCCAAACTCGAGTCGAGCTTGCGGTAAAGCAGCATTTTGAGAACCAAGGTTGGGACGTCTACTTTTCAGAAAACAGTTTTCTGTGTGGCTTGTTTGGTTTGGCTTTCTGGGATGTCATTTTCGCAGACGTTGAAGGCGCCTTTATCAATCGTTACCAACATCGACCATTGGATCTGTACCATTCAGATTTCGTAGACAAGCGAGCCGAACAGATTGAAGCCGTGTTTCAGACGATATCCAAACATGGGCTGAACCATTTTCTTGATACTTACGATGAAAAGCAAGGTATCGCGAACCCCTTTGTTCATTGGAATTATTTTCCTAAAGCACTCATCGAACACGGCATGGCTTCAATTCCAAATGCCTTGGTTGTAGACCTCTTCAAAGTGATATTGAGTGACTTAAAGCTATTTAGAACTGGGATGCCGGATTTGATTGCGTTCAAGGGCGATGAGTTTCATTGGATTGAAGTCAAAGGCCCTGGCGATAAACTGCAAGACAACCAGTGGCGCTGGATCAAAGAGTTTGAGCGATTGTCTGTCCCCTTCTCTGTTTGTTACGTCAATCAATGAGTCTTAGCTCTTAACTCTTAACTCTTAACTGCTAGCTTTTAGCTCTTGGGACTTAAATCTAGCTAAGTCTAAACACCAATTTCTGAGCACTAGCGAGTGACGCGCATCGACAAGTCACTCGTCCCATCAAGATCTTGTCTACAAAATTGTTAGAACATGAGCATTTTCAATCATTTTCGATATAATTATAGAAAATGCCTAATATTTAAATACGTATGAATTTGAAAAAACTCTTCATTTTAGCTTTTGTTAGCGTCTTCTCAGGTTGTGCCGTCTACGCGGGTTTAAACTTCGACGAACTGTTTGGTGAACAACAAGTACGCGATCGCCAAGCACCTATTCTTTCAGCTCAAGCGCAGCACTTCATTGACGAAGTAAAGCCCATCATTGATAACCGATGCGTGGTTTGTCACGCTTGTTATGACGCCCCTTGCCAACTCAAAATGTCTTCAGTGGAAGGTATAGACCGAGGCGCGAGCAAGGCACTCGTTTATCAAGGCACCCGCTTAACGGCATCAGCCCCTACTCGCTTGTTTGAAGATGCTTTAACCACGCAAGAGTGGCGCGATGCGGATTTTCATCCTGTCCTCAATGAGCGCATGCAAAACTCAACGGCTAACCTCGATGCTGGTCTTGTTTCTCGTATGTTGATCCAGAAAGAGAATCACCCTCTGCCCGATCAAACCCAGCTTGAAGGTTTCGACTTTTCAATCGATCGCGACCAACAGTGCCCAACCATTGAAGAATACGCTCAATACGAGAGAGATTACCCAACTTGGGGAATGCCTTATGGGATGCCAAACTTAGACAAAACCGAATACGCGACTTTAATGAGTTGGTTGGAAAATGGCGCGTTAATGAACGACCACATTCCATTGACTGATGCAGAACAAGAGCTCGTTAATGTCTACGAAAGCTTTTTAAACAAGAGTGACAATAAGAGTCAACTTTCAGCACGTTACATCTACGAGCACCTGTTTTTATCTCATGTCTATTTTTCTGATTTAGCTCAGCCAACACGCTTCTTCACTGTTGTTCGCTCTGCAACACCACCAGGTGAAGCGGTACAGCGCATCACGACTCGTCGCCCTTATGACGATCCAAAAGTAGACCGTGTTTACTACCGTCTGATTCCAGAGCAAGGCACCATCGTCGACAAAACGCATATGCCTTTCGCACTTAATAAAGAGCGTCTACAAAAGTGGAATACCTGGTTTGTCGACGTCAATTACGCAGTAAAACAACTTCCTAGTTACGACATCGATGTTTCTGCTAACCCAATGACATCATTTGAAGCGCTGCCAGTAAACTCGCGCTTCAACTTCATGTTAGATAACGCGCAAAACACCATCATGGCCTATATCAAAGGGCCGGTGTGTCGTGGTCAACTTGCCTTGAACGTAATTAACGACCGTTTTTGGGTTTTCTTCATCGACCCAGAGAAAGCCGATGTTCCGGAAATTAACGCCTTCTATGCGAGCCAAAAGAAAAACTTAAAGCTGCCTAGCGAGCTGAAAAGTAACACCGTACCTGTGACCAACTGGGTAAGATACGCGAAGCAACAAGCGCGATACCTAAACGCGAAATCAGACTTCACCAACCAATGGTTCGAGAGTGGCGTAAACCTAGACACTAGCATCATTTGGGATGGCGACGGCATCAACCCAAATGCTGCTCTCACCGTCTTTAGGCACTTCGATAGCGCCTCTGTTGTACAAGGGTTAGTTGGCACTCAACCTAAGACTGCATGGATTCTTGATTATGCTCTTCTAGAGCGTATTCACTATCTTCTCGTTGCAGGCTTCGATGTTTACGGTAACTTTGGCCACCAACTGATTACACGCATGTTCATGGACTTCTTGCGCCTTGAAGGTGAGAGTAACTTCTTAACCCTTCTTCCTAAAGACGTTCGCCACATTGAACACTCTAGTTGGTACCAGAACCAAAGCACACAACTGAGTGACTACTTGCAGCGAAACATTGCACCTTTTGATCAGCCGACCAGCGTGGTTTACAAAACGGCCGATCCGAAGCGTGAACTGCTTAATATGATCAAAGATAAGCTCGCACCTGTTCTCGATAATCGCTTTAAGATTGTTGAAACAGGTTTTGGTAGAAAGAATGAAGCACTGCTTAATCAAGTGAATTTGATTAAGGGAGAAGGCCTGCGTCATGTGCCTCAATTAGTGATGATCATGATTGAAGGCAAAAACGGCGAAGAACAGCTGTTCACCATGATTCACAATAATGCGCACAGCAACATTTCAAGCTTGTTTAATGAAGAAGGTAACCGAGATTACGCCAATGATGACCTAACCCTCGTAAGAGGTGTTGTGGGAAGCTACCCTGCGGCTTACCTGTCATTAACCGAGAGCGAGATTCCTGCTCTGGTTAAAGCGCTGCAAAACTTAAACACAGAAGAGGAATACGTGGCGCTGCTAGACAAGTTTGCGGTACGACGCAGTTCTAGCGAGTTCTGGCCATTCAGTGATCGCGTGCATCGTTGGTATCAACAAGACCAACCGATCGAGTTTGGCTTGTTGGATTACAACCGCTTCGAGAACCGTTAGTTTTCACTCATAAAGCATAAAAGCAAAAATCCTCTGTCTTGGCAGAGGATTTTTTGTATATGGGAAAGTATCTTAAGTGCTATTGAGAAGCGACGAGTTCTCTAGATTGAATCCGATGTTTCCGGTTGGTGTAGCTCATCAAAAAACGCACGCGCGGCGGGAGAAAGGGAATCTACAGGTTGCTTCAACACCACATAAAACTGACTCTTAAGGCTCCACTTCTCGGGCTGAAGCGGAATTAAGGCTTGGTCATAATGGCCACGGTCGATTAAGTGAGAAGGCAAGAAACTCAGGTGTGTACCCGCCAAGGTTAGAATCACGCCCGATTCAACATGCCAACCATCAAAAGGCTTTACGGAATCGTACTGCTCAATATTTAGTAATCGGAACATCTCGTCTTTGGCATAGCCGCCCATATTGATACGACAGCCATTCAATGAGAAATCCCTGTCCATGATCTTCTCGGCCAGATCTTTGCGCGCATACAGATAACTGTGCTCTTCAAACAGTGGGTATTTATGTTGAAACGCTGATTTTTGATGTGACCCTAGAACCACTATCATCATATCAATCTGATTCTTTGCTAGCTTCTCATTCAACTGGGTGAAATCACCGACATCAACACTCACCTCTACACTGTTACTGCGTTGATAAAACGTCTCGATCGCTTTGGGAAGTGGGTTATAGGGTAAAGTAACGGTGTTATCTAAGCACCCAATTCGCACATGCCCAGAGAGCTCTGTCTGTACACCTCGCAACTTGTAAGCGAAGTCGGTTAAAGTCGATTTTAATTGGTTCGCATATTTATACACTTGCTCACCTTCGTGAGTCAGCTTAAAACCCCTTCTTCCACGTTGGCATAATGTTAATTCTAAGCTTTTTTCCAAGGCAATAAGCTGATTACTGAGCACAGGTTGGCTAATCCCAGTACTTGCGACCGCCTGATTGATGCCTCCTTGCTCAACAATTTCACAAAAAAGCTCTAATCTTCGCAGGTCTCTTTTATCTAACTTATTGTTTGAATTCACTTTGCCACTCACATTTGTTTTTTGTTATGTTTACATCTGATTATATTCATTTATTAACAATAAATACATCAGTATGCTTTATTCACACTTATGGAATAACAATGCATGGATGGCACTATGGCGGCAGAAGCTTACGTGAATAAACCCGAAGCAACACACAGCCACAAAAAGATAGATGACTTCGAGTTGGAACCCGTTCCCGAGAAGGCCAAACGATCTTGGTGGGTCATCAGCCTTATTTGGTTGGCAATCGGCATCGACATTTCGGGACTGTTTCTCGGCTCGATTCTAAGCAGCGGTATTGGTTTTGAAGACGCACTGCTTGCCACGTTTATTGGTTCAGGCTTATTGGCGATCATCGCGATGCTGTGTGCCAACATTGGCTTTCAAGCTGGCGTCTCTACCCCGCTGGTGAGCAGCGCGGTATTTGGCCGTAACGGCGGTAAAATTCTTGGCTTCATCAACGGCATCTCATTAGTCGGCTGGTTCGCATTCCAGGCTGATTTCTTCGCTTTCATCATGGTCGATGCACTGGCGAAATACGACATCATAATTTCACACCTCACCGCTCTTATTGGCGGCAGTGTGTTAATGATGATGACGGCTATCTATGGCGTTCGTGCTTTAGGCAAACTCAGTACCTATTCAGTGCCTTTGATGGTGACACTCATTACCATCGGTTTGTTTATGGCTGCTGATTATCAAGGTGGCGCAGCGCCATCGATTGAAGACCCTTTGACGCTTGGCCAAGCCATCTCTTTTGTTATGTCTATCTGGATTTTGGCTGCGGTTGCCGCACCTGATATTGCTCGCTACGCCAAAACACGTCGTGATGCGATTCTAGGAGCGGGTATCGGTTTCCTAGTCGGTAACAGTGCCATCATTCTTATCGCATTGATCTTGACCAAAATGACCGGCACCGACGACCTAGTCGAAGTCTTCTTCACCCTAGGTTTAGGCATGGCGGCCATTATAGTACTGGTATTCGCACAATGGACCACCAACAGTAGCAACCTAACCTCTGGCGGCTTATGCATGTCGATGGTTCTACCTAAGATTCCGCGCCCTGTTCTGGTTGTGATCATGACCATCGTCGGCATTGGTATCGCTCAACTCGGCATGGTGAACAAGTTTACCGACTTCTTAATGCTACTCAGCGTAACCATTGCGCCTGCTGCGGGTGTCTACATCGTTCAATATTATGTTTTAGATTCGACAAAAATGAGCTTTGAGAACATCCAACAAGTTCCAGCTTGGATGTTTAAAGGCTTGGCTTCTTGGGCATTTGGTACTGCATTCAGCGCTTGTACTGCACCAGAGTTTTTCAACCTGTTTTCGTTCACCAGCATCTCGGCGTTAGACGGCATTCTTGCCGCTGGTGTGATTTACCTCGCCCTAATGAAGCTTTCTCCTTCAAGTGATAAGGAATAGTAGTTGTGATTATTACTGAACAAATGATTGATGATATCGCGCTGGGTGCGACGGTATTAGGTACTGGCGGCGGCGGTGACCCATACAGCGGTGCCTTGATGGCGAAAGTAGCCATTGCAACGGCAAAGCACCCTGTACGCATGATTCCTTTAGAAGACGTGCAAGACGATTGGATGACAGTGCCCTCTTCAATGATTGGCGCACCAACAGTCGCAGTAGAGAAACTCAATTCGAAAGATCAAATGTTGATTGCTTTCGAAGCGATGGAAAAAGCGCTCGGCACTGAAGTAGCGGCAACGTTTCCTATCGAAGTAGGCGGCTTCAATTCATTGATTCCAATTCTCGTTGCAGCACAAAAGAACATTCCTGTGATCGATTGTGATGCGATGGGACGTGCGTTCCCAGAAGCTCAGATGGTGACCTTCTTTCTTGATGGTCTCCCTTCGGCACCGAACACATTGGCCGATGAGCGTGGCAATGTCGTCACGCTTTATCCGATTGACGGTATTTGGTCTGAAAAGTTTGCGAGGCCGATTACCGAACAGATGGGTGGCTCTGCAGCAATGTGCGATTACCCAATGAACGGTAAGAACCTAAAACGCAGCGCACTGCCTGCAACACTGACCCAAGCAATGAAGATTGGTGAAGCGATTAGACTGGCGAACGACAACAATAAAAGTGGCACACAGGCCGTATTAGACATTGTCGGCGGCCATACCATCATCAGTGGCAAGATTGTTGATATTCAACGTGAAACCGATGGTGGTTTTGCAACAGGTGGTGTCGTGATTGAAAAGCTGGCTCAGTTTGAAGATACCGGCGTCGATAACGTGTTTGTGCAGTTCCAAAACGAATTACTTCTCGCGCACAAAGGTACAAGCCGCGCAGACATGAGCCAAGATAACCTGCTGGCATCAACACCGGATCTTATTTCGATCTTGGATCATGAAACGGGTAAGCCAATCACAACCGAACAACTTCGTTACGGGCAGCGCATCGACCTTATCGCTTACCCTTGCGACCCCAAATGGCGCACTGACAAAGGTATTGAAGTCGCGGGCCCGGGTTACTTTGGCTACACCGTCGAGTATCAAACCATTGAACAACTAAAGTCTGCATTGAAGAGGTAGTCGCATGACAAACATTACGCTTGATTACTGCCGTTTGGGCATTGACGTAGGTGGCACCAATACCGACGGTGTGCTGCTCGACGCAGACTTAAATGTGATTGCCAAAGTAAAAACCGCAACCACACATGATGTTTCAACAGGGATCGACAACGCGATTTCTGCGCTATTAAACCAAGCAAACATTGATGGTCAGCAAGTGAAACACGCGATGCTTGGCACGACTCAATGCACCAACGCAATCGTTGAACGAAAAGGCTTAGACAGAGTCGGCATGATTCGCTTAGCGCTTCCCAGTGGTGATAGCGTCCCGCCCCTTTGTGGTTGGAGTGAAGCGTGGCAAAACCTGCTTGGTCAGCACTTCTACCAAGCACACGGCGGCTATGAATATGACGGCCAGTTGATTGCCGACATTCAAGAGTCTGAGATCCGCGAGCTTTGCCAGAAAATGAAAGGCCAAGTGGATTCCATTGCTATCTGCGGAGTGTTCTCTCCCGTCAACGGCGACCAGGAGCTTCAAGCAGCAGAATGGATTCAACAAGAACTTCCGGGCGTGAACCTATCGTTATCCCATAAAGTGGGCAGTTTAGGGCTTTTAGAGCGTGAGAACGCCACTATCCTCAATGCGGCTCTGCAAGGGACAGCAAAACGATTCGTTGACGGCTTTTGCAGTGCACTCATCAATCATGAAATCCACACCACGCCTTATTTCGGTCAGAACGACGGAACACTGATGTCACAGCAGTTCGCATTGATGTACCCGATTCTTACCGTGGCTTGTGGGCCAACAAACTCGATTCGTGGAGCGAGTCACTTAACTAAGTTAAAAGACGCGATTGTGGTCGATGTGGGCGGCACTACGTCTGATATCGGCGTACTGACTCACGGCTACCCAAGAGAATCGAGCTTAGCAGTAGAAATCGGTGAAGTGAGAACCAACTTCCGTATGCCTGATATTTTGGCGTTAGCCATTGGTGGTGGTACCAAGGTTCGCTTTGAACAGCAGCGTATAGAGCTAGGCCCAGAAAGTGTTGGCCATACCTTGACGCAAACGGCGCGTAGCTTTGGTGGTGATGAACTTACGCTCACCGATATTGCACTCAAAACAGGACAAATGCAGTGGCAGGCAGAACATCAACTGAGTGATGAGATTGGTGTTTCAGCCGAACAAGCAAGCAAGATTTATCAACAAATGGTCACGGATGTTGAAGAAGGCATCGATAAGATGAAGACCTCTGCGGCGAGTGTACCCGTAATCATGGTTGGTGGTGGTAGTGCCCTATTCCCAGATCATTTTGAAGGTGTGAGCCAAGTGGTTCGTCCTGAGCACTTTGAAGTGGCTAATGCGATTGGTGTTGCGTTGGGTGAAATATCAGGTCAATTCGATAAGATCGTACCGATTGACCCAGCATCACGTGAAGAGACCTTAAAGGGCTTGGAAGCGCAATCAAAGCAACTGGCGATTGAAGCTGGCGCATGCAGCGATAATGTCGCGATCATTGAACGCAGCGAGATTCCATTAAGCTACCTACAAGGCAATATGGTTCACGTTAAGATCAAAGCTGCTGGACATATCAAGATGGCTTAGAGCCGTTCCTTGAAAGCCTTACTTAGATTCTTATTCGACAATAAAAAAGCAGGTCACTTCTTCATATTAAAACGGAGAAATAGCCTGCTTTTTGTTTTCTGTTCTTATTTTGGGGCTTTCCGCCCAATAGCCACTCTATAGTTGCTCTCGGAGCGCTGCTAACGAGTCTTTCACCAATTCAGGTAATGAGTCTGCATTATCGCGATATTGAAGTAATGGATCCTCGCTCGCTTCAATGCTCTGGCATAAAGCAAACAGTGCAGATAATCCTAGGCTGCCGGCAGACCCTTTCAGTTTATGAGCTAAAGACTTAATTTCACGAGCGTTGTCAGCGGCACTTGCCACAATCAGTTCATCGAGAGTGACTTGGCTGCTTTGGTCAAACAACCCAACAATCTGCACTATTTTTTCTCGACCGAGAATGGCCAAGTCGTCTTTGATAATCTTAGGGTTAATCATCTGCACAATCGGTTCTCCTTGATTATGTTCCGCGTCTTGGTTTGCTCGTTGTGTCGAGCTTGCAAATGCCAATGCTGATAAGTCTAGCTCGGTTTCCTGAGGTTTAGAGTTTAGCTGACAGCAAACAGCATCTGACGGATCCGGCTGAGGCAGCAACAGCGTGTGACCGTCCAACTGCTCAACAATCAATTCCGATAATGCTTCCTTCTCTAACGGCTTAGGTAAGAATCCATCAAAGCCAGACGACAAACAGCTTTCCACTTCTTCGTTAAACACATGAGCCGATACTGCGATCATTGGGGGTACTTTTCGAATTACGTCTTCTTCACTTTTATGCTGAAGCGCATCGTCTTTGAGTTGTTGAATTAACTCGACGCCATCGCAGTCGGGTAAGTTAATGTCCACCAGCGCAATATCGAACTCTTGCTCACTGAATATGGCTCTCGCTTCTTGTCCGGTTGTCGCAATCACAACCTCGTGCCCCAAGTTATGCAAGAAGCCTTCAGCAACGATGCAGTTTACGGGGTTATCTTCAATCAGAAGTACTTTAGCTCGAATACACGCTTCAATGACCGGTACTTTCGTTTCTATCTTCTCACCGGCTTCAAGTGGCAGTGAGAACCAAAACTGGCTACCCTCGCCTTCTTCAGAATGAACGCCAATATCCCCGTTCATTGCCAACATGATGCTTTTACTGATCGCTAATCCAAGCCCTGTGCCGCCGGTTTTGTTGCGACCGCTATCGGTTTGGGTAAAGGCATCAAACAGACAAGCTTGTTCGCTAGCATCAATACCGACACCTGTATCTGACACTTCAAACATCACTCGATTTTCATCTTCGATATCTAAGCTGATAAAGATATCGACCGAGCCACTTTCCGTAAACTTAATCGCGTTACCGACCAAATTATTCAAGATTTGGCTGATTCGCGTTACGTCACCACGCCAATAGCGTTGCACATCACTTTCAATATGGAAATCAAAGTTCAGCTTCTTCTCAGCGGCACGCCCTTCCATCAATTGGTAGGTATCTTGAACCATCTGATGAAGATCAAACGAAGCAGTGCGGATTTCTAAATGCCCTGCTTCAATCTTTGAGTAATCCAACACGTCATTCAAAATCGCGAGTAGGTTCTTACCGCTGCGGTTAATGATGTCTGCATAGCCGGATTGCAGCGGGTCTAACCCGGAATCTTTGAGCAATCTTGCAGTACCTAATACACCGTTCATCGGCGTTCGTATTTCATGACTCATCGTCGCAAGGAAAGCGGATTTTGCGCGGCTTGCTTGTTCTGCGGCGTTACGAGCCTTAGCGTGGTTCCCTACCTCGATGTTCAGCTTCTCATTGGTCTTTTGCAGCTGGTAGGTTCGGTCTGTGACCAACTCTTCTAAGTGTTCTTTGTGCTCTTCAAGTTCGCGTTTCGCCTTTGCTTCACCCACCGCAACCACTTGTAGCGCCTGCGCGGTGTTTCTGGCAGTGATGATCGCCTCGCCCATATGAGCCAGCTCATCATTACCCTTTACCGAGATATCAATATTCAGGCGACCTTGTGCGATAGACATCAAGGCCGATGAGTATTCAGTAAGACGTTTAACAACCGAGATATACACCACTCGCCACACGATAAATGCAACGATAACCAAACCAATAACCGAAATCACAGACAGTGACCATTGAGCCAAATTCAACGTGCTGGTCAGCTCATCAACCGCTTTTTTGGTACTGCGGTTTGAATCATCAACCAGTTGGTTAACCGTTGTATTCAGCTGAGAGAACAGCTCCAACGTATTTTGCATCAGAAACTCTGACTTTTTGGTGTTCTCATATTGTTCTAATGAAATATCGAACACGACTTGGCGTTTTCTGAGCTCTTCTAGAAGCTGAGACATCTGCGCTGAACGAGTAGGATCTTCGACCGCTTTAACGCGGCGCGCCATGATTCTTAGGTTGGATTCAAATTCTGATTGGATTTGATGAATACGCTCTACGTTGGTAACGGTTTGCGTTTCTTCAATTTGGTTAAGCATTTTGAACGCCAGCAAATGCAATTCGTGTAGGCGCTCAGACAAATCAAGGTCAACCTCTACAAGCGCATCTAAGGCTTGGTAGGCTTTATCCGTTTCTTTGGTTTCTAGCAGGTCATAGATATGCGTGACGTTAGCAACCGCAATGGTAGCCGTGTTCAAAACTTGGGTTCGCGTCAACTGCTCTAGCTCTTCGGCCAATAGGCGCATCTCTTCGACACGAGACGACAACTCTTTGCTTAACCAAAGCTTACGCTCAACCGACACACCCAACTCAGCCAGTGTGTTAATAACGCTTTGAACATTGTTTTCGAGTTTATTGAGGAGCTGAGAATCGAAACTGTCGACACCAAGCTCTTTGATATGTTGAAGAAGCGACTCAAGTTGGTCAAACAGTACGGTGCCAGCCTCTTTTCTTTCGGCCTCGTTTCTCGCATTAGAAAGTGTTTGTACTGACGAAATAATACGGTTACTCAACTCAGAAACCTGACGAGCTTCGATCATGGCAGGAAGCGCCGAATCAACGACGTTTCTTTCCGTTTTGGCTACAAAGCTAAAACCAGAAACACCGATCAATGCAGACAATAGAACCAACAGTGCCATCACTAAGAATGAGGCCAGCAGCTTGCGTCCAATACTCGCTGAAGCTAACAACATAAACTCTAAACCTTAAAACGTTCTTCTTTACCCATGCAGAATACGCTATATTTTGCAGTGTTTCTTATCTAAAACCAACAAAACGGCAATTCATGCTATCTAGACCTTTCGCTTCAATAATTCTTCTCTCACTACTGGCCTCAGTGACTCCTGTCGCAGGTGCTAGTGAGCCTTTGAGCCCAATAAAACCCGCCAATGCCACATCACAAAAAGAGAAAATCTGTGCCATTTATCCGCACCTCAAAGACTCTTATTGGTTGTCGGTAAACTATGGAATGATCTCTGAAGCAGAAAAGCAGCAAGTTGAGCTAAGAGTATTGGAAGCTGGCGGTTACCCCAACGTGGCCAAACAAGCCTCGCAACTGGTGCTTTGCACGCAATGGGGAGCCGATGCCATTATTTTAGGTACGGTTTCACCCGATGCGTATCATGACAATCTCAGCGATTGGGTTGGCTCGACGCCTGTGTTTGCTACGGTAAATGAGTTAACCGTCAATGAAGAACAACAGAAGGTATTAAAAGGTACGGTCGGTGTCGATTGGTACCAAATGGGATACCAAGTCGGAGATTTTTTGTCGAAACGACACCCGAAAGGATCAGGCGAAACACCTATCGCCCTGTTACTTGGCCCACAAGCGAGTGGCGGCACTAAGCCTGTAGCACTGGGGTTTTATGATGCGATCAAGTCGAGTGATATCAAAATTGCGATCAGCTATTGGGCAGATAACGATAAAGAACTTCAAAGAAATCTAGTACAGCAGGTGATAGAAGAACCTGATATCCAATATATAGTCGGAAGTGCCGTCGCGATTGAAGCAGCGATCAGTGAGCTACGAGCGGCCGATAAAACCGAAGATATTGGGTTAATCTCAAGTTACCTAAGTCACGGAACCTACCGTGGTTTACTCCGTAACAAGGTACTTTTTGCGCCAACAGATAAAATGGTTGAGCAAGGTCGCTTGTCGGTAAAACAAGCCACGAGTTACTTACGCGGTCAACCTTACGAGCAACACAGCGCACCGATTATCGAAGCGCTGACACCTGCAACTCTCAAAGATCAAATTATCGCCGACTCATTGTCACCTTCTGAGTTTCGTCCGGTATTCAGTGTGAATCCATAGTGCTATATTGGCTGAAGAACTCAAAACAATAAAAACGAAACAACAATTTAGGGAACATTCATGCAAAAAACAACGCGCACTATGCCAACACACAAGCATATCGCTTTGGTCGCTCATGACCACTTCAAACCTGAGCTACTAAGATGGGTCAAAGAGAACAAAGAAAAACTACAAAAGCACTTCCTTTACGCAACGGGCACGACTGGTTCTCTACTCAGTAAAGAGACAGGCTTAGCAATCAAGAGCATGATCAGCGGCCCAATGGGCGGCGACCAACAACTTGGCGCGCTTATCTCTGAAGGCAAAATCGATATGCTGATTTTCTTCTGGGATCCGCTTAATGCTGTACCACACGACCCAGACGTAAAAGCACTGCTTCGTATCGCAAGTGTTTGGAACATTCCTGTGGCAACTAACCGCGCTACCGCTAACTTCCTGTTTAACTCTTCATTGCTTGAAGAAGAAGTAATCATCGAAATCCCAGACTACGAAGCGTACCTAGCTGAGCGCACGTAATCGCACGTTAAATGTGCTCTCTACTGAACAGACTAAAAAGCCTGCATTTTATCGCAGGCTTTTTTATGTCTCGTTTTCAGACATTAAACAGTTCAATCATAAAACAGTGCGAGAGTCTCTCTATTTATCGCTCCACACTGCCATCTCGTTGCCACTTGGCTCTCTGAAATGGAAACGTCTGCCGCCGGGAAAGCTAAAGATCTCACGGTTTATCTGACCACCAGCATCAATTACATCGCGCTCGGTTTGCTCAAGATCTTGGCTATAAAAAACCATCAGCGCCGCGCCATTATCCGTATTCGACGCCAGATCCGCCAAATAGAAGCCACCCATTAAGCCTTTGCCTTCAAACGCAGAATACTCAGGGCCATAGTCTTCAAAGCTCCAACCAAACACTTGACTGAAAAATGCCTTAGTTGCGGCGATGTCTTTCGCAGCAAATTCAATGTAGTTAATAGAGCCGTGTTCCATAGCAAATTCCTTATGCTTTATGCGTCTGCCTTGTGATATTAGGGCAGGGATTGAAGATCTAATCTTAGACAATCAAGTCAAGTAACATCACTTTTTACGAACAACTGGGTAATCAGAACCATGCAGCTCCTGCACAAAGCCAGAGCCGTCGCCACTGTGCGTGATCCATACTTTCTCTTTTGCCCGCGTCATTGCTACATAGAATAAACGACGCTCTTCAGCATAAGGGAACGCGTCTGATGATTCAGTCAATGCGCCATCAATATGCAGCTGTTTCTTCTTGGTCGGGAACTGTCCTTCGTCAACACAAAGAATAATGACAAAGTCCGCCTCTTTACCTTTACTGCCGTGGCAAGTCATGAACTTGATATCAATGGAAGTGAAGATCTTCTTCCAGTCTTCCAACAACTCTGGCTTGTGGTAATGATTACGTCCAAGTAGCAGCACCGATTTATTGGTTTTGCCTTTGGATTGACGGTTCAGTTGATCAAGAATCTTCTCAACTTCTTTACTTGGCGCACTGTACACCGCCTTCTGCTTCTGTTGCTTGAAGCTGTTCAGTTCTTTCGGAATCTGAATTGGGTTTTCTTGTACAAAGCGATTAGCCACCGCACCTAACTGATTGTTAAAGCGGTAAGTCGTATCTAGGTGATGAATGGTCGAGCTTTCAAAACGATCCTTAAAGCCCGTGGTCAAATCCACATCCGCACCTGCAAACTGGTAAATCGACTGCCAGTCATCGCCTACTGCAAAAATAGAGGCTTGATGCTCGGCTTTAGACTGATTACACAGTGCTTCAACCAAGGCAAGACGATCAGGTGAGATATCTTGGTATTCATCGATCATGATGAACTTCCAAGGTGAGATAAACTTGCCCTTCTCGACATACTGAGTCGCTCGGCTGATCATGATTGAGAAGTCGATATGATTCTGTTCTTTCAGCTCCTTTTGCCACGCGGTTACACATGGCCAACACAGTGAAAGCTCGCTGTTGAGGCGCGTATAGTCTCGGTGATCAATCAGCTGTTGCTGTACTTCTTTTTTGGTTAAACCCGACGCATTCAACTGTTCTAGCTGCTTTTCAAGCCAACCGATCAATTTGAGGTTTGAAACGTGGCTACCAAGCTCATCGTCACCGGTTAAATAAGCGATTGGCCATTTAGACAAATGCTTTTGCCAACGTTTAAAGTTGGTCGGTGTCATCCAGTGCTTCTTCAACCAATCAATGCACCATGCTTGGCGTTGGTTGTCATCGAGCGCTAAAGGAGAAATAACCACACGTTCGGGTTCAACTTGATTCAGTATCTTTAAACCCAACTGGTGGAAAGTGCTGACTTGCACCTTCTCTGCTGATAAACCAATTTTGCTGTCGAGACGTTGCTTCATCTCTTCTGCCGCTTCACGACCAAAAGCGAGCAATAGCAACTCTTCAGCTTGAGCTTGATGGCTTTGCAGTAAATACGCGACGCGAGCCGTTAGAACACTGGTTTTACCCGAGCCTGCACCCGCTAAAATAAGGTTGTGATCATCATTCATCAACACCGCATATTGCTGCGATAAGTTCAGTGGTGACGACTCACATTGCGCAAACAACACTTCCCAGTTTTTTCGCTCGGTCTCTAGCCATTGCTGGTTTCTTTCAGCTTGCTTGATTTCCGTTTCAGATAACCATAGCTGCATTCTTGCGATGCGGTTTGGCATGCGTTGTGCGGCCTCTTCTAGCGTCATTGTCATACTCTCTAAGCCTGAGTTGACCATATCAACCCAAGTGTTGACCTTAGAATGCGGTAGAAAGGCTGGTAATTGCTCAAGACGTGTTAATTCAGCTTCCCACTGAGGTACGTGTTCAGCCAATTGTTCACATTGAGTGTCGTGCCACTTCTGATAAGCACTAACTGACGCGCGTGCAAATTGACGGCATTGATCCCAAGGTAAGCCTTGTACTAACCAACTGCGCTGTGTTCCATCTTGTTGATTAGCAAAAAATTGTAGCGATCCCCAGAACAATCCGCGCTTTATCGCGATCTTGCCACTCCAAATAGTAAATGGGATACGCTCTTCACTGCCTACTGAAGATAACAGCAAGCGTGGACCATCAAGTTCAACCTGATGATATTCATTTTGAATAAAAAACTGTGCAGTCTTGTTAGCGCTTAGCTGCATTGGAGTGTGCTCTTAATTGGGAATATTGAATTTATATCATGATGCAATGAGAATTAATAATATCTCATATCTTATCGACGCTTTCATGACCACCTACGGGCAATTATGGATAAGTATCAAATTCTTGTGCTTGATTTCTGTTAGGATTATGGTTTTTAGTGTGTCAAGTGAGCGACTGTGGACTTTTCAGCCAAATTACGCCTCTATTGGGCGAATAAAACCATAAATTACAGCGTATTAATTCTCATCACTCTGCTCGGCGTGGTGGTGCCTGCTTGGTATTATGGACAAAACACACTGATCACGCCTTTGATCTTAGGCGTTATTGCTGCGGCTCTTGCGGAAAGTGATGACAGCTTTACCGGGCGCTTGAAAGCACTCACGCTGACCTTTATCTGTTTCGCCGTTGCGGCTTTCTCTATTGAGCTTCTCTTCGATACGCCTTGGCTGTTCGCGATCGGGCTTTTTGTTTCAACCTTCTCTTTTATCATTCTCGGGGCAATTGGCCCTAAATACGCGAGTATCGCGTTTGGTTCTCTCTTGGTTGCCATCTATACCATGCTTGGTGCACACGAGAGCACCAACCTTTGGTTTCAACCGCTTCTACTGTTAACTGGCGCCGCTTGGTACTACTTCATGTCGATGATTTGGCAGATAGTGTGGCCAATGCAACCCGTGCAGCAAAACTTAGCCACGGTATTCGATCAAATCGGTAACTACATCGATTCAAAAGCGGAACTCTTCTACCCCGTTTCTGACTTGATTCCCCAGCCACACCGAATCATTGAAGCCAAACTCAACGCGAGTACCGTTAACGCACTCAACATGTGTAAAGCGACGCTGCTTAATCGCTCTAAGCGCGGACACATTGACGGCCCTAGTGACCGATTTCTTAACACCTACTTCATCGCACAAGATATTCATGAACGCGTCAGCTCTAGCCACTATCGCTATCAAGAGCTAGCAAAACACTTTGAGCGCTCTGACGTGTTGTTTAGATTTAAGTATCTACTGGAAGCGCAGGCCACTGCGTGTAAAGAAGTGGCGAGCTCGTTGAAAGTTGGCGCTGAATACCAGCATGGTGACAAGTCTGTATTGGCACTCGATGAGCTGATGTCTTCGCTCAATCATCTGCACCAACAGAATAATCCTAAATGGAAATCACTGCTGAACCAGTTGGATTACTTATTCAATAACCTAGCAACCGTTGAAAAACAGCTCTCGAATATCAGCAACCCAGATGCAGAGAAGATTGAAGAAGGTGTATTGGACGATACCAACCCTCATACTTTGACGGCAATGTGGCACAAGATCAAAGCTAACTTGCACACCGATTCTATGCTATTCCGCCACGCGATTCGCATGGCGATCACTTTGACGCTGGGCTACGGGATTATCCAGGGTTTTGATATCGAACGAGGTTATTGGATTCTACTGACGACACTGTTTGTGTGTCAGCCAAACTACAGTGCAACCCGTCAAAAACTGACGGCGCGTGTCATTGGCACGGTCGCAGGCTTATTGATCGGAGTACCGTTACTGACTTTCTTCCCGTCGCAAGAGAGCCAATTAGTGTTCATTGTGATCAGTGGCGTGATGTTCTTTGCGTTTCGAATCAATAACTACGGGTTTGCGACCGGCTTTATCACACTGCTTGTGCTCTTCTGCTTTAACCAATTAGGTGAAGGCTACGCGGTAGTATTGCCAAGGTTAGCGGATACCTTTATTGGTTGTGCTCTCGCCGTGCTTGCTGTCATTTATGTGTTACCTGATTGGCAGTCGAAGCGACTGCACAAAGTGATGGCGAATGCGCTCGATTCCAATAAGAACTATCTCGCTCAGATCATCGGCCAATACCGTGTCGGTAAGAAAGATAGCCTAAACTATCGTATCGCTCGACGTAGTGCGCATAATAATGATGCAAACCTGACTGCCGCGATCAGTAGCATGTTGGTTGAACCGGGTAAGTACCGCACCTCTGAAGATGAGAGCTTCCGATTCTTAACACTCAATCATGCTCTACTTAGCTATATCTCGGCTCTGGGTGCTCACAGAACGCGTATTGATGATGAAGCGACACACAAACTGGTGCTAGATGCGCACAGAGTAATCCACCAGCATCTCGACGCTCTAAATGATCAACTCTATTCTCATAAAGAGCATTGTGAAGTGAAAAACGCTTATGACCCGGAGCTGGATAAACGTTTGAGTGAATGGCGAGAAGAAGATGAGAATTCTGTCAAAATGGTTCTACAACAGCTCCATTTGATCTATCGAATGCTTCCAGAACTGCATACCTTAGCGACCAAGTTTGCAGTTAAGGTTAAGATCGACAAGTCGTTTGAAACAGAAGCTTCTTGAGCAACAAACAAAATACCGTAAAAACAAAAAGATAACGCCAATTGCTTATCTTTTGATCATCACAAATATTTATACATTGCTTTACCCATACCCCTAATTGGGTAGAGAAATTACTTACCTACCCTTGTGCCACAAGGGTTGAAGGCGTTTTTACATTGTAGGAATTTTCTGACTTTGATTGACCAAGCCTTAACTTTTCCTAACATTTCTCGGACAAAAAACGACCACAGGAATTTATAGTTGTCTTAGTTTCAAGAAACTTCAAACATCATTTAAAATTCACTTAATCTTGTTTGATTTCCTGAATCAGTAGACTATGCTCTAAAGAGCATATTGATTTGAACAAAGGTCACACTATGAATACACAGCAATTTGAAGCATTTAAGCAGCAAATACAGCTTCTTAGCCCACAACAATTAAAAGCACTTCAGGGTGAGATCGACGGCAACCTCGAAACAGAGAAGCCTTCTTTGCTTACTGATGAAGAGTTAAACGCGCTAAATGACCTGTTCAGTTAATAGACAGACATCACTATTTTAGCTTAAGTTCACATTTTCACCGTAAATTTCATCTGTTCACCATTGCGCTCAAAATATCGTCCGCCTAGACTCATTTCATACGTCAATAAAAGGTTCTGATATGTCGATATCTGGTATTCAATCTGGTTACGCCATTATTCAGCAATCCACCAACATGGCTGAAGAAGCCGCAATCGAGCTCAACCAAGCCTCCAAACACGCTCTAGAATCCGACGACACTTTCGAAGCTAGCGATCTCAGCTTTAATCAAATAGAGCCTGAACAAGCCATTTCCTTTAAAGACAAAGAACCTGAACCTGCTTCATCTTCAACCGATTCCTTGATTAAACTGACACAAAGCGCAAGTTATAACCGCGTTGGTGCAAGTGTGGTTGATCGTCAAAACGAAGCCATCGGTAGCCTTCTCGACATTCATATCTAAATTTCGCTCAAATACAGCCTATATTTCGCGAAACTTCGCTGCTTTTTGCTTCAACAACCACACAAACTGTAACTCATTATATCAGGCGCTTGTTTCTGGTTTATTACTCGGTAGAATCAGCGCAAACCAATTTGCTGCACAAACTTTACTTCATACTATTTATGCCAAAACTAAATCTGCATCGCCGTGACTATGTTTCTATTTTAGGAGGCGACATCTCCGCAGACGAATTAGAAAAAAAGCTTCAGCCTCATTTTGAAAAGCCAGTAAATAAGCTGACACCTAGCCCCTACCTGACAGAAAAGAATCTCACACGTCGCTGGACAGCGCTCGATAATGCAGATTCACAGCAAGAACTGCTCGACCCTCATACACAAAGTCAGTTCCAAGCTTATGAGAAAAACATTGAGCACTTTATTGGCACCGTTAAAGTCCCTGTGGGAATATCTGGCCCTTTAAGAGTCAATGGCCTATTTGCTACGGGCGATTACCTAGTACCACTCGCGACCACAGAAGCTGCGCTTGTCGCGTCTTATAACCGTGGTTCTAAGCTGATTACGGCTTGTGGTGGCGCAAGTGCTATGTTGCTCAATGAAGGCGTAACACGTACTCCTGGCTTTGCATTTCAAGGATTAGTTGAAGCCGGACAGTTTGTGGCTTGGGCTGTGACTCAGTATGACCAGTTCAAGATCTTGGCAGAATCAACAACATCACACGGCAAGCTGACCGACATTAATATCAACATCGAAGGTAACCATGTTTACTTGGTGTTCGAATTTCTAACCGGAGACGCTTCTGGTCAGAATATGGTGACCATCGCAACCAATGCCGTGTTTGAGTACATCATCGAAAATACGCCAGTTAAGCCTGACCATGCTTTCCTTGATGGCAACTTGTCAGGCGATAAGAAAGCCAATACCCAAACCTTGCGCAGCGTTCGTGGCAAAAAGGTAACTGCTGAGGTTAATATCCCTGCAGAGCTTGTCGCGAAGTACCTACACACGACACCAGAGAAGATGGTCCAGTTTGGCCAAATGACCACAGTCGGTGGCGCTTTGAGCGGCACTATCGGTATCAACGCCCATTATGCGAATGCACTGGCGGCACTTTACATCGCTTGTGGCCAAGACGCGGCCTGTGTCGCCGAGTCAGCGATTGGTATGACGCGTATGGAACTCAACAAAGAAGGCGGTTTATACGCTAGCGTGACACTGCCTAACCTAATGGTGGGGACTGTCGGCGGTGGTACTGGCTTGCCAAGTCAAAAAGCCTGTTTAGATTTACTTGGGCTGCATGGTAACGGTAAATCACAAGCCCTAGCTGAAGTTTGTGCTGCACTGTGTTTAGCGGGTGAACTATCGATTGTGGGCGCATTTTGCGCAGGCCACTTTTCACGAGCGCACCATAAGCTAGCTCGTAAATAACCTTTATCCAATTTGGCTTGTTCGATTTTGTCGTTCATGCAAAATCACAAGCCAATCTGAATGCGTGAGTCATAAATGGATTACTTACACTTATCTAGGGTGAGCCTTAAGCACCTCACTGCGCTTCATATTATGCTGAACACCCACAGCGTCACTCAGACCTCAGAGCAACTCTGTGTCAGCCCTTCGAGTGTAAGCAAAACCCTGTCTCAGTTGCGTGACATCCTGAATGATGAGCTTTTCTATCGAGATGGTACCAAGCTTATCCCGACTCCCTTTGCTCTGAAGATAGCGCCCACTGTTCACGCAATTCTTTCAAGCATGAATGGACTGCTTCATCAAAAGAGTTTTACCCCTCAAGAGTACCAAGGCAGTTTTTCACTTTCGATGCGTGAAAGTACCTTCGAAGTATTTGCCTCTAAGATAAGTAAAATCACTACTGAACTGGCGCCAAACGCGAAGCTCAACATCTATTCGAAACAACAGCTCGGCTTCGATGCTTTACTCAGTGGCAAGGTCAATTTGATCTTGTTGCCTCATGATATATCTCAGCCGCCGACCGATAACAAAGAGCTGGTTTGGGAAACAATTCTTCCAGATGAAATGGTTTGTTTGATTGGCGCACACCACCCTCTCGCTCAGCAAGAACTGACGGTAGAAGGCTACTTAGATTACAAGCACATTGGGATTTTAGATAACGAACTGTCTCAGCCTTACTTTGAACAAAACTTGGTTCAATGCCACCAACCAAGAGAGATGGCAATATCGGTCGCGGACTTCGGCGCTGCGGCTGTGTTGTGTCACCACACGCCTTTCCTGTTCACTTGCTCTAAACAGTGGGCTGAGCGTGCTAAGCAAGCTCAGGGCTTAGTGAGCAAGCCCTTGCCTTTTGATTACGGTAAGGTGGCGTATAGCTTAGTGTGGAACAAGCCCAACATGAATGATCAAGCGATCAAGTGGTTGTGTGACCTGTTTTTAGAAGCTTAATATTTTTAGAGACTTAATATCTTTAGAAAGTTAACGTTCTTAGAAGCCTGATTGACTGCCTAAGAAATCTAAAGACTAGGTATAAACCTCAGGAGTTTGCATCGGTCTTTGAACTATGGTGTAGAGCTTATCGTGAAAGCTCTGCATCTGTTTTTCGGTGCATTTCGGCCAATCTAACGCGTCGCCAATGACACCATGATGCTGAAACGCATTCAGCCGAATTCGAACATCACTTGGTAGAGTCTTCAAGTAACGCCCCACTTGTTCAATTTCGTCCTCAAGATCGCTTTTATTTGGGATATGTAGCAACCTAACTTCGTGCAGTTTTTCTTTATCTGCTAAGTAGTTAATGGTTTCAAACACCCTATGATTACCTCTACCCACTAACCATTGATGTGTTTCCGATTGCCATGATTTTAGGTCAATCATCGCGCCATCAAGATAAGGCAACACCTTGTCCCACCCTTGAAGTGACAGCGAACCATTACTATCAATAAAACACGTGAGATGCGCTAACTGTGGATCACGTTTAATCGCTTGAAACAGCTCTATGATAAACGGCAACTGCATGGTCGCTTCACCGCCAGAAACGGTAATGCCACTCAAGAAAAACTGATTATGCCTGACAAGCTCCAGAACCTCTGAGACCGTCATTGTGGTAATTTTCGGGCTCGACTTATGGTCGCAGATATCGACGCACTGATCGCAGTTGGTACACGCGACCGGATCCCACTTCACCTTACCATCTACAGAGCTTAATGCGCCGCTTGGACACCCACTTATGCAGTCTCCGCAATGGTTACAGTGATTAATAGTGTGTGGGTTATGGCAGGTTATACAATCGAAATTGCACCCTTGTAGAAACAGCACTAGGCGATTTCCCGGTCCATCAACACAAGAAAAGGTCAGCACACGGCTGACCTTCGCTTGTTTTTCTGTCTTATTATTTTTAACCCTAGCCATTTGAGTTGTTAGATCAGAAATTTTCATAATTCACATTGTTCGTATTCGAAACGCATAACACACGTTAAAGCTATTCGTATGTCGGCGACATCTCTAAACTCGCCACGCGTGGTTTACGCTCTAATATGCCCGTGTTCTTCGCAGCTTCGGCACCTAAAAAGGTGGTATTGGTGCGTGAGCCTTGCTCGTCATATTTGGCAATGTCAGATAGCTTAATCATGTAACCCGTGACACGAACCAAATCATTTGATGCAACGTTAGCCGTGAACTCTCGGTAACCCGCTTGAATCGCGCCTTTACACAGGTTAAACATCGCTTCAGGGTTAGATTTCACTGTTTCGTCGATGGTCAGAATGTCACTGATGCCCGAGGTGTAGAACTTATGGTGACCCGCGGTTGCACGAACGTAAGAGACAGGATCCGGTTCGGTACCATAAGGAATACGGACACCCGGCGTCACATCTTCATCTAAGCTAATACCGCCTTGAGCATGCAGCAGAGCTTTACCTTCTAATCCATATTTCACTTCAGAGCGTTCAACGATCTCAGCCAGCTTTTCAGAGATACGATGACCAAGCTGATTCGCCAGTTCATCGTGACCATAACGCCCTGCTTGACCTTCTTTCTCCAACAAGATGTTGACTGCTTCCGCCATGCCGTAAATACCAAACATTGGCGCAAAGCGATCCTCTTCGATCAAACCTTCTTTGGTTAAGAAGCCTTCGAAGAAGTTAGACTCTTCATGCAAGAAGCGGCTTCGAACGTTCATCAACTCAACCATGATGCCACTGTAGTTCGGCAATACTTGTTGTAAGAAATCAGCACTGTCCTCAGACTTCAACGCCACTTGCTTAAGGTTCATACGCACCAAGGTGTTTGAACCACCCGCTAACGGCAGAGAGTTGTAGCAGCTCACAATACCAAAACGCTTATCGCCGTAAGCCTCGGCATGCGCTGGATAGTTTGCAATATGTGGTTTACTGCATTCACAGATGTTGCTCGCCGCATGACGAAGTAGATCATCAGGTGTCACGGCTGGGTCGTACATAAAGGTTAAGTTTGGCGCGATCTGCTTCAATTCAGCGTCTACACGTAAAATCGTACGGCAGATAATGTTGTCTGTCGGGCCGATATTCACATGCATAAAGGCGTCTGGCAGTGTGCGATCCAACATGATCCAGAACAGCTTAATCTTTTGGTATACCTGCTCTTCTGTTAAGTCGCCCACGAAAGGCATCAACACATCATCCAACTGACCTAGGTAAACCGGAATTGAAGTGACAGACGGAACATGGTGGTAAAGGATGGTAAGCATGTTCAATGCTTCATCGAAGTTGGTTGCCGCGCTAAGCTCTAAATACTCTGAGCCTTGATGTAAGTATTTAGAATAATCTGGAAGTACATAGCGCGGCTTAAATGGGGCGTGCCCTTCAAACATGTCACACAGCACACCTTGTTGTAAGGCTTGCTCTACTTCTTTGCTTACCGGCATATACGGTAAGCTGGCTTCAGCTTCTAAGGCAAGATAGCTCGACTTCTGTTTTGGTGACAGGTTGGCATCTGAAATGATATTGCTAAAGCGTTGTTGTTGCTCTGAAAGTGGTGAAGAAGTAGATGACGCAGATTGGTGGCTCATGATTAAACCCTTAGTGTTGTTATGGGCTTATTTTATATCTCACCGTTATATTTCCACTAATGAAATGTATGCAAGACTACATTTCCAAAATGGAAATAAATAATTTGTAAATTAGCGGTGTTGAGTTTTCTATGAGCGAGATGAGAAACAGAGAAATAGAGAAATAGAGAAATAGAGAAACCAGAGTTAGTAGTGAAGAAATGAGAAAGCGCTAATTCGTTCTGTTTAAAACGATAGCGCCAAAAAGAGAAAACCCACATAACTGACGTTAGAGTCGTTAATGTGGGTTTAGTAGTTTAAATGAGCATTCTGAATGCTAGCTCAAGGCATACACACGATTACAGATCTGGAAGCGCTTGTTTACGTCCAACACCCATTAATACCTTTAACTCTCCTTGTGGAGTGTCAATCGAGAACGGTGTAGAGACTTCAACTACTGCAAAGCCCGCTGCACTCAATACATTTTCTGAGCGCTGTTGGCTTACACCGTAGTCTTCACTGTCGCTTTCCAAGTACCAATCCCAGTGTACAAACGTACCGTCGTTTTCAAGCAGCGTGTAAATCAGACTGACTGTGTCTTGTAGGTTCGGGATAAAACCACACACCGAAGAGGCTACCACTAGGTCAAACTGGTTTCTGAATGCTGGATGCTGCGCTGCAAGTCCGCGCGATAAAATATCAACTACCGGTTCAACGTTAGGTAACTCTTTCTTATCTAACTCTTCAATCATCCCTTCAGAGATATCAAGTGCGATGATCTCTTTTGCTAAAGGAGATATTTTCTGGCTGAGTAGTCCTGTACCACAACCAAAATCAAGGACACGGGTTCCGTTTAAATCAACGAGCTGTGTTAACTGGTCAAATACGGATTGTGCGAATACTGCGGTTGCGGGATCTTTATCCCAATCAACGGCGTATTCGTCCCATTGTTTCGCCATCATGGCCTCCATCTTTACTTCTTGTAGGTTCGGAACTTCCCCAGAGTAAACCAAATTAGTCAATTCGTCATAGAGTTATCATGCAAAGATGGACTATTTCTAAGATAGTCAGCACAATATTCAGATAATATGCACCGACCCCCGCTCAATATGGAAATGAAATGAACCTTTCTCAAGTCCAAGCCTTTTGTTCCGTTGCTGATTTAGGATCAGTTTCTGAAGCTGCACGCCAGTTAGAATGCAACCGAACCAAACTCAGCATGTCGATTAAAGCCTTGGAAAAAGAGTTAGATGTCGAGCTGTTCGTCCGCAGCGGAAACCACGTTGAGCTTTCAGAAGCGGGTAAAGCGATTTACAAAGATTGCGAAGGCATGTTGGTGACAGCCGCGCGTATTAAACAAACCTGCTTGCATGTTTCGGGCGAATTCAACGCAGAAATTTGGATAGCACGAGATGACTCCCTACCCGATGAAATGTGGCAGGACTTATCTCACGCCTTAAATAACAAGTACCCTTCTACCTCATTCAACTTCGTTCTCGCATCGAGCGGTGACTTAGCTAACCTAGTTGAAACTCAGCAAGTCGACTTCGCATTTGGTGTCGATTACGAACGCGTCGATGACCCAAGAATTATCTACAACCCGCTTGGTAAGATTCGAATGATGTCTGTATGTAAGAAAGGACATGATTTGAGTGCGATGCGACGAGTGTCTGATGAAGTACTGAGAAATTCGATGCAAGCAACCATGGTTTATCTTAATGAAAAGGATAATCCTGAACTTGAGCCCTTCTCGCGTCGTTACATTGGCTTCTCTAGCTTCGACTTTATGTTGGATACGATTCTACGTGAAGAAGCATGGGGCGTAATGCCTGAGCCATTGATTCGCCATTTACTGCGTAAACAAGAGCTTGCCGTGATCAAACACACCTACGGTTTAACACAAGAAGACTACTGTATGTTTACCGCGGCTGGCATGGCAGAGCACCCAGGAATGAATTGGTTGGCCGACCAGCTTAGTGATTATTTGTTTGATTTCTAGCTCGCGCTTATTGCTTATCGTCGATAACAAAGGGAAAAACCACAAACAGCACTACTCCTAAAAGACCATCACGTGATCCACTAAATAGCGTCCGTCTTCTTCAACCAATACCATTTCAGCGACAAACTCACCTTTGGCGATGGTGTAAGCTTGTTTCCACACAAAGGCGATGGAGTCTGAACGTCTAAATAAAGCAACTTGCTCACGCTCAGCAAAAAAGCCATTACTGTGCTGATAATGGTGACACACCTTTTCTAAATATTCTGGCGTAACAATGTCTTTCATCCTTTGAGTAAAATCTCGACAGTGCTGTTCATGATCAACCTTAGTTGAACCATCCATCAGATTATCCATGATCGGGTTAGCAATCGCCCACAACTCATTATCACTGATATCGTCAAACTTCATATTGATTCACTCCTTGTCCATCGCAGTCGCAGTCAAATCTAGAAGACCAATAAGACCTTAGCGACTAATGTGTTTTATTAATCATAAACGATCCTATTTCAGTTGCACACCATCACCAAAAAACACTCAACGTCAACTTTATTGACACCACACCTTGATCTTAAGTAACTGAATTTTATTGATTTATATGTTCGAATTAAATAAGACATATAAACATCATCAGATAAAGTTTGTAAAGTTAGCTCATTATTAGAACAATGAAGTTATCAAAAACATCTGGAAAATATTATGTGTGACAGGAAAAGCCAAAACGAAAATCGAGTACTATTGTTCTCAGCCCTTTTAGCATCAGGCTTCGCAATTGGCGGATTGGTGTTGGGTCTTCTCGTTGGCTCTCTGGTCATAGTGTTTGACGGTGTCTATTCTCTTATCAGCTTACTGTTAACTTTATTGTCACTAGCTGCGTCGAAATACATCAATCGCCCTTCGGACACTGAGTTCCCGTTTGGTCGAGCTATCATCGAGCCGATTGTGATTGCGATTAAAGCCGTTGTGATTCTTCTTGTGGTTGGTTATTCACTTTACTCTGCGATTGGTGCCCTAATGACGGGTGGTCGTGAAGTTGATGCTTCTATTGCAACTCTGTTTGGTATTTTCAACGTGTTGGGTTGTGGTTACGCTTGGTGGTACATCGCGAATAAGAGCAAACGTATTTCTTCAGGTCTGATTCAGGCTGAATCTAAGCAGTGGCAGATGGATACGCTACTGAGTGTAGCGGTAACAGCGGGTTTCGTAGCGGCTTGGTTAATTACTTTTTCTCCGCTTGCAGAATACGCAGTGTATGCCGACCCAATGATGATGTTGCTAATGTCTTTCTACTTCATCAAAGTGCCTTTCGACATGTTACGTGAGGCGATGCGCGAACTGCTTATGATGTCGGCAAACAAAGATATTTGTGATGCGGTAGATAAGAACGTTGTCGCGGTAGACAAAGAAGCGGATCAAGATTTAGAGCTAATGGGCGTGACTAAGGTTGGTCCTGAGCTAAGAATCAACGTTGATATTCATACCAATGACCAAGATGCAATTGCGGTTGATGATATTGAACGTACGCGCCGCCAACTTAAGCGACGCTTATCGAAGATGCCTTATGAGCTTCAATTGAATCTCAATATCGCGAGTTAAGAGTCGAGAGTTAAGAACCAAGAGCTAACCAATCAACCTCTCGCTGACTAAGACTCTGATTGAACCTTTTTAGAAGCCGACGCCGTAACCGTCGGCTTTTTGTCTCTGGTTACCCACCAGCAAGCTAAAGAGCCAATCGTCACCATACAAACGCCTTGCCAAAACGTCATGCTCAGTGACAAACCCAAAATCATAGAAGACAGTAAGGTCGCAAAAATAGGCGTGAAATAAGACATGGTCGCTAGGAAGACCATATTGCCGCCAAGTATCGCGGTATTCCAAAGTGCGTAACCTGCGCCCATACACACACCGGCTAACACTAAGTCAATTGCAGCACTGGTTGTCATCACCATGCCGGTTTCGTTACTCAATGCGTATTTGATCCACAAGGTGATTGCAGTCGCGATAAAGAACAGCACGATCGCATTCTGTCCTTTCGCCACTTTCTGAGTGTAATTACAGTAGACCGCCCAAATAATCGCGCCGAAAAACGCCATTGAATAGGTTTTAGGGTTGGTGGCAATATTGGCAGCGATTTGATCAACAGAAAGCCCCTGATCGCCACTGATACTCCAAGCCACACCAAAGAAGGCTAAGAAAATACTTGGGTAAACCAACCAGTTAATCTTTTTATCGCTGAGCAATACCGCGAACAACACCGTCAATGCAGGCCATAAGTAGTTGATAACGGCCATTTCCAAGGCTTGATGTCGGTTGTTTGCCATCCCTAAAGCCAGAGCTAAGAAGATCTCATAACAAACGAACAGAGCACCACCAATCAACAGGTATGACTTAGAAAACCGCGACAGCTTAGGTAACCCCATAACACAGACCAACAACAGTGAGCTCACTGTATAAAGACTGGCGGCGCCACCAATTGGGCCCAGTTGTTCTGATACGCTACGAGACAGCGCGATTAAGCAGCTCCAAAGTAAAATGGCAGCAATGCCGTAGCAGCTATGGCGATGAGATTTCAGCACGCCTCTTCCTTATTTTTATTGTAATGGGGTAATCAAAGCGAGCTTAAAGCAAAGGTAGGCTTAAACGCCACTATCGATAAGTTGCAGTAAGTAAAAATAAGTAGCCGAGCACATAACTGTACTCGGCTATCAATCATTCACTCAAAAATCTAAAAGCAATTAGCAATTAGCAATTAGCAATTATGCTAGTAAAAGAGCTTGCAGGTCAGCCAGAGACTTAACCTGATAATGAGGGTTAATTCCGGCTGGCGTTGCCTTTTCTTGACTATTTAACCAACAGGTTTCAATACCAAAATCTAATCCGCCTAGAATATCGGAATGTGGGTTATCTCCGACCATCAATACTCGTTGCTTAGATGGTAACCCGATCAGCTTATGGGCATATTCAAAAATTTGTGCATCCGGTTTGGCTACCCCAACCTCTTCAGAAATTATCACGTGCTCAAAGTAATCCGTCATTCCTGTACGCTCTAAACGAATTGACTGCAGCTCTGTAAAACCGTTAGTGATGATGCCCATGTTCACTTTGCCTTTTAAAGACTCCATCAACTCTTGTGCACCCGGTAATAAAGAGCAGATATCCGCCATCGCTGTTAAGAATGCACTGTTTAAAGCAGCGGTTGTTGTCTCTAATTTCTCAGCCCAGCTTTCGAAGCGCGTGTGTTTCAGTTGATCAGCCGTAATGCGACCATCTTGATAGTCTACCCATAGTGGTAAATTAACCTCTTGGTAAACCGAATAATCCTGTTCACTAAAGTCCACACCAAAACGGGAGAACATCAGCTTCATTCCTTGAAAAGCATCAAAGTGGAACAAGGTTTCATCCGCATCAAAGAATATCCAATCGTACTTCATTTTCTGTCCTGTTATTCGCGTTGTTGAGCAGTGCTGTGTTTGTTTTTATCGTAGTTTTGCTTAATTTTTCTCTTCGCCTTGTAGGCTGGCAATCACTTTACTCGTAAATCTGTGAGCCTGTATATAAATCTAATAATTTATAGAAAACAAGCCGCAAGTCATGATGTATCGCAAATTTTGCCACATATTAAACCAATACCATACAATAAATACACTTAGGTACCGGGAGGTACTATGAAGCACTTTTTACCATCGTCTGTCATGCTTACCCCTTTTCTTGTCAAATACTATGACGAGGAGTCAGAAGACACGCTTGATTCTGAAGAGTCACAAGAACCTGAAATTGAATGCAGCGATGACTCAGATAAAACGTCGACACCAGCCTAACTAGAAGAGTTTTCAATGAAAAACCTTATTTTTCATTGTTATAGAGCTCCATACTGTCTCTAATTTAGTCGATTTATCGCGATCTATTACTGACAATCAACACAGCCAAAAACCATGAAAACGATTGCTATATGAGCCCTATCACAACGACTAGCCACAAAGTGGTAGTTCGAATTCAAAGTTGTTCCAGATCAATGGTCGACCACTTGAATGCCGACAACATGTAGGAAATTAAAAATCATAATTAACGGAGTTTTCCAATGTCTACTGCATTTTACATCCCTACAATCAACTTCATGGGTACTGGCTGTCTGAAGGATGCTGCTGATAGTATTCAGTCTCAAGGCTTTAAAAAAGGTCTGATCGTAACTGATAAGATCTTGAATCAAATTGGTGTAGTTAAGCAGGTACAAGACCTTCTTAGCCAGCGAGGCGTAGACGCAGTTGTATTCGATGGCACTCAACCAAACCCAACCATCACGAACGTTAACGATGGTCTTGAATTGCTGACTGACAACGATTGTGATTTCGTTGTTTCTCTAGGTGGCGGTTCTCCACACGATTGTGCAAAAGGCATTGCTCTGGTTGCTTCTAACGGCGGCAAGATTGCAGACTACGAAGGCGTAGACCAATCTGAAAAGCCAATGATGCCTCTTATCGCTATCAACACTACGGCTGGTACAGCATCAGAAATGACACGCTTCTGCATCATCACTGATGAGGAACGTCACATTAAAATGGCGATCGTTGACAAGCACACAACACCGCTTATTTCAGTAAACGATCCTGAACTAATGCTTGCTAAGCCTGCATCACTGACTGCTGCAACAGGTATGGATGCGCTAACACACGCAATCGAAGCTTACGTTTCTATCGCAGCGACACCAATTACAGACGCTGTAGCGATTAAAGCCATTGAACTTGTACAAGCTCACCTAAGAACGGCAGTAGCGCACGGCGAAGACATTGAAGCACGTGAACAAATGGCTTACGCACAGTTCATGGCGGGTATGGCGTTCAACAACGCGTCACTAGGTTATGTTCATGCGATGGCGCATCAGCTAGGCGGCTTCTACGATCTTCCACACGGTGTGTGTAATGCTATCTTGCTACCACACGTTCAACGCTACAACGCGCAAGTTTGTCCTGAGCGTCTACGTGATGTTGCAAAAGCAATGGGCGTTAACGTTGAAGGTATGTCACCAGAGCAAGGCGCAGAAGCTGCGATCAACGCAATTGTTCAACTAGCAAATGACGTGAACATCCCAACAGGTATCGCGCAACTTGGTGCAAAGCTAGAAGATATCCCTACTCTGTCTGACAACGCACTGAAAGACGCATGTGGTTTTACTAATCCTAAACAAGCGACCCACGAAGAAATCTCTGCGATTTTCGAAGCGGCAATGTAATCTGCCATTAAGTCACTTATAAACTTATCGACAAACGGGCTCACCTACTGAGCCCGTTTTCTTTACCTGCCATATGTTATTCAAGTCTCTGTTTTGAATAGCCACTGATTAAGATAAATCTCTTTAAAAGTCGCATTGTCATAACTGCTTAGTTATAGTCAAACTATTGATACATAGAATGACAAACAGGTTCCATTGAGTCGTTGGATAGTTAACTCCTCATTATTAGCATCGCTCGTTTCCCACTCTGCCTTCGCGGAGGAACAGGATGAGTGTCACAGCCAACCGTTAGAAGACACGCGCGTCGAAAAAGCTTACCACTACCTAAACAGCAAGTTTTGTCAGCCCGCAATATGGTTCGATAACTTCTTTGTGGATGACCGTATTACCGAGGACGCCAGAGCCGGAACCTCTGTACGTTGGTATAATGATTTCATCTATTCTGAGGGCGGTGACGTGGATTATTCCACCAAGCTCAACGCACGCCTGCATTTACCCTTTGTCAGCAAAAGGCTTAAGCTAATCTACGAGTCTGTTGGCGATGAAGAATTCTTAGACTTCTTCCCACAAGATTCTGAAGAGTTAGAGAATGCACTTGGCCTTCGTTATGACGCCTATGCCAAGGGTTACAGTAGTTTCAATATCAAAGCGACATTACGCCCAAGAATAGAGGCTCGCTATCGTTTTACCTACCCGCTCACCACAGATGCAGTATTCAGGCTGACCCAACGTGTATATCAAGAAAAACAAGAGACTGGTGAGATCACCGACATCGACTTTGATCTTTCTTTAAGTGATGATTTCTTGGCTCGATGGTCAAGCTTTGCAGGATATAACGACGACCTTAAAGGTTGGAACTATGGTACAGGGCTAACCTTGTATCACTACCTTGCCCAAGACCAAGCACTTCAATATAGCGCCACGATTAATGCAACGGATGAGCCTCATAATCATTACGAATACGCTCAGGTTTCGGTTACCTACCGACAAAACGTATGGAAAGAGTGGCTGTTCTACGAACTCATCCCTCGTTATCAATGGGAACGAGAACCTCATGAGAAACACACCGAAGAAGCCAACATCACCCTTAGGCTTGAAGTCTTGTTCAACAATGTCTAGGGCGTGTTGACCTTTCGCGGTTAAATTTTGTTCGAAATAAAAGCGTTTTAATCGCGGCGAGGGGGAAGTAGCCTAGTCATTCTAAGCAAATCCCCCTCAACAAAGAGTAAAACGCTTTTAGCCGAACCCTTCGGGCAGCGTTAGATAGAAAACGAGGCACAAAAAAGCACATCATGTGATGTGCTTTTTCAGTTCTATATAAGGCTTAAACTGTAGTCTTAACCCTTGTAGTTTCTTACTCGTGCCGCTTCTGCTTCACGCTTGTCGACAACGGTTTTACCGATTGGCGCCAATGAGATAACCGCGAGCTTAAGGTGCTGAATCGCAAACGGAATACCTATAATAGTAATGAAACACGCTACTGCTGACATGATGTGACCAATCGCCAACCAGATCCCCGCAAATAAGAACCAAATAACGTTACCAATCACACCTAGCGGGCTCGTGCCGATGTCCATTTCATTGGTTAGCTCATCACGCGAAATCGCTTCCTGACCAAATGGGAAGAATGAGAAGTTACCCATAACAAAACATGCTCTACCCCATGGAATACCAACGATGGTTAGGAATGCGAGCAGTCCGAAGAACCACCAAGCTAGTCCCATAAATACGCCACCGAACAGAAACCAAATGATGTTTCCTATTGTTTTCATTCTGTATTCTCCAAATCTTTGAATGCTATTTATTTAATATGCCGAGTAAGGCAATGATTGTTGTAATAGGTTCATTATTGTTGAACCTTTATGAACCGTTTATGAATCACTTACATTTTATGTGATTGATATACACCACGGTTCTCTAAATCTACATAGGGCTAAACCCATTTATTTGATACCATACACTTAGATTTTTAGTACCAAAAAGCTAAACAGACTCAACAACGAATTTAAGGCCGAATTTATGAATAACACTGAGCAACCTAAAAAGAAAATGAAAAACTGGGTGCCAATCGTCTTCTTCGGACTTCTCAGCACTGTTCCAGTGTTCATGTTCTTAGTTGATGTGTACATCAACCAGTATATGTAACAGAGCCGGACATCCTAGCTATATAAATGGATATAAGAACCCTTTCCTGTATCCATTTCAGTTCCAATTAGATCAGTTCTTCTTCAGCCAGCTCTTCGTTAATCAAATCAGCTCTTCGCTAATAAAATCTAGAATGTCTATCAGCTCATGATCAGGCAAATTTAGTAGGTTATCCCCTACATACCATTCAATCTTACATTGGTTTGGCAACTCACTGATCGCTGGGTTTCCTATCCAAATCTTGTGTTTCTTCGCTATGTTATCTCTCACAATAATGCCGTCTTCATAGCTCACAGGTAAATAGAGGTGAAGCATGTTGACCTGCGGTTGTTGCGGGTTAATCGTAAACTGAGGGTAATCTTGTAGGATTTGATAAACCTGTTTGGTGCGTTCGTATAAAGCAGGCATCAGTTCTAATCGCTCATCAAACTGCATTGCTGCCGAAACCACGTAAGGCGTGCGATGATAAACATTTCCGCCCTGACGCTTCATCCATGCCGACGCTTTTGCTACGAAAGCCTTGTCACCTAATAAGAGTGACCCCCCAAGACCGTTTAACCCTTTGTACAGCGAAACATAAGCCGTATCGAACCCCTTAGCAATCTCGCTGTATGGCTTTTGATAATACGCGCCGCACTCCCACAAACGCGCACCATCCATATGCAGATGAATCGATTGTTCTTTGCAGTACTGCTTTATCGCTTCAAGCTCTTCCCACTCAGGCAGCTGACCACCAATCTCTCGCATCGGTAGTTCATACAATGCCGCGGCAATCTCATCAGGCCAAGCCTTTAAGTCGTCGACATTCCAAGTGCGAAATACGTTGCCGACCGGAAGCACGTTGAATCGATTTTGGAGCTGATACCCTTGGCGTTCATGACGCATGATATGACTCGACTCATGCATCGCTACTACTGGGTTTCTTTTCTCTTGGCACGCAATTTCTAATGCTGTGGGTTGATTCATGGTGCCGGTAATCACAAATACAGCCGCTTCATAACCTAGCAGTTCCGCGACTTTGTTTTCGAAGCTCTCGATAAACTCACCATCGCCGTAGCTATCATGGCTCACATTGTGTGTCTCACACCATTCAGCCATCTGAGCGAATGTTTGTGCTGGAGTCGGTTCTAGGTGACCGGAAAGCAACAAATCACATTGTTGACGCAAGTCCATGCTCATAGTTTTTCCTTTATTCATTGTTGTTCTATGTAGGGTTATTGGATTATTTACGTTACCCACCAACGGTGACATAAAATGCCTATATTCGCTTTTACTATTCGTGAATAATTAGTTTTACTCAGTCATCGGCGGCTTGTGCCGGAAATACTCAAATTGACGGATGTTTTATACAATTAAGTACCTAAAAACACACGCATCTAAATAGATAAGTATGGGCTAATTCGTTGTTGTTCAACCATTCTTCTATTATTGTATATCTATAATTCCAATAAATATTATTCGTTAATGGACAAAGAGGGCTATATGTCGAAAAATCGAGTCTTGGTGCTATTCGCCCACCCTTCTCAGCATCGCTCTGAAGCTAACAAACCGTTATTTGAGCAAGCAAAACGCGTTGACGGTGTCACGTGCGTCGACCTCTATGCCGAATATCCAACGTTCAAGATCAGCATCGATCGTGAGCAAAAACGCCTATTGGACCATGACATCATCATTTTTCAGTTCCCCTTATATTGGTACTCCACACCGGCAATTCTCAAAGAGTGGCAAGATCTCGTTCTAGAGTATGGCTTCGCCTATGGAACCGATGGCAACGAGTTACAAGGTAAGAGCTTACTGTGTTGCATCACTGCTGGCGGTAAAAAGGATGCTTACCAAAGTGATGGCTACAACCACTTCACTATTCGAGAACTGCTTCACCCAATTGAACAAACCGCGTCTTTATGTGGGATGAACTATCTTGCGCCTTTTGCGCTTTTTGGATCTCGTACCGCTTTAGAAGAAAACCGTATTCAACAACATGTCGATAGCTACAGAACGCTTTTACAGGCCTTGGTTGCAGGTGATATCAACATCAAAAGAGCCAACAAGGCAGAAAAGTTGAACCATATTGTGGAAGAATTGATGGCAGAGGTTAAATAATGACGGGATACTTTCTACAAGCATTTATCTATTTAATTGCAGCCGTGATTGCGGTCCCTATTGCCAAAAGACTTGGACTTGGATCAGTTCTCGGCTACTTAATCGCTGGCGTTGTGATTGGTCCCATCATTGGATTGGTTGGCGAAGAGACAACAACCATCCAGCACTTTGCCGAGTTCGGTGTAGTGATGATGCTGTTCTTAGTCGGGCTTGAACTTGAACCTAAGATGCTATGGGCGATGAGAAACCGATTGATGGGGCTTGGTGGCCTTCAAGTTGGTGGTACGACCGCTATCGTGATGGGAATTGCACAGTTCTTTGGTCAACCTTGGACGATTGCTTTAACTATCGGTTTGATCTTTGCGCTTTCATCGACAGCCATTGTTCTACAAACGTTCAATGAGAAAGGCCTGTCTAAAACGGAAGGCGGTAAAAACGCTTTCTCGGTACTTTTGTTCCAAGATATTGCCGTTATCCCAATGCTGGCGTTCATCCCTTTGTTGGCTCTTCCTGAATTGGTTGCTTTGGCAGAAAGTGCCGCCCAAACCGCTGCACACCATGATGAACTCAGTTTAGTTGCAGGTTTGCCAAGTTGGGCATACGGACTTGTTATTACGGCTTCAATTGCGATTGTGGTCGTCGGTGGACATTATCTAAGTCGGCCACTGTTTCGTTTTGTTGCGAGCTCTGGCTTACGCGAGATCTTCACTGCAACTGCACTGATGTTGGTGATTGGTATTGCCGCGCTAATGAGCCTTGTTGGTTTGTCGCCTGCCCTAGGTACTTTCTTAGCAGGTGTGGTACTTGCCAACAGTGAGTTCAGGCACGAACTGGAATCTAACATCGACCCGTTTAAAGGGTTATTGCTTGGATTGTTCTTTATCACGGTAGGCGCAGGTATCAACTTTGGCGTTCTATTTAACGATTTCGCACTCATCATTGGCTTAACTCTTGGCGTGATGGCGCTGAAAGCCTTGGTGTTGTTTACACTGGCTTTAATCTTCAGAATCAAAAACAGCGACCGCTGGCTATTTACATTGAGCTTGGCTCAAGCGGGGGAATTTGGTTTTGTACTACTCAGCTTCTCAGCACAGAACCATGTATTACCTGCGGATATTGTTCAAACACTATCACTGGTTGTTGCCCTCTCTATGTTCTTAACTCCTGGTCTGTTCATTCTGTTTGATAAAGTGATACTTCCTCGTTACGAGCAAAAGTCTAACGATCGCGAAGAAGATACCATCGAAGAGAAAGGCACGGTGATCATTGCTGGTATTGGCCGATTCGGTCAGATTGTTAACCGCTTATTGGTATCGAATGATGTCAATACTGTGGTTTTGGATCATCAAGCTAATCAAGTCGACTTGCTACGTTCAATCAACATCAAATCTTACTTTGGTGATGCGACTCGTCATGATTTATTACATACCGCTGGTATCGAAGAAGCCGCAATGTTGGTTGTGGCTATCGACAACCAAGACTCAAGTGTTGAATTGGTCAAATACGTTAAACACAACTACCCTAAAGTGAAAATCTTAGCGCGTGCATTCGACCGTGGTCATAGTTATCGCCTAAGAGAAGCAGGTGCAGACTTCGTGGAATCAGAGACCTACCATTCTGCTCTTGAAATGGGTGCAGAAGCCTTGCGTTCTTTGGGTCATCACCCATTCTTCGTTGAACAACAGAAATCGACGTATCAACGTGTTGAAAGCCGTAAGTCTGAAAAGCTCTACCAAGCTTGGTCTGAAGCGGAAGAGAACCCGCGCTACGACAACAACTACCGACAAATCTTCATTCACCTTGAAGAAGCAATGAAAGAAGATATGAAAAAAGACCGTTCAGACAAACACTCTCGTTCTGAACGTGGTTGGACACCTCCACCGAAAGGTTATGCAGATGGCTTTGAGGAAGAAGAGTCTTAAGCAGAATCTAGACTACAGCTCTAGATAACCATGCTATTCAAGCATCAAAAGCGGCTATTTAAGCCGCTTTTTCTTTCATTTACCCCCCTACAAAGCGTCAAATGAGCATGAGTAGCGGGTGCTAGAACTCGTAATCCGAAAGATTTATGTGATCTAGCTAAAATTTTTAATTTCTGACCACATGGCAAAAGTGAATTCACTTTTTACATTATTGAAACATTCCAACCTCGCATAAACCACACCATAAACATGGCTATATATGCACTCATTTAAGTCGTTCAATCATCGCCCCAATTCATAGCGACCACCCTCTAAGGCTTGAGTTACATTGCATATATCTAAATACGCTGCACAAGCCCTAACCCAACCATTCACCACGCAAATAAGTATTGCGCCGCATTCACAAATTCAACCCGTTAAAATTAACATAAACATTTCAAAACATGTCTATCGTTACAATTTGTAACGAATAGCGGTTATCGGTATAGTCCTGCAATTCAAAAAGTGAGACCTCTGCGCTCACCTTAAAGGAGATATAATAATGATTACTAATGATGCTGTAATAATGGGCATGTTAGCTGTTATTCTTGGCGGTGTTTTTATCACGGAAAGTAGCCAAAATAGCGCACTGAAAAAATTCTACTCGTTCGTTCCGGGTCTATTGCTTTGTTACTTTGTTCCCTCTTTATTAAACAGCTTCGGCATAATCGATGCTTCGAATTCTAAACTGTACTTTGTTGCAAGCCGTTACTTACTTCCGAGTGCACTCGTTCTACTGATCATCTCTGCAGATCTGCGCAAGATCTTTGGACTAGGTTCAAAAGCCGTCATCATGTTCCTAACCGGTACTGTCGGTATTATCATTGGCGGCCCATTGGCTATCTTGATCATCGACCAAATAAATCCTGGCCTTGTATCGGGTGATGTATGGCGTGGTCTAACAACGGTGGCAGGTTCTTGGATTGGCGGTGGTGCAAACCAAGCAGCAATGAAAGAAGTGTTCGAGGTTGATGACCAACTCTTCTCTGCAATGATTACGGTTGATGTTATCTGTGCGAACATTTGGATGGCAGTGTTACTTATCATGGCTGGTCGCCAGAAGAAGATTGATGCATGGTTAAAAGCAGATACATCATCTATCGAAGAGCTAAAAGAGACGGTATCTAAGTACCAAGAAGAGAACGCTCGCCCAACAACCACAACCGATCTCATGAAGATCACGGCAATTGCCTTCGGTTTAACAGGTTTGGCTCACTTATTCAGTGACATGATTGCACCGTGGATCTCAACCAACGCGCCAGAGCTTACGAAATACAGCCTAACATCTGGCTTCTTCTGGCTGATCGTAATGGTGACAACGTTCGCGCTGATCGCTTCATGCTTCAAATCTACACGCAGCCTTGAGCACAGCGGCGCGTCTAAAGTTGGTTCAGCGTTCATCTACATCCTAGTTGCAACTATCGGTATGCAAATGGATGTGACAGCTATCTTAGACAACCCAGGTTACTTCTTCATTGGTATCACATGGTTAACTATTCATGCCCTTCTGATGATTGTAATGGCGAAGCTAATTCGTGCACCATTGTTCTTCATGGCTGTAGGTAGCCAAGCAAACGTAGGCGGCGCTGCATCGGCACCTATCGTCGCGGCTGCATTCCACCCAGCATTGGCACCAGTAGGTATCCTAATGGCGGTATTGGGTTACGCTCTCGGTACATACGGCGCTTACATCTGTGGCCTAATCATGCAGGCTGCTGCATTGGGTTAACAACTCATTGCTGTAAAAAATGGGCAACTGAACCTTGATCATATCGCCCATTTTCTTGAGTTCCGAGATGTAAAAAAGGCGACAGTAAAAACTGTCGCCTTTCTAATATCTTGTTACTCAGCTAAAGCTTATTCCCAATCAAGAATTACTTTACCTGACATACCAGAGCGCATCATGTCGAAGCCTTTCTGGAAGTCGTCCACTTTGTAGTGGTGAGTAATGATTGGTGTTAGATCTAGGCCAGATTGAATCAATGAAGCCATCTTGTACCAAGTTTCGAACATCTCACGACCGTAGATACCTTTGATAACCAAGCCTTTAAAGATTACTTGGTTCCAGTCTACCGCCATGTCTGATGGTGGAATACCTAGTAGAGAGATCTTACCGCCGTGGTTCATGTTAGTTAGCATGCTATTGAACGCAGATGGGTTACCAGACATTTCTAGGCCTACATCGAAGCCTTCTGTCATGCCAAGATCAGACATTACGTCTTCAAGCTTCTCTTCCATCACGTTTACTGCGCGAGTCACACCCATTTTCTTAGCAAGATCTAGGCGGTATTCGTTTACGTCAGTGATTACAACGTGACGAGCACCAACGTGCTTAGCAACAGCTGCAGCCATGATACCGATTGGACCAGCACCAGTAATTAGCACGTCTTCGCCAACTAGGTCGAAAGAAAGTGCTGTGTGTACTGCGTTACCAAACGGGTCAAAGATTGAAGCTAGATCGTCAGAGATTTCTGCAGGGATCTTAAATGCGTTGAACGCAGGGATCACAAGGAACTCAGAGAACGCACCAGTGCGGTTAACACCAACACCTGTTGTGTTACGACAAAGGTGAGTACGGCCGCCACGACAGTTACGACAGTGACCACATGTGATGTGACCTTCGCCAGATACACGGTCGCCGATTTCAAAACCACGAACTTCTTGGCCAATGCCAACAACTTCACCCACGTATTCGTGACCTACTACCATAGGTACTGGGATTGTGTTTTGTGACCACTCATCCCAGTTGTAGATATGTACGTCAGTACCACAAATTGCGGTTTTCTTAATACGAATAAGAAGATCATTATGACCCATTTCAGGTTTTTCAACCTCGGTCATCCAAATGCCTTCTTCAGGCTTTAGCTTAGAAAGTGCTTTAATTTTCATAATGTTACCTAGTTCATCTCGCCTAACTGTAAGGCGAGAATCAAAAATCTATATGTTCTACTGGGTGTTGTTCTATCTAATTAAAGGATGCTCGTGGCACCCCTTTAAAATTAGATGATACCCATGTCTTTACCAACTTGGATGAACGCATCGATTGCGCGGTCTAGTTGCTCACGAGAGTGTGCAGCAGACATTTGCGTACGGATACGAGCTTGACCTTTTGGTACTACAGGGAAAGAGAAACCTACAACGTAGATGCCTTTCTCTAGTGCGCGCTCAGCGAACTCAGCCGCTACTTTTGCATCACCAAGCATGATTGGGATGATTGCGTGGTCTGCACCGCCCATAGTGAAGCCAGCTTCTTCCATGCGAGTACGGAAGTGAGCAGAGTTTTCCCATAGTTGAGTACGTAGGTCGCCAGATTCCGCAAGAAGATCTAGAACGCGGATAGACGCAGATACGATTGCAGGAGCAACAGAGTTAGAGAATAGGTATGGACGAGAACGCTGACGTAGCCAGTCGATCACTTCTTTCTTACCAGAAGTGTAACCGCCTGAAGCGCCACCCATTGCTTTACCAAGAGTACCAGTGATGATATCGATACGGTCTACAACGTTGTGGAACTCGTGAGTACCCGCTCCGTTTTCGCCCATGAAGCCCACTGCGTGAGAGTCATCAACCATTACTAGTGCATCGTACTTGTCTGCAAGGTCACAGATAGCAGGAAGGTTAGCCACTACGCCGTCCATTGAGAACACACCGTCAGTTACGATTAGTGTGTGACGAGCGCCAGCTTCTTTAGCAGCGATAAGTTGCTGCTCTAGCTCTTCCATGTTGTTGTTCGAGTAACGGAAACGCATTGCTTTACACAGACGAACGCCATCGATGATAGATGCGTGGTTTAGTGCGTCAGAGATGATTGCGTCTTCTTTACCTAGAATTGTTTCGAACAAACCAGCGTTTGCATCAAAACAAGATGTGTAAAGGATAGTGTCTTCTTTACCTAGGAACGTAGAAAGCTTTTGCTCTAGTTCTTTGTGAGAATCTTGAGTACCACAGATGAAACGTACTGAAGCCATACCAAAACCGTGCTGATCCATACCATCTTTAGCTGCTTCGATAAGAGCTGGGTGGTTAGCAAGACCTAAGTAGTTGTTTGCACAGAAGTTTAGTACTTCTTCACCAGTCGAGATAGAAACCGCTGCTTTTTGTGCAGAAGTAATAATGCGCTCAGACTTGTAAAGACCTTCTTCTTTAACTTCTTCGATTTGAGTTTGAATCTGTTGGTAAAATGCAGAAGACATTGTCTCATTCCTTCCTAGTTATAATTTAGCAGCATCGCGCGCCGCTTTATGTAGGGATGTAAACGATCTCAACACGATCATTTACACTGTAAAACTTATGCCTATATTCTAGTTTAACATCCCCGTTCCGATTATCCCTTTAGTTGGAAAAACATTAATGAATCACAGGCACTAATAATAGTTCATCCCAGTGACATAGGGCACATTAACGCCCTTCACCTGCTTTTTTAAACGCCAAATTAGCTATAATTTCCGTCTAATTTCGCTTTCATATCAAATCTCAATTTTTCATCTCAGAATGCGCAGCAGCAACGCCGCTATACAGATGAGCTTCAAACACAACAACCTATCAGAGCAATCACGTCAATCAATTAATGAAATTGATTCACAAATCAAAGTAAATCGCTCACAATGACCATTAAGTTCATCGTTGAAACTAGCTTAACTGGATACTTATGATTAACCCAAAACTCATCGCCCTGCTTCCGGATCTCGCCTCGTTCATTTTGGTGGTTAACGAAGGTAGTTTTACGGCTGCAGCAAAACAGTTAGGCGTGACACCATCAGCCTTGAGTAAGCTCATCACCCGCTTGGAAAAAGCGCTATCGGTGAAACTGTTTGAGCGTACCACTCGTACCCTTATCATTACGCAAGCGGGTCAATTGGTTTATGATCAGAGTGTGGTGATGATCAACGCAGCGCAACAAGCCGTTGAACTGTCTACCTCCGACCATACCGAACCTGCAGGCTCGATAACGGTAGCGGCGCCTGAAGCCTTCTTGAATTCGGTATTGCAGCCTTTCGTTGTTCCATTCTTAAATCAGTATCCAGAAATCCAACTTAAATTGAGAGCGGCTGACGGCGACATCGATATTTTACGTCAAGGCATCGACATTGCTTTCCGCCTGACTGATAAGCCCGACGAAAGCTTAGTATTGAAAGAGTTAGGAAAAACAAACCTCGTGTTGTGTGCAAGCCCTGACTATTTAGATGCCAAGGGGATTCCTCACCACCCTACCGAGCTGTCTGAACACGACTGTTTGTATCTTGCAGAGACAGACAAAGATCACATTTGGGATTTTCTTAAAGATGATGAATTTCACACAGTACCCGTCAGTGGACGTTACGCAGTTAACCATTCGCAAATGCGACTAAAAGGTGTGAAAGAAGGTCTAGGTGTAGGTATTTTCCATGACTTCGTGATTCAAGATGCGTTGGCTGAAGGCTCCGTGGTACAAGTGTTGGAAGATTGGACCATCAAGAGTAACTACCATGGTGCTATCGCGATGCAATTTGCTCAAACCAAGTATATGCCCGCACGACTGCGTGTATTCATTGATTACGCCATGAAGCACTTAGGTGACAAGTTGGCAGGAGAAATAAACTGATGCTGAAAGGAATACACCACGCGGCCATAATCTGTTCAAACTACGACGCGTCGAAACACTTTTACACTGAGATTTTGAAACTTGAGATAATTGCCGAAAACTATCGTGAGGCTCGCCAGTCGTACAAACTTGATTTAGCGCTACCTAATGGTGCTCAAATAGAACTATTCAGCTTCCCTAACGCGCCAGAAAGGCCTAGCTTTCCTGAAGCTCAAGGGCTAAGACACTTAGCTTTTTGTGTTGATGACGTTCAACAAATCAAAAGCTATTTGGAAGAACAAAGAATCGAAGTCGAACAGATCCGAATTGATGAATTTACAGGTAAAGCATTTACTTTTTTTGCCGATCCTGACGGGCTTCCGTTAGAGCTTTATGAAATCTAGAGCTTTATCAAATATAGAGCTGTACAAGTCTAACGTCTTCTTAATAAACAGAGCATGTCATCTGAATAATGAAACTGACCTCCTCAAAAAGGAGGTCAGTTTGTATATCAATTAACTCAATGCCGTCTTGAATTTCTCAACGCGTGAAAATAGTAACCAATCCAGCAGCATTGCTGTCACGATCGTCGCTCCCGCCAGTGGAAACAGTACTGAAATAACTATCACGATCACTAAACCTGTCTTCCAAAGCCCTGCATCGCCAAACTTCGGTGGCGTGCCAAGCTTTCTTTGACCTGAAGGTCTACGTATCCACCACATCACACCGCCAGTCACGGACACAACAATGAACGCCAAACAAAACAAAGCATTTAGAAGCTTGTTAATGATGTTGATGTCACCTTGATGCAATGAAATACCTACCGCTAACGTTTTGGCAATGAAGTTATAATCTTGCCATGTCACCTCACCCAGAATACGACCTGAGTATTGGTCGAGGTGCGTAGTACGGTCCTGCGTTGGATCAATGATGTCACCGCCCATAGTGTTGGCTGTGACCGTGTAAACACCCGTTTCTGAACGCGGGAAATTCACCTTGTATCGTGTAAAGCCAAGTGAGTATGCTTTTTCAGTAACGTCATCAATGTCGAAGTTGCTTGCTAACAACACATGTTGAGAGTGATCTTCACCCATCTTAGAGTGATCATGAGGTTCCGTCGCCTCTTCCACATGATGAACGTGTTCTGCTGGCTTATCTTGAGACAAAGGCAATAGTGTTTGCTCCAAGTTCCAAGGTAGCTCTTCTTCTGAGCCATGGTTGAGGGAAGCGTGCGTCTTATCAGACAACGGAATATCGTCCCACATTTGAGCAGGGAAAGTGCTCCATGCTTGAACAAGCTTACCGCCCCAAAAACCTGTCCATGCCAATCCAGACAGAATAAACAACAACAGAACGAGCGATAACACACCTCCAATGTTCGCATGCAGATCACGCATTAAAATACGCGTTCCTGAACCAAATCGAAGCTTAAGAAAACCAGCGCGGCTCGCGTTATCTCTAAGTAACCATAAGTAAATACCACTGATGAGCAACAGAATAGACAAGCTTATTGCGACTTCAATTAGATAATCACCCCAATCACCAATCAACAAAGTGCCGTGAATGTCATTCGCGAGTTGGTACAGGCTGTCGCTACGCGGAATCTCTCCGACCACTTCGCCCGTATATTGATTTACCGTGGCGAAGACCGATGTGCCGTCTACAAGTGCTACCGAAAAGCGGTTAGCCAGATCAGGAGCTTTGCTCGGAACAAACTGGGTAACCGAACCTTGTGGGTATTGAAGTTGTACTGCAGCTAACTGTTGTGACACTTTAATCGGCTCGCCCGATGCAACAATCTCTAGGGCTTCGTGGTGGAAAGTCAATTCGATTTCATCATCAAACAGCATCACCAAACCTGTAATGCTCAGCATTAACATAAACGGGATAACAAATAGCCCAGCATAGAAGTGCCAGCGCCATGTGAGGAAATAGAGGGTTTTATTGCGGTCTTTGCTTTTTATATTGGTTTCCGAACCGGTTGTTGCACTGCTTTTAGACTGCGAAGTTGCTTGTGCTTTCGCAGGGGTTTGAGATTCATTTCTCAACATTATAATTTCCTTTGACACACGCAAACATACCTTCTGAAAAATCAGAAAGTAATCTGAGCATGTTTAACTTTACTTAATACTTTATTTTTTAATTATTTTAATGGGTTAGGTTTAAGCAATAACAAAGGGAGGGCCGCGCGGGGCTTGCCTCGTGTAGCGTTCGCTTAGAGCCAAAAAAGCGTAGCTGTCGGAGACAATAGAACTCAGTCGAGTTGTCAGTAGTGTAGTGGGAAGTTCATCTTGGTGAAACGTGGAAAAATGGCTAAACGGACACGGCTTTCCTTTATGAGTATTAGGTTCGCCTTCTTCGATTTGAACCAATTCAAAGCCATTGACCGTACATAACGACGCCCATACTCCCGCACTATTACCATGAGCATTGATAACAGGCATTAATGTTACCAACGCCCAGCTTAGTGCTGTTGCAAGTAACATAGAGAAGTTGAACGAGGTTCGGCGCATCATTCCAAATTTTTATAAATTTCCCTTATTATGAGGCACTTGGAATATAGGTACACGTAAAGATTAACATCAGGTTAAAAAATTGAAGCTAACGCACACTCTTTTTCGTTATAAACCGGTTACAGCATCAGAGCTAAGAAAGTATTGCGTATTTCTTTGCAGTAAGCCTTCGGGAAAATAGGCAATAAAAAACGCCGCCTTACTTCGTCCTCTCAAGAAGGAGATGTAAGTCGGCGCTATATACGTTACTTGTTTTTAGTCTTGGTTTGTTTAACCGAAGATCTTGCTCCAAATACTCGGATTACGCTTCTCGTGATACTCTTCACGAAGGCCGTCAATAGTACGAAGTTCTTGCTGTGCAGATTCAAAGTCACCTTGGTCTAGCTTCTGCTCAATGCTATCAATTGATACACTAATTTTTTTGAAGCCTTCCATGAAGTGTTCTTCTTTTTCAATTGGGTAAACACCCGTTTTCAGCTCAGCAACTAACGTGTCGATACGTACTATAGGCTTTTGCATCTCTTCGATGCTTTGAGCTTCAGCCGCTTGTTTGAATGCAAGCTTCATTTCTTGCATATTTTTCTTAAGATCGACATTAGCAAATGCGTTGCCAGACAATAACGCAGCAGCGATTAAGCCAGATAAAAGGATTGAGCGAGTTTTCATTGTTTCTCCAAGTGAAGCGGTGTCTTTGAAGTTAGAGCCGTCATTACTGTGGCACTTCGACTTTATTATTTTCGGCTAGTGTATACAAAAATCTTTCAGGCACAAAAATTGATTGTGTCGAAATGCAAACCCGCCGACATTCTCTTAAACAAGATCTGAATATTCTGGGATTTCATTACGACCGCGCAAGGCCAAAAAGGCTAGGAACTGCTTTGGCGAATGGGTAATCACTTTACTCGAATCTACGCCCACTTCATCTAACAATGCTGCGACTAAGTCTAAGCCACCGACATCTAAACAGAAATGCGCATCGCTGCCTGTTGTAATAAATGCACCCTTCGCTTTCGCTATTCTTGCAATCTCATAGCAGCGGTCAACACTGCCAACTCGGCTATTGCCTTTGAGTGTGGTGTTGTTGATCTCAATCGCCACGTTGTTCTCAACCGCACATTGAATAACGGCTTCGAAATCGAAATCAAAATTAGGATTGCCTAAGTGACCAAGCGCATCAATTCGACCGCCCTTAATCACATTCAACAATGCTTCTGTATGGGTAGCGACATCCGATGGGCGAAATACTGGCTCATGAAAACTCGCGATCACCCAATCCAAGTTCTTATCCACACTCGGATGAATGTCGATTTCACCCTGTGTGTTCATGATGTTTGACTCAACACCTCGAATAATTGCGACATCTTCAATAAAACGAGGGAGCACACGCTGATTGCTGAAGAACCAATAGTGTGGCGCGCCCGGCATTGATTCTGAATGATCAGTAGTACAAAACATGGCTAAACCATTTTGCTTTGCCGACTTGGCGTTTTCGATCAATGTGCTGTAAGCATGACCACTTGCGTATGTGTGGGTGTGAGTATCTACTTTGAGTTCCATGAATCAATGCCCTCTTCGCTCGGTCAAAATACGTTTTTCAGAAAGTAACTCTGAATCTCTTTCAGGAAAAGAATACTTCAGAAAATGAATGCCTAATGGCAACAATTCGGCCAGTTTATCAGCTGAAAGTGACAATTAGCACCCAAACATAAAGGTTTATTACTGGTTCATTTACACGACACGGGAATACGTGGCTAACCAGAGCCAGCCAGCGCTTGGTCTTATCTAAGTCGAACCGCACACACTCGGTAATTGCGCCAATTTTTTGCAACCTACCCAAGTTCGTCAATACTTAAACCAGCCTACAAACTGGAGTGTTAGATGAGAAGAAGACGATATCCGCTGAGTATCCACATCACTAGCCTTTTCCTAATTTTGACAACACTTGTCGGTGCGGTATTGATTTCGATTAGTTATCGGCACTCCCAAGAGCTGCTGCTAGGCACAGTGCGCGAGATCAGTAATGAGCACCGCGACAAACTGGAATCAGTATTTAAACAAGCCATTGCCCCTGTTATCACAACCTTAAATGTGATGGCGGTGAGCCCGTTTGTTGCTCATCAAGCTTCCGCTGTCGAAAAAGACTCTTGGCTTGCTTCGGTCGATATCATCTTCAAGCAAAACACCAATTTGGTCGCTCTATTTTATGGTTCTGAAGATGGTGACTTCAGAATCTTTCGTCCATTAAGCACCAATAAACAGAGAGCCGAAAACAGCGCGCCCGCTAAAGCGACCATGATGGTCAGCAGCACCAATCTAGACGGTGAAAACTTTATTACCTATCTTGATGGCGCACATCAAGTGATCAGTACTCGACAAGCAGAGAGTAAGTTCAACCCCACCACTCGTCCTTGGTTTCGTAACGCAAAGCCTGATGGCTCAATACAACTCTCTGAACCCTATCTGTTCTATTTCCTGCAAACCAATGGTATTACGCTCTCTAGGCGTTCTGCCGATGGCAAGCATGTGGTTGGTGCCGACTTTACGTTGAGTTCCCTCTCTTCTCAGATCAGTGAATTAGCTTATTCTCCGCAAACCCGACTCGCCTTGTTCGATCAACATTTTAATCTTCTCGGTCAGCATCAACTTGAGCTATCAGTACCCAAGCCTGACTCCCAATCTGATGACACAAGTAAAACTGAGCAAACGAACAACCAAACGACGGGGAATCTCTCTGGCAGTGAGCAAGACCAAAGCTTCTTTAATGTGCCCAAACGTGAACAGATGGAAGCATTGAAAGCGTCCGTTATTGCGCCGCTTATCTCTGATGAAGAGAAGTTTAACCTCAATCTAAAAAACGTTGAGTACAACTTAAACACTTGGGCACTAACGCTAACGCCGGTTCAACTGACTCAAAATGTCACCTTATACTTGGCAGAAGCGACGCCACACAATGAGCTGCTCGCTGATCTTATCTCGATGCGAGACAAGCAAGTTGCGGTCGCGATTGGGATGTTGTTCATCTGCTTCGCTATCGTATGGTTTGTTGCTAATCGACTGTCTCAGCCGCTCAATACGCTGATGCAACTCACCGACAACATCGCTCGGTTCGACTTCAGGCGTACTCATTATCCCAAAAGCATGATTCAAGAAGTGGCTAACCTCGCCCACTCGATTGAGCTAATGGAACACACGCTTCATGATCTGATTACCCTACTTCGAGACACCGCCGGGAATCAGGAGTTTTCGATCTTAGCCAAGAACATTGCTCATCAAAGCTATTTAATTACCAAAGCAGAAACTATTGTCCTTTTCACTCAATCCAAAGAGAAAGACGTGTTTGATACGGCAGCTAACCTTGCCATTCTCCCTTTTAAAGCCGACATCAATGACTTCATCAAACACACGCCTTGGTTGCTGTGTCAGCTTAAGTCTGGTGAGACGATCCATTTGAACCGAAAAGACAATGTTCTCAACTATTACCAAGATTCGATCTTCAATTCAGACCTGTACCTATTTCCACTATTAAACCGAGAGAAACTGTTGGTAGGGATTGTGGCAATTGGCTATGAGAGACCAATTACCAAGATGCAGGCAGACAAGCACGCCTTTTTAAGAGAGTTGCTCAGCTTTGCGGAAATAGCGAAAGACAACATCGACCAAATGCAGCAACAAAAAGACATGCTTAATGCCTTTATTGAGCTGATTGCATCGGCGATTGATACCAAGTCACCTTATACGGGCGGGCATTGCCAACGAGTGCCTGAGCTCACCAAATGGCTAACTCAAGCAACCATAGATGATGACCGCTATTACCCGCAATTCTCATTGGACAGTAAACAGTGGGAAGAGTTGATGCTCGCCGCTTGGCTTCATGACTGCGGCAAGGTGACCACGCCTGAATATGTGGTAGATAAGGCAACAAAACTGGAAACCATTTACGACCGAATCCACGAAGTGCGAATGCGTTTTGAGTTGTTGAAACAGCAAGCGGAAACCGATTACTGGAAAGCGATGGCGAACGGTGCACTACAAGAAGAACAACTCAAAATACTCGAACAAAGCCTGTCTGAACTGGATGAGGAGTTTGCCTTCGTTGCTGAGTGTAATCTTGGCGGCGAATCTATGACGGAAGAGCAGCTAGAACGCTTAGATCAAATAGCCAAACGCCAATGGAAACGTACACTGGATGATCAATTGGGTTTGTCTTGGTCTGAAAAAGAGAGATTTAACACCCAAAAAGAGTCGGTTGAGAAAGAGAGAACTGAGCCAACAAGTCAGGAAAAGGGTTTGCCTGTCATGGAGCCTCTGCTTGCAGACAAACCGGAGCATAAAATACCTTGGGACAATGGCTTTAACCCTGGCGATGTATGGCAAGAAGCGTTTGTACTTAAGCCCGGAGAAGTTAAATACAACCAAGGTGAACTGCACAATTTGAAAGTACGCCGTGGTACGCTAAACGATGAAGAACGTTTCATGATCAACGATCATATTATCCAAACCTTCACCATGCTCAACAAGTTGCCTTACCCGCCTTACCTTCAAAACATTCCGGATATCGCCAGCGGACACCACGAACGTATCGACGGTAAGGGATACCCAAGAGGCTTAAACGAAGACCAGTTACCTCTGCCGTCCAGAGCAATGGCAATTGCTGATGTCTTTGAAGCGCTCACCTCTAGTGATCGCCCTTATAAGAAAGGTAAACTCTTAAGCGAATCACTCAACATCATGACCGACATGGCCACCAGCGGTCATATCGATCCCAAGTTGTATTTACTGTTTTTGGAAAACAAAATCTACGATAAATATGCTGAGCGATTCCTAGAAACAAACCAACGCTGCGAGATTGACCCGCACGAACACATCGACCGAGTAAAAGAGTACATACGCTCATTGTTCTAAGTTTTAAGCTAACCATTCAGAGGATAAGCCATAGCTCAATGGTTAGCTTTTAGCTGCCGAGTCCAATACCGCAACGTCCACTACAGTCGCTACAGCCACTGTGGTGTGCGGTTTTTGTTTGGCTTTCGCCTTGCTGTGTCTTTTTGCCAGCAATGTATTGGTGATGCTCGCCACGACAATCAGGTTAATGCCAATCATCTGCTGTGTAGAAAACACATCATCAAAGAACAAGCCCTGCCAAAGCGCGCTAAACAGCATGTTAGTAAAAATCAGAGGTGCCAACTGGGAGCCACTGTCTGCAAGCTTATACGCCTTGGAACGGAAGATTTGGGTATTGATGGTAAACAGTGCAAGACCAAGTGATCCGAGAACAATCCAGCGTAAATCGTCAAAAGACAGCAACGCCGACAAGGTTCCTTTCTCTGCACTTTCAAGTACATCAGGCACCGCAGAAACAGAAGTAAACACCACCATTGGTATCACAATAATTGCCGCAACTAAAAAGGTCCACGCGTTAAGCTCTGCCGGAGTCAGGCTGGTTTTAGACGCTCGGTACAAACTCACTTGCGAGCCAGAATTAAATACCCCCGCGAGAAGCCCAAGCAGAAGCGCAGGTCTAAAGAACTCCGAACCCAACTCAAACTGCGACCAATCCCCCGCCATCATCACTACGCCAACAAAGGTGACAGCTAAACACACTATCGTCGTTGTATGAATCTTGGTTCTAAATATTAACTTTTCTAACAATGGAATAAACAGAGGCCCCGTACTGAACAACACAACCCCTTCAACAAGCGTTAAGGTTTGCAGTGAAGTAAGGAAACACCACTGACACGCCACCATAAAGATCGCCCGCATCACCAAAGGTTTCCACATTTCTCGTGTCGGCTTGCTGATTTTGTAAAAAGTCAGAAAAAGAAATAAAAACAGACTGGGTAACAAAAAACGCACAAAACTGAGCAACGAAGTGGGCATCACTTCAGATAGATACTTGGCCATTAAGCCGCTTAAAGACAAACTGAACGTCGACAACAACATGAAAGTCGTCGCCTTGGTAATATCAGACATAATTATCACCTCCTATGACATCTATTTTAGAGGCGTGACGTAATGAAAAATAGCGAGTAATATTAACGATAACTGTAAGGAAAACTTACCAATGAAAAAACTCGTTCCGCTTAAAGCCGTTTACGCTTTCATTGCTGTCGCTGAGACTGGCAGCATGACCGACGCCGCTCGGGTGCTGTACGTCAGTCACTCTGCGGTAAGCCAAGCGATAAAGTCGTTAGAACAACTGGTCAACAAGCCTTTGTTTCAACGAGTCGGTCGTCGTGTTGTTCTTAATGCCGCAGGTAAGCGATATTACCGCAAAGTCGCGCCCGCACTTGAGCAAGTGATAGAGGCGACCGAAGAGCTTGCCAGAACGCCTAACGACCACCGCATTACCCTCAACATGGTCAATTCGCTCGCGATGCACTGGTGGATCCCACGAGTTCCCGACTTCCAAGCTTTCGCTCCCTCACTTGATATCCGTATTTCGACGCTAACTGGCCCTTTCGATATTGAACAGGAAGGGGTCGATGTTGCGCTCGTACATGGCAAGCCCAATGAGTGGGAGCAATATTACAGCGAGAAACTGGGCGACGATGATCTGGTCTTGGTGTGCAGCCCTACTCTATTAAAAAACCAGACCGGATTGAGCGTCGAGCAACTCGTCAAACAAAACCCGACCATTGGCGTTTTTAACCTCAGGCGGCAACACGACTGGCAAGTGTGGTGCGACAATTACCAAATTCCACTGCCCACATTCCATAGCAATCTGACGTTCGATGTCTCCATTCAAGCGGTGCAAGCTTCAATTCGTTCGTTAGGCGTACTAGTAACGCATCGCTTGTTTGTGAAAGATGATATCAGCCATGGGATGCTTGTCGAATTGGGTAAACCGGTTGCTAACCCGCACCAAGATTTTTACTTTGTTTGCCCAAAAAACAAATTAAAACAAGAAAGTGTGCTAAAACTGAGAACATGGTTAAGACATGAATTCACACGCTCAGAGACAGCACTGAACGATGACATTCAAGAGCAAGACCAAACTATCAATCAATAAGCGAGTGACAGCTCAGCGGGCTTACAAGAGGCCATTATGATTATTACCACCACACAATCAGTCGAAGGCAAGCGCATTGTCGATTACAAAGGGGTTATTGCCGGAGAAGCCATTCTAGGGGTGAACGTTTTCAAAGATATGTTTTCAGGAATTCGTGACTTTGTGGGTGGACGTTCTGGCACCTACGAGAAAGAATTAGAAAAAGCACGCAACTACGCATTCAAAGAGTTGGAGCAAAAAGCGATTGAAGCGGGTGCCAACGCGGTGGTAGGTGTCGATATAGATTATGAAGTATTAGGGACGGGTAATGGCATGTTGATGGTATCAGCGAGCGGCACGGCGGTTGTCGTCGCTTAATCGCCTAGTCGCTCAATCGCTTGGTCACTTAGTCACTTAGTCACTTAGTCACTTAAGATCTCAACACATGAGCACTTGGGCACATAAGATGTTGAGCACTTAATCTATTAAGCTATTGAGCAATCAGGCAGCCTAATGAAAACTCGTTCCAACCCTTTGATGACTAGCCACCAAAGGGTTAGAACAGTTATAAGCTGATACTTAGCTTGATGTTACTCGTGCAACCTTTTGCCCGGAGAGCATGTCATCAAACGAGGCAACTCTCGCCAAGAATGCACCTTTATTTTCAGGTAAGATAGAACTTGCTAAAGGTAAGTTCGCTTTCATCGAATCCACCGCTCTTCCACGCACCAGCACTTCAAAATGCAAATGCGGCCCGGTTACGCGACCAGTCGTGCCAGACAACGCAATTTTCTGCCCACGCTTAACCTGTTGCCCCTTCTTAACCAAGAATCGGCTCAAGTGCAGATAGCGAGTTTTGTAAACGCTGTTATGCTCAATCACTATGTATTTCCCCGCATACGGGTGGTTACGAATAGCAATAACTCGACCATCACCGGTTGAATAAACTGGCGACCCTACGGGTGTTGCGAAGTCAGTACCATTATGCGGAGATATACGTCCGGTCACTGGGTGCTTACGGTATGGGTTAAATGGCGAAGTAATTCTTCGGAATTGTTTGTCTATTGGGTAGCGATTGAACGCTTGCTCAAGGCTGTTACCCTCTCTGTCGTAGAAGCGTCCATCTGAAGCAAGAAACGCGGCCACTTCCTTACCTCGTAACCTAATCGATATGCCCTGGATCTCTGTTTTTCCTGTTAGATGGTCGCCTGTGTATTGCTCATTGACCAACACATTAAACTCATCGCCCGCTCTTAACTGCTTTGAGAAGTTAATCTTGTCTCTTAACGTTCGAGTAATATTGGCTATCTGGGCGGTTGTTAATCCCGCTTTGTATGCTGACGTTGAAAAACTGCCATGAACAGTGCCTTTATAGAGCTTTTCTTTCCATTCGCTAGGCATTTCATGGAATTGGTAATTAAAGCTACCATCATCGTTTCGAGTAAAGGCTGCTTGCTCAACCAGACTTTCGTGAAAGACCAACTCTACGAGCTGTTTGGACTCACCATCGACAAGCAGCTCTAAGTGGTCACCAGGTTTTATCGTATCGAGTTTCAAAGATTCAAGATCCGCTTCCATGATCTTATGAACCGTTTCATAAGGCAGATTCCATGACTCGAATATGTTACTGAGGGTATCGCCAACTTTCACAAAATAATGGACCTTAACCAAAGAGTTGGGAGTCGCTTGCGAGTCGATGACTTCCTTATCATTAGGTTGAGAACCTTGGTAAGGTGTTATTTTGATAGAGATTTCTGGTGCTGGTTTGGAGTGAAAAGAGAGCAAAGCAGCAAGGGAAAATGCGCTGATCGCAGTAACGATCAGACCAATACGGAGGAACTTCATAAAATACTTAGCGGTTATAACGAGGAACTTAGAAAGTGTTATAACATAACAATTAAATCAAAAAAATAAATGAAATGTAAGAAACCATAGCGCGATAGGTGTGAAAGTATGGTGAGCATGCAAAGCCCACCACCTTAGTTAACACGGATCTTTACCTCATATTACTCTTCACGAAGTACTTCGAAGCGTTCTAAGCCTCGCAGCATCTCAAAGTCCGGCTCTTCAGTTAGCAGCTCTCTCATGGACCCACTGGCTTCAATAGCGCGCTCTAAGTCATCGATAGCTTGACCTTCTGCCCCTAATCGAGCATAGGCGCAAGCACGTTGATACAAGGCATGAGCATTTTGGTCATCGACTTCTAATACACGGTTACAAAGACTCATTGCCCAGTGGTATTCCTGTATATCCATAGCAGCGTCAGCTTTGGCAGTAAGTGCTTCTAAATCTCCAGGACGAACCTTCAGTATTTCATCGTAGATTTCAATTTTTTGCTCTGCCGTTTGTGCGTTCTGTGCTCTCAACCATAGGTTATGAATCTCATTGATAATTTCAATTTCGCGGTTGTTGTCGGAAATGATTCTGGTCTTGCGCTTAAGATCCCGTTCAAGAACATTAAACTTCTTCTCATAGTCTTGAGCGATAGAATTAAGTCGCTTATCAGCCATGTCTTGAGTTGTGTGTTTAAGCTCTTTGATGGATTGCCAACCCACCAGCGCGATAAGAGAGGCCACACCAGCAATAATGTAGAAGAAGTAGGTTACGGTTACATTGGCGTAATTCAGAGACTTGTCTGCCACAGTCAGTTCCCGGTCAGTCATCTGAATGGTCAAGCGTCTTTCAAGATCCTGCTGTTCCATTCGAAGCTGCTTCAACTCATCCAAGATATAGCGTTCCATCAGCGGTCTATCCAAATACTCTTGTTCCGAGTACTTAACATCTTCGCTTGCAAAACTCATCGTGCTGAACACCGAGATAACTGCAACCAATAAGATTCGAAGCATTATACATTCCTTATATGTTTATATTTAGACTAACTGTATCTCGTAATAGGCATACAAGCTAGGAAGTCGACAAGTTTGCTATGTCCATATTGGAATTAACACTCTAAAACATCATTGATAATTATAAAACACCTGAAGCAACATCATTAATTTCTAAATTATAAAAATACCGCGTAATACTGTTCTATATGATTAATTCGCGATGCGAATATACCGAAAAATGGTTTATTGCATCGAGATGAATCTTATATTAATAACGATCAGAACGAGGTTAATTTGAATAATCCACGATACGATTTAGTAAGCCGTGTACTGCACTGGGTAATGGCTTCTGTAATCATCTATGCAACGATCGCAGGGTATGTGATGCACTATGTCACCAGTCATCCAGAGCTGTTTTCTTTTCTGTCAGTGCTCAACATGTCATTGGCGACCGTTGCGACGCCACTGCTTGTGGTTCGTTATATCTGGAGCCACTTTCGCTCGTCGCCAAGCATGCCAACCTCTGTGCCTGAAGGGCAAAAATGCGTTGCCAAGCTTGCACACTCTTTGATGTATCTTGTGATGTTTATGGTTTTCAGCACCGGCTACTTAATGCTAAAAGAACCGTACTCTTTATTTTGGTTAGTGAGCGTAAATAATCTAATTACCGACTCTGCAATCAACGGCTTCTTTTTCTATTTACATCGTGCCAGTTGTATTGCCCTAGCCTGTTTAATTGTGCTGCATATCAGTGCCGCACTTAAACACCACTTTGTCTCTAGGAACTATGTATTGAAGATGATGCTCTAGATTCAGAGAATTCAACACGGTTTGCACAAACAAAAAAGCCATAGCATGTTCGCTATGGCTTTCTTATTTCAATTTGATTACTTGGTTTGAGTATCAATCATCACTTGCCAGTATTCACATTTAGCCAAGAACTCTTTTAAATAAAGCTCTGGGTTAGCAAGTTTCTCACCGCCTTTAACATCAGCACCAGTCACACGCCAAAAGCCACGAGTGACCAAGTTTCGATGATAAATAAAATCGTTGAGTTCATTAGCCTTCAAAGGAAGTTGTTCACCAAACGTATTTTCGTAGCGGCTCAGAGTCGAGGCTTGTTCACTTGGCTTCTCCCTTAAAAAGGTATCCAAATCCAAACCTAATGACTGTTGCTGCTCTTTTGATAGGGCTTTAGCTAATTTAGAGATCACACTGAACAGAGCCAACTCAACTTTTTGAGACGCTAATAACGATGCACCTAAAAGTGCATGTTCGTTGGAAATATGTTGTTCTGTTGATGAAACGGTTGCTGTTGTCACTGTGTTAACCTCAAATAATCATAACGGGTGTTACTGAACTGGATAGAGTCTTTTCACTAAGCTGAATCTTATTCTTGTTATTAAGAAGAATCTTGCAGCTAAGCAGAGCCTTTCGACTAAGCAGAATCTTTTAGCAGAACACGGTCAGCATCAATAATGGTGAAGCCTGATGCATCTTCATTCTTTTCGACTTGCACTAAACCTTTAAAACCAATCTGCGACAGCTTCTTCGCAAGTTGATCTGGTGCTGTTTCAAAAACAACATTCATAAAAGGTAAAGACTCAGCATCAACAAAACCATGCTCGTTAAACAGTTCCATTGCTTGAGATAAATGGTCTGAGTCGGTTAATTCGATAATTTCTACAACTTCTTCCAACAACATTTTCGATTCCATATTCGCCAGAAAGTGACTGACACAAGCCGGTTCTTTTTGCTTGCATACATCCCGATGCCCTAAGACACCCCTTTAGTAGTAGGGAGATCATAACATATTAATAATCGTAAAATATGTTTTATTTTCCCTAAGCTACTGGGAATACTAGAAAAGAATAGAAATTGGTGAAACATAAGCAACACCAATTCATAGTATCGATAACGGTAAACCTGATTTGAGGTGATCAGGCAACCGTTACTTGAGAATCGCCCGTTTCTACAATCGATTCTTGTAACAAGCCAGCATAAATACCATTGTGTGCCACCAGCTGTTGATGATTACCTTGCTCAACAATTTCACCCTTTTCCAACACCAAAATCGTATCTGAGTGACGAACGGTACTCAAACGGTGTGCAATCGCAATCACGGTTTTTTCCTTGAAAAGGCGCTGCATTGCTTTTTGAATCAGGTCTTCAGTGATTGAATCTACCGAACTGGTCGCCTCATCAAGCATCATCAATTGACCACCCTGTGCAACCGCTCGAGCGAACGAGATAAGCTGCGTTTGCCCTACAGACAAGTTAGAGCCGTTCTTTTCCAAGTGGAAGTCATAACCTTGTGGCAATTGTTCAATAAACTTATCGGCATAAACATAGCGCGCCGCCTGTTCAACCTCAGTTCTAGATAGATGCGTTTTGCCCAGCGCGATATTGAATTGGATGGTCTCTTCAAATAAGTGCACGTCTTGCATCATCATTGAGAACAAATGAGCAGAGTCTTCACTTGAGATCTGTGACAGCTCTATTCCATTCAACAAAATGCTGCCTTCATAGTCTTGGTAGGCTTTAGAGATCAGACGCAGAATCGTCGACTTGCCCGAGCCCGTCGAACCCACAAGCGCGATTTGATGCCCTTTCTCCAATACAAACGAGACATTCTTTAGAACGTAGGGAGAGTCGTCTTTGTAGCGGAAGCTTACGTTCTTAAACTCTAGGCTCACAAACTGTTCAAGCTGCTTCTCAACCTTGTTAGATGACAACAGGTTGCGCCCTTCTTCTTCAGTCGGCTCAACAAACAGCTCTTCAATATGGTCAAACGCTGCAAATGAACTCTGAATCGAAGCGATCTGCGAAGTAAAGTCACGAATCGGAACAAACACTTTCTCTAAGGTGTTGATGAACGCAATCAGCACACCCAAGGTGAGCGCCCCTTCTAACACTTGCTCAGAGCCATACCAGATCATAATCGCGATAGTGATGGAGGTGATGCCAGAGATAAACGAGAACAAAATCGCATCGTATTTATTGATCTTCTTCTGCGCTCTTAAAAACTCATCGGTATAGCCTTGGTAGCGTTGCTCGACTTGCTCTTCCGCTCGGTACATCTGAACGGTTTTCATGCCAAATAAGACTTCTTGTAAAAAGCCAATACCGCGAGCGAGAGAAGAACGAGTCACCTTATAGAGAGCACGAAGTCGGTTTCTCACATACACCGTCAAATACATCACTGGCGGCATAATGATCAATACAATCATCGTTAACTGCCAATCAATGAAGAACATCATCACCAACAGAGCAATGGTATTGATGCTGTCTTTAACTAGCCCGACAACCGACTGAACAAACGTCTCGCCGATGGTTTCCAAATCACTGGTTAATCGTGAAAGCGTTACGCCAATCGGTGTGTTATCAAAATAGCTGCGTGGCAGTTTGAGCACGCGAGCAAACAACACTGAGCGCATGTCAGTTATCGTGTATTGCCCAGTTTTACGAAGGTTGTACGAATAGGTGGTATCCACCACATAACTCGCCACCAGCACGGCAACGAGATAGAAGACGTATTCGAGCAGACCATCCATATCCCCATGACTCAGGTGAACATCGATCACTTGAATGATCAGCCAAGGGAACAACAAGCTCGTGATGACAGAAAGAGGAAGCATAGCGATGCCCAGAATCGCAGAGCCTTTGTATTTCTTAGCAAACTTAAAAAAGTGCTTGAGGTATTTGAGATCAACACCTTTTAACATGCTGCTGCCTCCGTTTCATTCTGCTGTAGTTGCCATGTATCGTAATAGTAATCACAGGTTTTCAATAACGTGGCGTGGTCGCCCTTCGCGATCACTTTACCTTCGTTCAACACGATGACTTCATCCATATATTCAAGGGCATTAACGCGGTGTGAAACCACAAGAACCGATTGATTTTCCAAACGTTTAAACAAACCTTCCAAGATCTTACGTTCTGTTTCATAGTCGACAGCCGATAGAACGTTATCCATGATGATCAGGTCGGTGGGTTGCAATAAAGCACGCGCAATACTTAAGCGCTGCTTCTGACCACCTGACAACATGATCCCTTTCTCACCGACTAAGGTTTGATCGCCGTGTTCAAAACGTGTCACATCACTAGCCAACTGGCTGAGCTCTAGCACTTCATCAACCTGACTCTTTGCCAAATCGGTATCTAGGCTACCAAAGCGGATATTGTCTTCGACGGTTGCTGAAAACAGGTAAGGGTCTTGAGTCACGGTTTTCACGTAACGGCGTAAGTCACTGCGTGAGAAGCTAGTGACATCTCTTTCACCAAGGAAAACAGAACCTTGTGGTACATCCAAGTGGTGGTTTAAGCAGTTCACTAATGTCGTTTTACCCGCTCCGATCCCGCCTAACACACCCACTTTCTTACCTGTTGGAATATCAAAGCTGATGTCATCGAGAATCACGCGTTCTTCACCTGAATAGCTGAAGCTGAGGTTGCGAACAGAAAACGTTTTTCCCTTCAGTGATTCAACATCTAGTTCAGTCAGCTTATCTTCATCAAGCTCCGGGACTTTGGCATTAAGAATGGTTTGTGCACTTTGAATACCTACCATGCCACGCTGATAAATGGTCGCGATTCTGCCAAGTTGCATCAATGGCATAGCGAGCAAAACCGAGTAAGTCAGAAAGGCGGTAATCTCACCAAGTGTGAGTTCCTGTCTCATTAACATGTAGCCACCAAGCCCAAGAATGATGATTTTCATCAGGTCATTGGCGTAGTCGAGTACCGGCATAAAGAAGACTTGAATGCGTGTAATTTTAAGGCGGCATTCAAGCAATAACTGGTTCAGCTTTTCAGTTTCGGCTTTCACCCAAGGTGACATCTGCTGGCTCTTAATGAGATCAATCCCAGACAGGTAACTCATTAGCTGAGCAGACAGGTTTTGTAGACGCTTCATGTGCTCTAAATGCAGTATTTTCATACGCTTGAAGCCCACACGGAAAATCACAAAAGCGATTGAGATAGGAATGATCGAATAAAGCGTTAATTCTGGTGAGATACGCCACATGTAAAGAGGCGTCAACGACAACGCAAGCAAGGCATTGAAGAACTGCAAGAAGCCGACACCAAACAGCAGTCGAATGCCACTAAGGTCATTGTTGATAATCGAGATCAGTCGACCCGAAGCAAAGCGTTCGTGAAAGCTGCTCGGTAAGCGATTCAACTTTTGTAGAAGTGTACTTTTAAGTGCGGCCTCTGTAATTCGCCCCGGATTAAGCGCATAGATACGAGACAGAATTCTCACCACCACCATGGCAACCGACATCCCGACCACAATCCAAACATAGGTTTGAAGCTGTTGGTGGCCAGTTGAAGAGGCATCATCAATCAAATCTATCGCCAATTGGATATAGCGAGGGATCTCTACTTGTAACCAGTTGACGAGAAAGATGAACACAATCGCCAATAAGTACGAGGTGCGATTCATGCGCAGATAATGGGCAATAAACTGTCTTTTATTCATAGTATTCTTTGTTTAGGGCAGGCTCACAGCGAGATTTAACGATATAACCGGGCAGTTAAGCTAGATAGGTTCATCGCTGAGGTAAAGATACATCAAAAACACTTAGTTGACAATATCAACCATATTCAATAATTAGTTTCGGGTATTAAGTTTTAGCATTGCTAGAAACAACTTTGCCGCCAAAAGTGGCGGCAAATAAATAGCTTAGCAGGCTAGTATTGATAACGGCTAAAGCATCTCTTTGGCAATCAAATGCAGCAAAAAGGTTTCACGTTCAATACTCATGCCCTTCTTAGGGCTCTCTGCCATGGTCTTTTCGTTATGAGCGATCGCTTCATGGATATTCATCCACACCGGTTTCATCCCATTTTTCACTTCATAATCTTCGTAAGCCGTTTCACCAAGCTCACGATCGATCTTGCATGAGTAGCAGTAAGAAATCATGTGCATCATGTCTGCATCATCTTTGTACCAAGGACGAAACTCTTCAAAAATGCCGAACGGCTTGATGCTATGGATATTCTTCGCGCCAGTCTCTTCTTCGAGTTCACGAACCATACCTGCGATCACATCTTCCCCTTCATCCAAACCACCACCAGGAATGGTGTAGTCGTGATAACGCTCTGTATACAGCATCAGAATGTCTTCACCATCTAACACAATGGCACGGGCAGCGTTGCGCTTATAGACCGTTTTATTGTCTAGATGGTCGATATCAGGATGGATGGTTGTTTTTAGGTGTCTCATGATTCTGACTGCTCTACTGAATTTGGCGGCATCATATCATAATCATCAATAGATTCGAGGTTCACAACCGCTAACCAGAACGGATCGGACGGAGATATTCCTACGGTAACTTGAATCCACTTAGCTTGATCTAACACTCAAAAAGTCGTTAAACATGAAGAAATATCAACCTATTTCAATATCTTGACCAAATTAGGACAACCTTTTCTGAAATCTAAAATATACTAATTTCATAGAGCTTCTCATTTGGTTCTGTAGAACTTAACGCATTCGATTATAGAGTTATCACGTAGGAGATAGACATGAAGAAAATTGGTTTGATGGCTGTATGTGCCGTTGTATTAGGCGGTTGTGCAAACGACTATGCAGAATATAGCGAGGGCCAACGTGTTTCAGTCGCTAACCCAGCAGCGGTTTATTGTGTTCAACAGGACGGTGAATTAGACACGGTTACTGAAAACAATCAGCGTACAACTTACTGTGTATTCGATGACGGCGAGCGCATTGAACAGTGGGAGTACTACCGCAATAACCATGAGCAAGATTCAGAAAACCAAAGTTAATCACTGTAAAAAAACACATGAGCCTTTTGGCCAATGTGACGGGCGGTGATTACGTTCGCGTGAGCAGAAGAAGGCACAAAGCTTCGAGCTTACTGTCTGATTGCCTTTGCGAGTTTAAAGGCCGTTATTGGCATCACGAGAAAGAAATAATCACCTATCGCCACCAGCGATGTGTGAGATCCGATTCCGGGTCTAAATAACGGTTCAATAAAGTCAGGTTAGTATCTAGCAGTGCTAGATATTCCCTGACTTTTTTTATGTCAGTATCGACAGGAGTTTGCTGGATACAGCGCTCCAATATTGGGAGTAAACTGTCCACAATTTCAAAGTGAGATGAACGCCCAACGAGTTCCTTTGCGGCTATCAGTGCTTCCAAGGACAACCTTTCAGGCTCACGCCTTACGGACTCCAAGTCTCTCTCAAATGCGCCCGCAGAGACACCTTCAAGATAGACTCGGTAGGTCGTCAGTACATCCATCAATAGAAACAATTGCCCTTGAGTACTTTGATGAGGATATGGCACCGCAACATGAGCCTCTAGCTGACGATCTATTTGCAGCTCTACCCCAAGTGCAGAACACTTCTCGACTAGAACCTTAAGCAAACCTTGCTCGTCCATCAACATCTGGATGTCAAAAATACGTTGCAAGTGATAGTCATTAGAAATGAATGTTACCCGTACACTCTGCCCACGAGTAAACAATCCACTGTCAATCATTTCCGAAGCTAGGTTTTGAATATTCTCTACTGTATTTGTCGAAAGCTGTTCTAGTAAAACTGCACTCAGCATAAACGGAACTTCACATTGACTTTCCAGATTTCGAAAATACGCGTGCATTGCATCAGCTTCGGAGATTGTCTGGCCCTTTGTCACTCCACCACAAAATGCAACCGCAGTTTGCTGATTCGACTCTTCTACCAAAAGCTCAGCAAGATATTCAACCAGAGCATCAACTCGACTGATTCCTTCATCAGTCAATTTATTCTCATTAAGTCGCTTACCCAGCACAATAAGGAGGTGATTAATGCTCATTTTATGTTCAAGTCTCGTTTTGGGGATTAGATGGAGTGAATTATGTATACAATACTTGTTAACAAAAGTATTTTGAAATTCTTATATGTTGCTCGCAATAATGCTCACTATTGATAGCGACATCTTAGGTAATACAAGAATAAACGTGTCGCTTTACAGCAAACATAGCACGCTCTTGTATTTCATCGCTCTATGCTTGTTAGCACTAGTCGATAAAAGAGCCCTTTCAATCAATGAATACGCTCTATCGCATAACTGTTTCACCCACAGAACAGGTTCACTCAAAGAAGTGCAACTAACCAAATACAAATTTTACACAGAGTTCGTCCATCGAACCGTCTTCACAGGAAGTTACTATGCTGTCTATTTTTGATATCTACAAAATTGGGGTTGGACCATCCAGCTCCCACACAAATGGACCAATGATCGCTGGGTTTAACTTTACCCAAAAAATTGATGCTCAGCTTAAGCAAGTGAAGCGTATTCAAATCGACTTATACGGCTCGTTATCATTGACGGGTATTGGTCACCACACAGACAGAGCGACCTTGTTAGGTTTGCTAGGTAACCGCCCCGACACCATTAAAATCACCAGTGCTAACCAAGCAATGCGTAAGGCGATTGAAGATAAATCTCTATTGGTTAGCGGTAACCATGAAATTTATTTCGATGTAGAAAGCGATCTGCTCTTCCACAAGACCAACCTTCCGCTGCATGAAAATGGTATGACTATCTCTGCCTTTAACGAAAGCGGCAGCCTTCTGGATATGGAAACCTACTACTCGATTGGTGGTGGCTTTATCGCAACCGCTGATGAGCTACAAAACGGCAAACAGGAAGCAGAAACTCAAGTTGAGTTCCCTTTCTCTTCTGCTGATCAGTTGCTTGAACTATCCGAACAACAAGGACTGAGCCTTGGTGGCTTAATTCTACGTAACGAAGTTTCATTCCAAGGTATGGATGTGATTGACCAGAAAGCCGACCAAATTTGGAAGGTGATGTCTCTGTGTATGCAGCGTGGCTTTGACACGGAAGGCATCCTTGATGGCGGCCTAGAAGTCACTCGTCGAGCACCTGCTCTGCTTAAAAAGCTTGAAGCGAATGCCTCGATTGAAAACGATCCAATGGAGATCATGGATTGGATTAACCTATTTGCCTTTGCCGTGAGTGAAGAGAATGCAGCGGGCGGTCAGGTCGTGACATCACCTACTAATGGTGCGGCTGGCGTTATTCCTGCGGTTTTGATGTACTACCATCGTTTCATCAAAGAGCTAGACACTAAGCAGCTTAAAGACTTCTTGGCAGTCTCTGGCGCAATCGGCATCTTATACAAAACCAACGCTTCGATTTCTGGCGCAGAGGTAGGTTGTCAGGGTGAAGTCGGCGTTTCTTCATCAATGGCCGCAGCAGGCCTAACTGCCCTACGTGGTGGTAGCAACGAACAGATTTGTATTGCAGCTGAGATCGCGATGGAGCACTCTCTCGGCATGACATGCGACCCAATCGGCGGACTAGTACAGGTACCATGTATCGAACGTAACGCAATGGGTGCAATGAAAGCGATCAATGCATCGCGCATGGCATTGAAACGTACCAGCAAGTGTCTTATCTCGTTAGACAAGGTTATCGAGACCATGTATCAAACAGGTAAAGACATGAACAAGAAGTACCGTGAAACTTCTCTAGGCGGCCTAGCCGTGATCCACATGGCACCACCTTGTGAATAAAAGACAGGAACACGAGTGGAGAAAGCCTCTATAGAGACAGCATTCTTGTAAACTTAGTTTTCAATATCTCAACAAAGCCAGCCACCAAGCTGGCTTTTTTATTGGCTAAAGCCCAACAGCTAATTGAAAGTGATACTCACTCAAAATAACTTACAGAATGACTACCTCTAACTTTCCCTTTATTAGTTCATTACTTAGCCACAAATGATGATGGCTAAATTTCATACCGCCATGCATCCACTTGCAAAATCTAACGTTGCAAATCTCATTCATGAGAAATATGAATGCACTCATAAGAAAAGATATATCGAGTATAGTTCTGTTTGGGATAGATGTTTCAGTTTATGTATTACTACTAATGATATTATAATCGGGTAATTACACTACATATTAATACAAACGTGAGAATAAAATAATGTGGAATAGATTAAACAAATCAATGATGTTCTGCCAAATGATGTTCGGACTTTCGTTCTATGGCGTCATGGTGATCTTGACTCGTTTCTTCCTTGAAGATCTGAACTACAATGAAGCCGACACCATGATGGTTGTTGGTGCTTTCTCTGCAATCGGACCGCTATTTGCTATCGCAGGTGGCTTTATCGCCGACAAGTTTTTAGGCGCTTACCGATCTTTAACCATTGCCTTCCTAGGGTTCGCAAGTGGTTACGTTCTACTGGTACTTGGTGCAGCAGCAACCAATGTTCCGATGGCATTATGTGGTATTGCGTTAGCAAGTTATGCACGTGGTTTGATGTCCCCTTCTTACCCAAGTCTTTACAAACGCACGTTCAAAACTCAAGAAGATTTTGAGAACTGCTACCCAATCAACTACTCAGTAAACAATATTGGTGCTCTGTTAGGCCAATACCTGTTCCCAATGCTAGTACTTGTTGTTGGTTTCCACGGTGGTTTCCTTCTTTCAGCGGTTCTAGCCGGTGCTGCGCTTCTGATGATGACCTTTGTTCGCAAAGGCCTTGTTGAAGCAAGTGCTGAAATCGACCAAAAACCAGTAAGCACTAAAAACTGGGCAGCGTTCCTTGGTCTTTCTGCCGCTATGATTGGCTTGGTATTCTTCATGTTCTCGAACATGGATATTGGCCAAAACATCGTATACGCAATTGGCGGTGCAGCAATCGTCTACTTTGTTTCTTTGATGTTGAAATCGAAGAAATCAGACATGCTGAAAATGGGCACTATTTTAATCATCACATTCCTGACGACATGTTTCTTCGTGTACTACGGTCAGATGATGACTTCGATGACAATGGTAGCGATCAACACAATGCGTGGCGATCTATTTGGTTTTATCCCTGTTGCACCTGAAGCTTCAATGGCAATGAACCCACTATGGTGTATGGTTGCTGGTCCTATCATCGCGGGTATCTTCTCTAGCCTAGAAAAGAAAAACATTAACTTCTCAACTGCAACCAAAGTCGGTTTCTCTTTCATCCTTACGGCTATCGCTTTCGGTATCCTTACGATGGCAGTAACGACAGTTGGTGACGATGTTCTGATCCGCCCAGAAGTCTTCCTAGCGATTCACTTCTTCCTAGCATTCGGTGAAGTGATTGTAGGTTCAATGGTTGTAGCCTTCATCCTGTCTGTTGCACCTAAGCACATTGAAAACTTCTCAGTAAGCTTGTTCTCTGTTGCTATCGCACTATCAGGCATTGTTGGCGCGGTATTCTCAACGTCTATTGCACTAGAGAAAGGTCAAGAGATCACACAAGAGATCGTGCAAACGGTTTACGGTGATTACTTCCAAATGCTGACTGTTCTTGCCGTCGTGATGGTAGGTATCGCAATGGCAGCATCGTTCATTATTCGTAAGATGCTAGAAGCTGCGAAAGCCGCTGAAGAAACGATTGAACTAGAGCAAGCAAACAGCTAATTCTGTTCCCTGAGTCAAACCAATCCTAAGAGCCCTTTAGTTTTCTAAAGGGCTCTTTTTTGTAGGATCCGTTTCTCAATAGGATCTGTCGTATAAGTTAGGTAGTACATGTGTAAATAAAAGTAAATGATAACTATTAGTATTGAGTGTTTTTTAGTTCAGGATTATGATGTGGAAATCCAAATCTAAGAGAGCCTTATATGAGCAAGCCTAGCCCTATCACATTAACCGTTACTCAAACCTCAACAATTACTCCAAACATGCAGCGCATAACGCTTAGCGGTGAGGGATTAAGTAAATACCCAACAGAATGTGCCGGCGGCTACATCAAGCTTTTATTCTCGCCACTTGGCACGACTGATTTAAGCCAGCTAAACGAAGGTGAGCGCCCAACCATGCGTACCTACACCATTCGTCAGTACAATCCTGTAGAGCAGTGGATTGAAGTCGATTTCGTTCGTCACATCACTAAAGATTTGCAGTGTGGCTTTGCTGCAAGGTGGGCAATGAACGCGAAAGTGGGTGACACTATTTCAGTGGCTGGTCCTGGTTTAATTCAGGGGCTTAACCTAGAGTCAGACTGGTTCTTCTTAGTTGCAGACATGACGTCCCTACCTGCGCTTTCTGCAAAAGTAAAAACGCTCCCAGAAACAGCAACGGGGCACGCTATCATTCAGATCAACTCAGCAGCAGATAAGCAGGTACTTGAGACTCCTCAAGGTATCAAAGTAACCTGGTTGATTGAAGATGAAACCTCAGAGTCACTTTCACAAACCGTGCGCAACACAGAATGGTTAGAAGGTCAGGTTTCAATATGGACAGCGTGTGAATTTGAAAGCATGCGTGAGCTAAGACAATACTTCCGCAACGAAAAAGAAGTCGCGAAAGAGAACATCTACATCAGCAGCTACTGGAAACGTGGTGTCACTGAAGATGGCCACAAAGTGTTGAAACAGCAAGATGCTCAAGATTTAGCGGGGTAAGTCTTTTACTACCTACAGCTTCTTACTAGATAAAGAGAAAACGCCCTTAACGAAGTTTGTTTCGCTAAGGGCGTTTTTTCATTTAACTTAATAGAGATACCTATTCACAAATCCCCAATCACTCAGGCGATCTTTTAAGTCAATGAGATAACTAAGCCAGCAATAATTAGAGATACGCCTACACCGCGAGTCGCGTGCCACTTTTCCTTTAAAAAGTAGATCCCCATCACTACGCCGAAAATGATACTCACTTGCCTAAGAGCAACAACCAAGCTGACATTTTCAGTCATGGTCATCGCAAACAGCACTAAGCCATAGGTCGAAGCCATCATAATGCCTGCAAGCGTGGCTTTCTTTCGCAGTATCCAAGCATTAGTAAACTCGATTCTTTGGTTGGTTACGAATAACCAAACACTCAACGGAATCACAATTGCCCAGAACTGGATACCTAGGTAGAAAATCGCGGTGTGCTTGTTAGTTATAACTGGTGTGCTCAAAGGATCGAGTAACAGAAGCGCTTCTTTATCAATGATGGAATAGCCCGTGGTACCAATGGCCGCGATTAACGCCCACAGTACGCCAAGGTTGAGATACGCTTTTAACCTAAGATCTGAAAACTTCTTAAGTGGTACAAACAAACAACCCAAGGTAATCAAGGTGAAGCCAAACCATTGATTAGGTGACAGCTCATAGCCTATCAACACCGTGCCTAAACCCACCATCAACACGGGCAGCGCTCGTGCCATCGGGTAAATCACCCCAATATCGGCCTGTTTATATGCAGCACCTAGCCCAATTAGATAAACAATTTGGCAAATCCCACTCAACAAAACCAATTGCCAAAATGGAAATGAGATGTTTGAAAATCCAACGTTATCAACATACCAAATTAGGTAAGGAGTCAAGATCGCGGCAGCGGCAAAGCCAGAAGCAAGGAAAAAAGACGACCCCGAACCTTGATTAGATTTACCTAGAACATTCCAACCCGCATGAAGCAGAGCCGAAATTATCACGATGACGATGGCAGAGAATTCCATTTCATTCCTAAATTATAGATGAATTAGCACAACGGCTGACAACAGGTGATAAAAAGGCCTCCGAATAAGAGACCTTTGAACTTTTCAATTGGGCAATCCTGCATAATTGCAGATATGCTAACGTTCTAACGTATGACTAGCGCTCTAGCTGCGCGATTGACTCAATACTGATCGCGTCATGACGCCAATACTCAATATCACAGTCAATCAGATCGCCGTTTTGATTGTAGTTAACACGCTCAACAACCATTGCAGGTGAGCCAGAAGTCGCACGCAGGGCTTGCGCTGTCTCGCCAAGTAAAGACGTTGTGCTCACTCGGTAACGGATCTTCTGATACACCACACCAAAGTGTTCGCGGTAGATGTCCGTCAACGATTTAGACAAGTCATAATCAAGCAAGTTAGGGAACAACTCTGGTCGAATGTAGTTGGTCACATACACAACCGGCCTATCTTCAAGATAACGAACTCTGTCTACTCGATAAACGTCCGAGAAAGGTTGTAACTCAAGAAGCCGAGTCGCCTCCTTGGTTGCTAACATTCCTTTCGCCGCCACCAACTCAGTTTTCGGCTGTCGATTCTGCGATAGAGCCATATTGGTGAAGTTCAGCGTTTGTGTTGGATCGTAACGAAGCGGCTCGGGAGAGATAAACCAACCACGTCGGTCTTCTCGATAAATGCGCCCTTCCGCTTCAAGTGAAGACAAGGCTTCGCGTAAGGTAACTCGAGTCGTATCAAACGATTCAGCCAGCTTACGTTCCGCAGGCAGCTTCTGTCGTGGTGTTAACATCCCCGACTCTATCTGCTCTACGATGACATCTTTGATTTTTACGTACTGCACTTCATTTCCTTTCATTCTTGTTCTTGTCGTCAGCCACTCCTTGGCCAACTGCAATATAAGTGGTTCGCTAGCGTTTACGCCAAGCTTGGGTGCGCTTATCGAATAACTTGTTGATTAGCATATGAATCAACTTCGCACTCGCTGCAGATATCATGATCATCACCGCCATCGCTGCTGCTGCACCGGTTTGACCTGCATCGTCCATATTCAGTACTGATACTGACGCTGGAATCGTATTGGTAGAATACAAGAATACTACCGCAGATGTCGTGGTAAGTGCATTAATAAACAGGTATGTCGCAATATCTAAAATCGCCGGCAGACAAACAGGTACCGTCACCTTAAAGAACAGCTTGTATTGCGGTAAGTTTACCGAAGCCGCTGTTGCTTCAATTTCGGAAGGCAGTTGTTTCAATGCCGTTAACGCCGTCATGTGCCCTACCGTGTAGTAGTGAACCACGGTATTAATCACCAAGAACGCCATCGTGCCATACAAGAAGTTAAGTGGGTTACTCAAATCATTGAAGTAGAAGATATAACCCAAACCCAGCACCATACCCGGAACGGCCATCGGAACAACGCTGAGCATTTGCATCGCTTGACGAACAGGACCGAAGGCGCGACCTTTCTCAATGCAGTATGCACCTAAGAAAATCAGAACAGTACCAATAACCGCAGTCCAAGCACCAAGCGTTAAGGAGTTGAAGAATGGCGCCCAACCATAAGTACTCATTTCTGCGAAGTTGTAGTTGTTTAGCGTCAGCGCTTTGTTCCAAGGCCAGAAAGTGACCATAGATCCGTATATCGCCATGCCTAGCACGATAACAACAGCCACTGAAATTACGGTGCAATAGAGTAAACACACGCCATCACGTAGAGTGTTTGGCTCTGGTTGGTAAGCGACGGAGCGAGTATCAAACAAGCTCTTTTGTTTCTTTTGAACCCAGCGGTCAACGGTAAACGCAAGCAACGCAGGCAATAGCAATAGGATGCTAGTCACCGCGCCCATAGAGAAATTCTGTTGCCCTACTACCTGCTTAAAGATATCGGTAGACAAAACGTTGTAGCTACCACCAATCACCTTTGGCACACCAAAATCACAAACCACCAGCGTAAACACAACGATCAAGGTACTTATCAAACCGTATTTTGCCGCAGGTAACGTCACCATGAAGAAGGTTTTTAGCGATGAAGTATCGAGTGCACGTGCCGCCTCATAAAGACGAGCGTCAGAGGTTCTCAATGAAGTAGTTAAAATCATTAAGGCGTGTGGAAACGTCCAGAATATCAGGCCCAGTGAGATACCAATCAAACCATAAACCGAGTTGCCCCCCAAGACTTCTTTAGCGATACCTTGGTTACCAAATAAGAAGATAAGACTGATTGCAGGAAGCAGTGACGGAGCAAGAATAGGCGCAGAACCCAGTACTTGAAAAAGCCCCTTAAAAGGCATGCATGAACGAGTTAGCGCATAGGCATAACCAAACGCCAAGACGCCCACGACAACTGTCACTAGCAACCCAAGCGTGAAGGTATTGCCTACCGACTGCCATAAGCTTTGAGACGCAAAATACGTTGCGAAATTCTCTAAGCCTACAAATTCGCCATCTGCGTTCTGAACACTCTTTTTCAACATCGCCCACAGTGGCATCAGGATAAACAACGTCATGACCACAGACAAAAAGGCCAACAGCCCAAACAGAATTACGTTGTCTTTGCTTAACCGAGCCAGAAAAGGTTGTACTCGTCGTTGAATTAGCAGCTTAGATTGCATCATTTGAGTCGATTCCATGATTGTTTACGCCGCCTCGTCTTTCATCACTTGCAGGCTTTTCGATGGGTAAGCTCTAAGGCCTTCTTGATCAAACGCCACGTAACGAATATCACTGCGACGCAGCTTCAATCGGTTGAACTCTTTGACGGGTACATCAACGATGATCTCTTTCGCCGTTGAGTCATGTTGCAATTGGCACTCAATACGATAAAACGCCCCTAAGAATTCGCTTGATACGATTCTCACTGGCAAGGATTCACTAAAACGATCAACAAACTGGATTTGCTCTGGACGAACGGCAATATCGAAAACATCACCCAGATTTGGCGTGAGATTATCTAAGCCAGGTAACGGCAGCATTGACTCAGCAATGCGCATCTTGCCTTGAGCCGCAACAGAAGCTTGGATAAAGTTCATGCTGCCAACAAACTCAGCAACAAAACGACTGACGGGTTTTTGGTAGATCTCTTGAGGAGCACCGACCTGCTCGATAACACCATGATTCATCACGACAATACGGTCTGCCATCGTTAACGCTTCATCTTGGTCGTGCGTCACCATAATAGTGGTGATACCCAGCTTGCGTTGCAGTTGGCAGATCTCATCACGTAGGTGTGTTCTTACCTTCGCGTCCAACGCAGAAAGTGGTTCGTCGAGTAGCAACAAGCCTGGAGATAACGCCAATGCGCGAGCCAGAGCAACACGCTGCTGCTGTCCACCAGATAGCTGATTTGGATATTTCTGACCAGACGTTGGTAAGCCGATGGTTTCTAACCAAGACTCAACCGTCTCAAGGGCTTCTTTGGTCGACATGCCTTGGTTTTTCAGACCAATCGCAATATTTTCTTCCACAGTGAGATTTGGAAACAAAGCGTAAGACTGGAACACGATGCCAAAGTCGCGCTTTTCTGGTGGCAAGAAGGTCGTATCATTACCGTTCTGCTCAATAGAACCTGACGTTGGTAAGTCTAGGCCTGCAATCGCACGTAATAAGGTGGTTTTTCCACAGCCAGATGGGCCAAGGAAGCAGACGAACTCGCCTTTATCTATCGATAGGGAGATGTCTTTTAACGCTGTAAATTGGCCAAATTGCTTTACAACGTTTTCAATATTCAAATAAGTTTGGTTGCTCATACTACAGCACTCTCTATATGGTATATACCAAATTTAAACTGAGAATATTGCAGTTGAGTGACAAATTTATAGTAGCTAAATGACAGTTATATTGCAGATATAATAAGCATTAAGGATTGCTATTTGTTCAGCATTAACAGTTCGTTCAACGTTGAAAGCCCTCAGTGACTTGCCCATAAATCACTGAGAGCCTTAATGTAAACTTCTAATTTAAACGCAAGATTAATCTATGATTCAACCTTGTCGGCTTTGCCCGCCGCACCTGCGAGTTTGGATAACTGTTTATCTAGCCACAATGGCGTGTTACCCGAATCTTCCGCGTTCTCTTTTCTTCGTACCGCATCACGCACCATCATCGCACCTACCCAACGAAATGGCTCTGGCGGGAAGTGTCCTAACGGGCCTTTAGTTAAACCGCTTCGTGTCCAAGCATTGTCGATATCGAGCACCATTGCTGACAAAATCTTCCCGCCCATACGGGTTTGAGCAACGCCATTGCCTGAATAACCAAGCCCATAATAGATGTTGCTTTGGCCTTTTAGGTTACCGAAAAATGGCAATCCGGTAACCGAACGATCTGAGCCGCCAGACCAGTTGTAATCGAATTCACTTTGTTCCAATTTAGGGAACAGTTTTTGGAACGATTGATTGAGAATCGGCAGGTAGTTAGTCGTTTGGTTAAACATGCTTTCAACTTGATTGGCAAACGAGAATTTATTGCCGCCTTTGCCCAACATGAGTCGTCCGTCCTGGGTATCTCGGTAGTAGTGGACAAAGATACGCGAATCCACCACCGCCGCCCCTTTCTCTGGGCCAAACTTCTTGAGCTTTTCAGGAATGGGCTTGGTCACCACCATATCTGAAGAGACAACCACAATGCTGCGTTTGAACTCTTTGAAGTGATCGAGCATCCACGCATTGAGTGCCAAAATCACTTTATCCGCAAATACTGACCCGCCTTTGGTTTGAATTCGAGCGGGAGAGCCATAGTCGAGTGATGTCATCTCTGTGTTTTCGTGAATTTCGACACCCAGTTCAAGCGCGACTCGGCGCAAACCTCTAGCCAATAACGCTGGCTGCACACTACCCGCAGCTTCTGAGTAGTAACCCTCAATATGGCGTTCAGATCCCGCTTTATCAGCCAAAGAATTGTCGCACTTCTTCCAGCTATTGATACCCTGCTTAACCAGCTCATTAACAACAGGCTCCATTCCACCCTTTTGAGCTTCATTGGTCGCCGTGTAGTAAGTTCCGCTGCGATATAGATGCGCGTCAATCTTGTGTTCGTTACAGAAGGATTCGATCTCGTATATAACCTTTTCCGATTCCTTAACCAACCATTTCGCTTGTTCTTTTCCATAGAGCTTTTTCAGCGTCGGATACTTGGTTGACCACGTCAGCATGCAACCGCCGTTCGCACCAGAAGCACCGCTACCACATAGGCCTTTTTCAATCACGACAACATGCTTTTCGGGTTGCTGTTGTTTGATTAAAATCGCCGTCCATAAACCCGTATAGCCACCGCCAACAATGGCGATATCACAGTTGACATCTTTTTGGAGCGGCTTAGCCGAATCTAGCCCCGCATTGATGTTGCCGAACTCTTGTTCCAACGCTTGCTTGAACCAATATGAGTAGTGCTTTGTCATTTGTTGTACCTTACTTAAAACCTGAAGGCGTAAAACTAAAAAAGGAAGACCGAAGCCTTCCTTTACTGATTTCTAACTTCTAATGAACTAAACAGTTAAATAGCTAAATAGTTAATTAACTGAGTAGCTCGATAGATTAAGATTTTGGCTCTGATTTAGCGTCAAACTTCTCAGACCATGTTTTAAGAACGTCTGCACGTTCACTGCCCATGCGAGCGAAGTCCATTTTTGCCATGTTCTTTTCTACATTAGGGAAGTTCTCTGCTTTGCCTGTCACATCTTGGTGACCAACAACTGGGTACATTTCGATGTAAAGCTCATTTGCCGCTTTAGAAATAGACCAATCGATAACACGTTGTGCTGCATCAGAAGGCTTAACAAGGCCTACCGCTTCAGATTCCCAGCCGATGCCTTCAGGTGTAATCACTGAAAGTGGAGCGCCTTGAGTTTTCAGCTTAGCGCCACGGCTCGCCATAGAAATACCGATAGCGACTTCACCCATGCCCGCTTGAACACATGGCTTAGAACCTGAGTGCGTGTAGTGAGCAATATTTTGGTCTAGCTTCTGCATGTAGTTCCAACCTTGGTCTTCACCCATGTTTTGTAGCCAAGCAGACACTTGCATATAACCCGTACCAGAAGACGCTGGGTTTGGCATCGCAATGTGGCCTTTGTAGATAGGCTTGGTTAGGTCATCCCAAGATTTAGGTGCTGGTAGGTTAAGTTGTTTCGCTACCGCTTCGTTGAAACAAACCGCATTGAAGAATGCATCGTTGCCATACCAAGCTTGAGTAGATTGCGGATCGTTGAGGTTTGAGCGCAGCGCTTCTACACCTTGAGGAGTGTAAGGCTTAAGAATGCCCTCCTCCTTAAGTAGAGCCATTGAAGAACCCGCAAGGCCCCACACCACTTCTGCACGAGGGTTGTTTTTCTCAGCCAATAATTTTGCCGTCATGATTCCTGTTGAATCACGAACCCATTTGATGTTGATGTCTGGGTTTTCGCTTTCAAAAGCATTTTTGTACTTCGCTAAGATGTCAGTTTCAAAAGCGGTATAAACCGTCACTTCCTGTGCCGCATAAGCGTTACCAGCTAATAGTGTGACTAATGCTGCAAGTGATCCTTTCATAAAACGGTTTTTCATCATTTTCTCCAGTCAGGCCCAACTCTAGAGTGAGAAGTTGCCAAAATTAAAAATTGCCAAAGTTAAAGTTGTTAAAGCTAGAAGCCCTATCGAGAGGCACCTATATTCAAAAATTCATTCCAGTTGTTGGCACACACCCCTCCCACTGGTATGTACCAGATTTCGATTATTAAGCTAACTGGCTTTTGTGACGATTAAATGAACGAAAAATGGCAATTTAAAGATCGAAAACTTTCTCAAGACAAGTGACCATTTTTAATATGAAGCTTTTGTGAAAATGATGTTTGGGCTATTTACGACCGTTTAAATTGGTTGTTAAAGTAACCCTAAATATTGGTATAGTCCAAAAATTAAAATCACGAGAGTTGAACATGAGAAACGAATACTTACTGCTGACACCGGGCCCTTTATCTACTTCTGAAACCGTTCGCCAAGCGATGTTAAAAGATTGGTGTACTTGGGATGATGAATACAACAAAGACGTTGTTGAAGTGATTCGTAGCAAGCTAGTGACTTTAGCGACTAAGCAAGCGGGATATACAAGCGTATTAATGCAAGGTAGCGGCACCGCTTCGGTAGAAGCAACAATCGGTAGCGTTATCTCTAACAACGGTAAGCTTCTTGTTGTTGATAACGGTGCGTACGGCGCTCGTATTGCTCAAATCGCAGAATACTTAAACATTCCATGCCATGTCGTTTCCCCAGGTGAAACATCACAGCCTGACTTGAACGAAATGGAAACGGCATTGGCCATGGATTCAGACATTACTCACGTTGCGATTGTGCACTGTGAAACCACGACAGGCATGCTGAATCCAATTGAAGACATTGCCAAATTGGCAAAACAGCACAACAAAACCGTCATTCTCGATGCAATGTCGAGCTTTGGTGGCATCCCTATGGATATCGCTGACTTAGGTATCGATTACATGATCAGCTCTGCAAACAAGTGCGTCCAAGGTGTACCGGGCTTCGGCTTTGTTATTGCTAAGCAATCTGAACTGGCAAAGTGCAAAGGCCAAGCTCGTTCATTAAGCCTTGATCTGTTTGACCAATGGCACTGCATGGAAAGCAACCTCGGTAAATGGCGTTTTACCTCTCCGACGCATACAGTGCGTGCTTTCTATCAAGCTCTACTTGAATTGGAACAGGAAGGTGGTATCGAAGCTCGTCATAATCGCTACCAAACAAACCAAACCACACTGGTTGCAGGTATGCGCTCTCTTGGTTTTGAACCTCTGTTAAATGATGAACTTCATTCACCGATTATCACCTCTTTCTATTCTCCAACTCATAGCGATTACCAATTCAAGGAATTCTATGACCGTTTGAAAGAACAAGGTTTTGTGATTTACCCGGGCAAGGTTTCAAACGCCGACTGCTTCCGAATCGGTAACATCGGTGAAGTGTATCCGTCAGACATTGAAGCTCTAATTGGCGCAATTAAGAATGCTATGTACTGGGACATCAAATAATGACGATGGCCAATCAAGATTCTGTTCTAAAGGCGACATACTTTCGAAGCGAAGGCGATGTGAACACCACGCCAGCGCGTGAGAAATGGAACGAGTCGCTAAACGATGATGCGACTCAAGTAATGTTAAAGCGTGATGCTGACGTGTTTCTTCATCAAGCCATGTCAACGCCTTGCCTAAACACACTTGAAGCAGCTGAAGGCATCTACATTCAAGATGCGACGGGCAAGAAGTACATGGACTTTCACGGTAACAATGTTCATCAATTGGGTTATGGCCATCCACATATCATTAATAAAGTGACTCAACAAATGGCTTCATTGCCGTTTTCACCACGTCGCTTTACCAATGAAACAGCCGTTCAATGCGCTGAAAAGCTGACACAGATCTGCGGTGGTGAGTTGAACCGCGTGTTGTTTGCACCGGGTGGTACTTCGGTTATCGGCATGGCACTCAAACTGGCTCGACATGTCACCAACAACTTCAAGGTCGTTTCACTGTGGGACTCATTCCATGGCGCGTCACTGGACGCAATTTCAGTGGGTGGTGAAGCTTGTTTCCGCGAAGGCATGGGCCCGTTAATGGCTGGCGTAGAACGCATTCCACCAGCCGTCTCTTATCGTGGCGCTTTCCCGTTTAACGAGAATAGCGCAGTCAATGCAAACGAAACTGCATGCGACGTTCACTATGCCGACTATTTAGAGTATGTGATTGAAAAAGAAGGTGGCATTGGAGCCTTCATTGCCGAAGCAGTGCGTAACACAGACGTTCAGGTTCCAAGCAAAGCTTACTGGAAGCGCATCCGTGAGATCTGCGATAAGCATAACGTCATGTTGATCATCGACGACATTCCAAACGGTCTGGGTCGTAGTGGCGAATGGTTCACTCACCAGGCCTTTGATATCGAACCTGACATTCTTTGTATCGGTAAAGGTTTTGGCGGGGGCTTGGTTCCAATTGCAGCCATGGTCACTAAAGACAAATACAACACGGCAGCGCAAGTATCACTTGGTCACTACACCCACGAGAAAAGTCCTATTGGCTGCGCAGCGGCACTGGCTACGATGGAAGTGATTGAGCAAGAAAATCTACTTGAAAAAGTACAAGCGGACAGCGCATTCGTGCGTGAACAACTGCTTCAAATGAAAGAGAAATACCCAGTCATTGGTGACGTTCGCGGCATCGGTCTACTCTGGGGGGTGGAATTGGTCACCGATCATATCACCAAAACCCGAGCTTTCGATGAAGCGGAAGCAGTACTTTACCAATGTTTAAACGATGGCCTGAGCTTTAAGGTGTCACAAGGTAATGTGATTCAGTTGAGCCCACCATTGATCATCAGCCGCAGCGAACTACAAGTCGCTCTGTCTGTATTCGAAAAAGCGATAGCAAAAATCTGCAAAGACTTTGAATACCTTTAAACCACCTTTAAAAGCATGCCTTGAAGCAATAATTTCAAGTAACCAATAACCTAAAACAATCATTCATCTCCCAGAACAACCTGAGTTGGGAGAGAACAGAAATAGGACACGACTATGAATACAACATCACCTATCCAAGCGGTTATCTTTGACTGGGCCGGCACTATCGTTGATTTTGGGTCGTTTGCTCCAACTAGCATCTTCGTTGAAGCATTCAAACAAGGTTTCGACTTTGACATCGACTTAGCTGAAGCGCGTGAACCTATGGGGATCGGCAAATGGGACCACATCCAAGCAGTGGGTCGAATTCCAGCTGTTGACGCTCGTTGGAAGGCTCAGTTCGGACGCTCCATGACAAGTGAAGACGTTGACGCGATCTACGCGGCATTCATGCCTCTTCAAAAAGCGAAAGTAGCCGATCACGCAGCACCTATTTTGAATGCGATAGAAGTGGTCAATAACCTAAAAGAGAAGAACGTGAAGATCGGATCTTGTTCAGGTTACCCACGTGAAGTGATGGATGTGCTAATCCCTGCTGCTGCAGATTACGGTTACCACCCAGACAACATCGTAGCAACCGATGACCTACCTCAAGGCGGTCGCCCTGCTCCATTTATGGCACTTAAAAACGTAATCGACCTTGGCGTAACCAGCGTTTCAGCATGTGTGAAAGTGGATGATGCAGCACCTGGGATCGATGAAGGTCACAACGCAGGTATGTGGACAGTAGGCCTTGTACTATCAGGTAACGAAGCAGGCTTAACGTATCAAGAATATTTAGATGCAGACGAGACAACACTTACAGCTGCACGTGAAAAAGCAAGCGTTAGGCTAAACGAATCAAACCCGCACTACTTGATCGATACCATTGCAGACCTACCAGGTGTCATTGCAGATATTGAAAAACGTTTGTTAGCTGGTGAGCGCCCATAACGGTAATCACCTAGATTACCCAACCAAACATTCCGTACACATGAAAATGAAACCTCGTATCGCCTAAAAATGATACGAGTTTTCTTCGTTTCCAACATTTGAGACAGCAATTAATTGACAAAAACCTCTGTAAATAGCACCTTAAATATATAATTTTTAACAATTTCATTGACCATAATAAGCAACTGTACTAACAATGTAATAACAGTTCCAAGATAGGTTCGACCTGAATCTACGCCTTGAACGATCTACTGTTGCAGTGTCCCAATCAGTAAGTCGTCGCTTTAAAGGCTCATTCAGATAACAATAAGAGTTAATCCAAGGATAAGATTATGAAAAAATTGTCAAAAATCATGTGTGCTGTGATAGCTGCTTCAGGTTTCGCTGCTGCTCCATCAATTGCCGCAACGACATACGTAGGCGCAAAAGTTGGCATGGGTTGGCTAGATAGCGCTTGTGTCGACAACATTGATTGTGAAGATGATTCAGTGGCGGGCGGTATTTACGGTGGTTACAACTTTACCGATAACATTGCTCTAGAATTGAATGCAGATTACTTAGGTGATTATGACACCAGCTTTAACAACAACGGAGCGACTCAAAGATACAGCGATTCTATCGTAGCCATTTCTTTAAGCCCAATGTATCGACTAGCGATTAAACAAGAGTTTGATATCTTCTTTAAAGCAGGTCCTGCTTACATCATGCACGATGACGAAGACGACGTTGTTTTAGCCTTAGGTATCGGTGCCGAGAAACAGCTTTCAGACGATTGGGCGCTGAGAGTGGAATACCAATACTTCGATGATTTTGACGATAAGATCATCCAAGACCTAAACTCCAACCTTGTCACAGTAGGTCTTAGCTACAATTTCGGCACGGGTAATACAACCGCATCAGCGGCTGCAGCTTCTGCGGCGGCTGTAACTCAAGCACCTTCTGAACCAATCACAGAGCCAGAAGCTGTGGTCGTTGAAGAGGAAGCGGAGGTAGTGGTTACCAAAGCGCAAACTGAGAGTTTCTCTCAAGGTACATTTGCGACTAACAGCACAGAACTTTCAGACGAAGGTAAAGCCGCTATACAGCCAATTGTGGAAGTCTTACAAACATACCCTCAGTCTACCGTTAACATTGTTGGTCACACAGATTCAACAGGTGCAGCTGAGTACAACATGATGATCTCTAAGAAACGTGCGGCAGCAGTAGCAGCATACATCGAAGAGCAAGGTATTGAAGCTGATCGCATTACCGCTTCTGGTGAAGGGGAAGAAAACCCAATCGCATCAAACGATACGGCTGAAGGTCGTGCTCAAAACCGTCGTGTGGAAGCAACAATCCCAAGCTTCGAGTACCAAGAAGATGTTCAAGTTGAAGAAGTTATCATTGAAACAGTGGAATAATCGTATTCTAACGTAATAACGACTTCCTTAATAACAAGGGAGGAGCACTGCTAAGTGCTCCTCCCTTTCTTTATCTATGTTTGCTCATAAGCCGAAAAGTAACGACTCAAAGCCAAGCTATACAGCCAGAAGACTAGACGATTTCCCAACTATGAGTCATCTCTACGCCAGCACCCAACATTAGACATACAGAACAGTACTTTTCGAATGAATCCGCACACACCTTAGCGACCTGCTCAGGATCAAGGTTGTCACCAGACACTTCAAAGTGAATATTAATCACAGTAAAGATTTTCGGCGCTGTTTCACGACGTTTGGTTTCAAGCTTTGCATTGCAACCAGTGATGCTTTGACCCGCAGATTTCAAACCGTCCACTACATCAACAGAGCTACAGCCACCAGCAGCCATTAACACCATTTCCATCGGGCTTGGCGCAGTAGCACCGCCGCTGCCATCCATGACAATAGAGTGGCCTGATTGAGATTGACCCAAGAATTTAAAACCTTCGACCCATTTAACTTCTGCTTGCATGCTGTTCCTTAGATGTACGAAAACGTCATCATTATCTATTATTTTACATCAATGCCTACACCCTACTACTGGCGGCATTTATGAGCAAGATTTTCTCGATAACATATTTTTTTCATGAATGATGCAATTTTTTCCATCTAAAACCTGTCTCTATTCGTACATTCAAAATCGAATGAGAAGAACGTCAAGATGAGGTATCTATGAATAAATTATCTAAAATATTGGTATCACTCGTGGTTGCGCTACCACTGATTTCGCTGTTTGTAAGCCAGACTGGCACTGCCAATACAATGGATAAAACAGCTAATTCAGGTAATAGTGAAATCGCGACACTCGCGGGTGGTTGTTTTTGGTGTACAGAATCCGACCTAGAAAAGCTGACAGGCGTCACCGACGTTATCTCTGGGTATTCTGGCGGTGAACTAGAAAACCCAACCTACAAACAAGTATCCTCAGGCAAGTCGGGTCACATCGAAGTGATAAACGTGACTTACAACCCTGATGTTGTTAGCTATGAACAGGTTCTTGACCAATTCTTCAGACACATCGATCCAACCGATGACAAAGGCTCTTTTGTAGACCGAGGCCGTCATTATCGACCGGCTATTTTCTATCATAACCAAGCACAAAAAGATGTTGCTCAGAACTTCATGATGGAGATCGACAAAGCTAATATCTTTGGTGCACCACTAAAAACAGAACTGATAAAATTTGAGAAGTTCTGGCCAGCAGAAGATTACCACCAAGATTATTACAAGAAGAGTAAGGTTCGTTATAACTACTACCGCTATGCTTCTGGCCGCGATCAGTACCTAGATAAGATCTTCGGTGATGATAGAAAGGACAACCCTAAAACACTACGTCAGATCATCGACAGTAAGAATGCGACAGCGAATGCTAAAACATACGTAAAACCGTCTGATGCAGAGATCAAAGCGAAGCTTACAGCACTTCAATACGATGTAACGCAAGAAGACGCTACTGAGCGCCCATTTGACAACAAATACTGGGATAACAAGCAAGAAGGTATTTACGTTGATATCGTAACTGGGGAGCCATTGTTCTCTTCAAAAGACAAATACAAGTCAGGCACAGGCTGGCCGAGCTTTACACAGCCAATCAGCGAGGCTTATGTCGTCACAACTACTGACTACAAACTGCTTTACCCAAGAACAGAGGTTCGCAGTAAGTTTGGTGATTCTCACTTGGGACATGTATTTAAAGATGGTCCAAAACCAACAGGCTTACGTTACTGCATGAACTCAGCCGCAATGCGCTTTATCCCAGCGGATAAATTAGCAGAAGAAGGCTATGAGGAATACGTTGAGATGTTTGAGGGCTAAGCATTCAGCATTTAACGAACAGCCTATAACAACAAAGCCAGCATATCGCTGGCTTTGTTTTTATTTACAGAGCTTTATTTATCAGCCCGTGAACCTAATTAACCAGTCAACACCGTGTCTTCTGGATATTTCAACAAGGAAGGTTCTGGGCGAGCTAGCATATAAGCCAAGGTCAAAGGACCGATACGTCCAATCACCATAACAACAATCATGATGTATTTACCTGGCTCAGTCAGGTTCGCGGTTAAGCCAGCGGTTAAGCCAACCGTTGCAAAGGCTGAAATCACCTCAAACATGACTCGATCAAACGCTGCCTTTTCAGTAAGCATTAACAAAAACATCGCGGTGGTTAATAACGCCCCACTTACCACAATAATGGCCAATGACTTTGTTACCGCTTGCCAAGTCACAGTGCGCTTAAACATCACCACGTGCTTTTTCTGACGGAGGAAGGTCCACGTTGCGACAAAGGCTACTGCAAAGGTCGAAACCTTAATACCACCACCTGTTGAGGTAGAACCTGCACCAATCAACATCAGTACAATCATTACCAGCAACGCAGGCTGTGTGTACTGAGACAAATCCACACTATTAAAGCCAGCAGTACGAGCACTTGCCGACTGAAAAAATGCGGCTAGCCACTGTCCTTGAGTCGATAACCCTTCCATGGTTGCTGAGTTATTTCTTTCTAGCAGCCAGAACAATACCGTACCTACCAACAATAGAGTCGGAGTGGCGGTTAGCATAATCTTGGTGTGTAAATGAAGATGTCGAAAACCTTTACGCCAGTTACTCGATAGGTCGCCGACGACTGTGAAGCCTAGCCCACCGAAAATAAACAAGCCAGCTAAGGTGAAGATCACCAGCGGATCATCAACAAAACTCATCATACTGTCTGAAAACAGTGCAAAACCTGCGTTATTGAATGCAGATATCGCATGAAATAGAGCATAAAAACTGCCCGTTGACCATCCCATCTCAGGTACCCAGCGGAAGCAGAGCAATACAAAACCGATAAATTCAGCCACTAATGCAAAGATGATGATCTTCTTAACCAATTTACGAAGGTTAATCTTACGATCTTGGCCAAGCGCTTCTTTCGCGAGTGCTTGTTGTTTAAGGCTTAACCTAACACCGAACATGTAAAGCAGTACCGCAGATAGAGTCATCTGCCCTAACCCGCCGACTTGCATCAAGAACATCAGTAAGATTTTACCCGCCAAGGTGAAATGCTCACCGGTATCGACAACACCTAATCCTGTCACACTGATCGCCGAGGTTGCTGTAAACAGTGCATCCGTAAAACTTAGGCCTGTCACAGAAAATACAGGCATCGTCAACAATATTGCAGAGGGGATAAGTACGCCTAAGAAGCTCGTAAGGATAATCTTAGGTTCAGAGCCTTTACGTGGCTTTTTATCACTCTTAAGCGTGTAGAAAGTACCTTTTCGTTTTAACGAATTCATACTGTTACCTTATTGCCAATTACCAATTGCGTAGCTTTCTAGATAAGGTCTCTTTCGGCCCAGCGATGATCACCACATCCCCAATTTCTAAACTCACATCCAGTTCTGGAGCTTTAGTTAGGTTCGGTCCTCGCTTGAAGCCAAGTACTTCAACACCATTTTCTTTACACAGCTTAAGGTCGCCAAGTTTCTTACCCAACAAATTAGAACCAATAACAATCTCCGTCATCGCTAAACCGCTGCCAAGATCGATAAACTCAAGAACGCGTCTATCCAACATTTTACGCGCAACACGAATGCCCATATCTCGTTCAGGCATGATGATATGGTCAGCACCAATCTTAGAGAGAATCTTGCCGTGAAACTTATCGTTCGCCTTTACCCAAACAGCTTTTGCGCCTGACTCTTTTACCACCAGAGTAGTCAGAATACTGGAATTAACATCAGAGCCAATCGACACCATCACCATGTCGTAATCGTCGAGTCTTAACTCTTTAACTGTCTCCTCGCTTGTACAGTTCGCAACAATCGCTTGTGAAACAAAAGCCGCCGCTTCTTTCACTCGCTCTTCATCAATATCGACGGCCAGTACCTGTGCCCCTGAACTTTGTAGCTCTTTGCAAACAGACAGACCAAATCGCCCTAAACCGATAACTGCATATTGTTTGTCGCTCATTTGAAATCCTGTTTAGAAATTTTAATTACACGGGATAGCCAAACCTACATTAGTTTCTATCTCAAAAAAAGTTAGTTCTGCAAGAATAAGGTTATACTATTGTCATAATCGCTTGATTTATAAAGGTAGAGAACAACTCGAGTTTCTGCTAATTTCCAATTCATAATTTCTGCGGCAGCACACACAATGAATGAATTCATAACCCAAGTACAAACCTACATCAACCAGAGCCATAGTGATTGGGCAAACAGCGTCCTATTCATCACTATTGCGAGTTTTCTCGCTTGGGTAGCTTGGCGAATTATCCATAATCGCTTAGAAATTCTGGTTCAGAAAACCCCATTCCACTGGGACGATCTACTGCTAGAAGCACTAAAAACCCCTGTCAGCACATTACTTTGGTGTTGGCCTGCTACAGTCTCTATCGGGCTAATACTTCAAGACCAGTTTGGCAATGAAATCAATTGGTTAAAAACGTTTAAACACATATTGATTATCTGTACATTCGTTTGGTTTACCTTACGAATGATCACTAACACTGAAGCCTATGTCTTAGAGCAAAAAACCAGAGACGAAACCACTGTACAAGCGATAGCGAAAGTCGCTCGCTTGTTCTTTATGGTGATGGGCGGCCTAACCATTATGCAGGCATTTGGGCTCAGTCTTTCCGGCTTACTCACCTTTGGTGGTGTTGGTGGCTTGATCGTCGGTTTAGCGGCTAAGGACTTACTGTCGAATTTCTTCGGTGGCATGATGATTTACTTCGACCGCCCTTTTAAAGTCGGTGATTGGATACGTTCTCCCGATCGTCAAATCGAAGGCACTGTCGAACGCATTGGTTGGCGCATGACGCTCATCCGCACTTTTGATAAGCGTCCTTTGTACGTGCCAAATTCGGTGTTCAGTAGTATTGTGGTAGAGAATCCATCGAGAATGTTGAATCGTAGAATCAATGAAACCTTTGGTCTTCGTTATCAAGATGCAGACAAATTGGCGCTCATTGTTGATGATGTAAGAACCATGCTCGAGACCCACCCAGATATTGATGCCAAACAGACGTTGATCGTTAACTTTGACAAATTTGGGCCATCAACGCTCAACTTCTTTATCTATACCTTCACAAAAACAGTCAACTGGATCAGGTACCACAAAGTGAAGCAAGACGTTCTGTTACAGGTTCTGGCGATTATTCATAAACACAATGCAGACATCGCGTTCCCAACACAGACACTCAAGATTGACCCTCAAGACTTTTCTAATGTTCAAGATCATAACAGCGTTCAAAGCCTAGGTGATAATCAGAATATTAGCGATCCCAAAGACATGTTGAACTCCCCTACGGAAGGTCATCGATAGTCATATCCTTCTTGGTTATCGATAAGTAATAAGCGTGAAGCGTGGTAATATGATAGCAGTATTCTAATGCACCTAATTACCACGCTATGATTTTACCTGTCATTCTAGCCGGCGGCTCCGGAAGTCGTCTCTGGCCACTGTCTCGCGAGATTTACCCTAAGCAATTTCTCAATATTGCCGGCGACCAGTCAATGCTTCAGCACACACTTCAACGCCTGCAAGGCCTTGAAGAGCACTTGATGGATAGTAAATGCGATGCCCCATTCATTATCTGTAATGAAGAGCATCGCTTTATTGCCGCTGAACAAGCTCGATCAGCTAACATTCAACATAGTGGTATTCTGCTAGAGCCAGTCGGTAGAAATACAGCCCCAGCCATTGCGCTTGCCGCCCTAAAGGCTTTAAGTAAACCACCGCTTAATGAACAAAGCGCATCCGACCCTATCTTGTTAGTGCTGGCTGCTGATCATCACATCGCGAAAACCTCTGAATTCCAACAAGCGATTAGTCGTGGTGTTGATTATGCAAAACAAGGCAAGCTGGTGACATTCGGTATAACACCTAGCTCCCCAGAGACTGGCTATGGCTATATCAAGCAGGGAGAGCCTCTTTCCTCCAGTGCTCAAACTGATACTAATGGAACAGAGCAGCCAATCAATCACGCCTTCGCCATAGAATGCTTTGTAGAAAAGCCAGACACAGCAACAGCCGAAGAGTACATCCGCTCAGGACAATACTTATGGAACAGTGGCATGTTCATGTTTAAGGCATCACGCTATGTTGAAGAACTCGCCGAACACCACCCTGAGATAGTAGCGGCTTGTAAACTCGCTCTTGCAACGCAAAATACCGACCTCGACTTTATCCGTATAGACGCTGAAGCATTCAAAAGCAGTCCAAGTGATTCAATCGATTACGCCGTGATGGAAAAGACCTCGCACGCCGCGGTGATCCCGATGGATGTCGGCTGGAACGATATTGGCTCATGGTCCGCGATCTGGGATGTAAGCGAAAAAGATCAGCACAATAACGTCATTGAAGGTGATGTGTTAACCGTCGACTCTCAACACAACTACATCCATGCTGAAAATAAGCTGGTTGCGACGGTAGGTGTCGACAACCTGATTATTGTCGAAACCAAAGACGCTATATTGGTTGCAAATAAAGACAAGGTTCAGGGTGTTAAATCGATTGTCAGTCAACTAAATCAAGCGGGTCGCACAGAACATGTGCATCATCGTGAGGTGTTTAGACCTTGGGGTAAATACGATGTTATCGACCTAGGCAAGCGCGACAAAGTTAAACGTATCACCGTTAAACCCGGTCACAAGTTGTCGTTACAAATGCACCACCATAGAGCGGAACATTGGGTAGTCGTGGCGGGTACTGCGAAAGTGACCAACAATGAGAAAACCTATCTGGTTGAAGAAGATCAATCCACTTACATCCCTTTAGGTCATATTCACAGCCTAGAGAACCCAGGGGATCTCCCACTCGAGATGATTGAAGTACAAACAGGCAGTCATTTAAGTGAAGGCGACATCATTCGATATCAAGACAGTTATAGGCGAGACGTGCGCAAGCAACAAGTCCACTCATCAAAGCACAACCAAACGAAATAAAGCAGCGACAAATCGATGAAACCAACATTAGACCTAAACTGCTTTAAGAACAACGATATCCGCGGCGTCATTGGTAAACAAATCAATGAGCCACTCGCCTACCTGCTCGGTAAGGCATTTGGCGAATACGTCCTATCCGCTAAGCCTGAAACCTCACTCGATGGTTTGGCGCAGGTAGTGATTGGTCGTGATAACCGCAAAACCTCCCTGTCATTACAAGAAGCCATGACCAAAGGCTTAATCGAGTCAGGGATTACCGTCATTGATCTAGGTATGACTGGCACTGAAGAGGTCTACTTTGCGACTCGTTACCTAAAAGCGATTGGCGGAATACAAATCACAGCCAGCCACAACCCAATCAATTACAACGGCATGAAAATGGTCGGTGTAGACGCTAGCCCTATCAGTAAAAACAGTGGTTTAGATGAAATCAAACGACGCATTGAAGAACTTAATCAAGAGCTGAACTGCAATTTACCGTTCGTTCATGCACAACCAAGTAACTCTAGTAGATCGAACAGTATTCTTGCTCCGTACGTCGAGCACCTACTCTCGTACATAACCCCATCAAAGCTGTCACCGATGAAGATTGTGGTTAATGCTGGGAACGGTGTTGCAGGACATGTCATTGATGCTTTAGATAATAAATTTAACGAACTCGGTGTCCCTATCACCTTCATCAAAGTTCATCATAACCCTGATGGAAACTTCCCAAATGGTATTCCAAACCCTTTGATTAGAGAGAACCAAGCAGCCACTCGAGATGCCGTTTTAGAGCATTCTGCCAACCTTGGAATTGCTTGGGATGGAGACTTCGACCGATGCTTTTTCTTTGATGAGCAAGGCAATTACATCGAGGGTTATTACATTGTAGGGTTGCTTGCTGAAGCATTCTTGGTCAAACAGCCTAACACGACTGTATTGCACGATATGCGCATGACCTGGAACACAATTGAAATCGTAAAAACGCATGGTGGAAAAGCGATTGGAATTAAAGCAGGACACGCACTGATCAAAGAGAAGATGCGTGAAACGAATGCCGTCTATGGGGGCGAAATGAGCGCACACCATTATTTTCGTGATTTTGGATATTGCGATTCAGGCATGATTCCTTGGCTATTGGTTATCGAGCTGATGTCGAAAACTCAACAATCTCTTCACCAATTAACGAGTACTAGTATAGATAGATTCCCCTCTTCCGGGGAGATCAATCGAAGAGTCTCAGACCCAGAGCAGGTCATGGCTTGCGTGTTATCGCACTACCAAGATCATGCCGTTGAGATCGATCACACAGACGGAATCAGCATGAATATGGGCTCATGGCGCTTCAACTTAAGAAAGTCCAATACCGAGCCATTAATACGCCTTAACGTTGAAACCAAACAAGATAAAGCTTTACTGTCACTTAAAGTCGACGAGTTACTGTCTTTTCTCATTTAAGAATACAGACACTTCCAGTTTTCAACTAAGATCCACAAAAAAGCCCTTATTAGCTGTTGCTAACTAAGGGCTTTGAATTTTCAGTAGCTTAATCGCTGACTGTAATTAGTCTATTTGTTACGACGAGCTTCAACAGCGTCTGCCAGCTGGCGAAGTACTGTTTCAGTGTCTTCCCAACCAATACACGCATCAGTAACAGATTGGCCGTACGTTGCAGCTTTGCCCTCAACCAGGTCTTGGCGACCTTCAACAAGATGAGATTCAATCATCACACCAAAGATAGCTTTGTCGCCACCAGAAATTTGTGCGCTTACGTCATCAGATACGTTCATTTGACGCTTAAACTGCTTAGAGCTGTTTGCGTGGCTGAAATCGATCATCACTTTTTGTGGAAGACCAGAAGCTGCTAGCTCTTCTTTAATCTTACCAACGTGTTCTGCGCTGTAATTTGGCTCTTTGCCACCACGTAGGATGATATGACAATCAGGGTTACCTGCTGTTTCAACGATAGCTGAGTGACCGTACTTAGTTACTGATAAGAAGTGGTGAGAAGCGCTAGCAGAGCGAATAGCATCTGTTGCAATCTTGATGTTGCCATCAGTACCATTCTTAAATCCAACTGGGCAAGATAGGCCAGAAGCCAGTTCGCGGTGAACTTGAGATTCTGTAGTACGTGCGCCGATTGCACCCCAGCTGATTAGGTCAGCAACGTATTGAGGCGTGATCATGTCTAGGAATTCGCTTGCCGTTGGCATGCCCATGTCAGTTAGGTCCAGCAGTAGCTTACGTCCTAGACGAAGGCCATCATTTAGCTTGAACGTATCGTTCATGTACGGGTCATTTATTAGACCTTTCCAACCAACAGTTGTACGTGGTTTTTCAAAGTAAACACGCATTACGATTTCAAGGTTATCACCAAGTTCGTCGCGCAACACTTTCAAACGTTTACCGTACTCAAGAGCAGCTTCTGTGTCATGAATAGAACATGGGCCGACAATAACAAGCAAGCGATCATCGCTCTCTTCTAAAATATTGTGGATCGCTTTGCGGCTTTCAAAGGTTGTAGAAGAAGCAACTTCTGTCGCTGGAAACTTTTCTAAAACAGCTACAGGGGGTAATAACTCTTTTACTTTGTTAATTCTTACATCATCAGTCTGGAACATTGCTTACTTCTTCCTTTTTTCTATCCTTGAGCTGAATGTACGTTGTCTCACGTCACTTTCTATCAGCACTAATCTTCTTGTTCCCTGTAACTTAACTAGTAAAAACTCTAGTTTCAATCACTAATTAAAAATAAACGCAATTTTTTTTGTGTTTTATATTTAAAACACCCTGTATAGCATTATTTACACGCTATCGATTGCGTATTTTATAGCAAGGTAAGAAGAGCCATTCTTCAAGCTACATCATGCATGTAAAATTGTGTCGAACTCAAAAACAAAAAAGCTCACGTGATCAGCGTGAGCTTTTATTTAATTACATTCTTTTCAATGGCTTGACGACACTATCAAGCCCTTCAATTTTCAGAGCAAGGCACAGTTTCAATAAATCGCCGAGTTCACCAGACGGGAATCCCTTTTTATCAAACCACAGCAAATATTCTTCAGGCAAGTCAATCAACGTACGACCAGCGTATTTACCAAATGGCATTTGCATTCTAGCAAGTTTAATCAGGTTCTCTTTCTCTAGCATTACAGGCTTTTTCTAAGCGTCATCGATATTCTGTAGAGTATCACCGAAACGTTCAACCCAATAGTTGATCGCATCTTTGGCATCATCAAGCGAGTCAATCATGGTTGAAAAGTCTTTATTACCCGCTTCACGGTCGATCACCACAGAATCATAGTCGTCTAACTTGGAGCTCAATCGCTGCGCATCACGTAGCCCAATCCTTGCCCAAACTAGGTCAACGCCTCCATCAGGGACTGGCTGAAAATCTTTATAACTGGTGAATTTAGTTGCGGTTTTAATTGGGCCGCCTGCACAACCAAGCAAGAAAATGCTGGTTGCAACAAGCAAAAGGACTTTTAAAGGGTTCATAACGCACTTAGTCAAAATTAAGGAATCTAATTAAGTATGACATACCCTATGTGAAAAGGTTGTAGAAAAAGGGGGTTAAAAATCAGAGCTAACTCTAAAATTAATCATGTTGAACAGTGTGTGCGTACTCTACAATTACCTGATTTCCTTCAATATAAGCATTTTGGATCTCACCATCAACACTCATTCTACTTTTCAGGTAGACCACTTTAGGCCCCGATTCATTGCCCTCTTTTAGCGAGGGGAATACATTCCTTGGTTCCAAATGAAGTAAACGACAAAAATGACTAATGAAAGACATGGTTAATGGCGTCTCCCCTCTTAGCACTCTTGAGAAATCAAGCTGGTTCATGCCTAGCTTTTTTGAAAACTCCATCTGCGTAATTCGCATTCTCGATTTTTGTGACATCCACGTTTGATACAACGCGTCTCTGTCTAGTTCTGTGAATTCCATACCGGCTCCTTTATATAATTCATACCAATCAATTGTCCGGTTTTTCATACATGGCGTGTCAGGGTTCGGTTAGTGGAAACCAAAGGTTTGGTTTTGATATGTGCACAATTGTTGTACAGAGCGAAGCGAAACAACCCAAAGTCATTCACTAAAACGATTAGATCAAATGCTTTCTTTATTTATATCAATAATTTATACGTTAACGAACTAAACATATAACAAGTTAATTTGTATCAAGAATTAAAAGTTCGAGATTGGCATTCCACATTTCAATCTATTGATTCGCGTTTATAAAACTGGTTGGCTACATTTCGCTTGCTCAAACGCACTTCTGGCAAACTATTTGAAAGAATAGGACGCAAAGCCACCGGTCTGTCGACAAATATTCTGTCTATGATAGCGGGGCCGCCACTTAATAGGATTTAAGTGTCAATGCATGCTGGAGTGTTCTCTTTTTTGTCGGCCAAATACAGTAAGGACAAATAATGAAACAACTCCCAAAAAAATCGCTCGTCGCACTATCGCTACTTAGCGTAAGTGGAGCAAGCTTCGGTCACGGTTATGTTTCGGCATACAATAATGGCGTTGCTGAGAGTCGTGTCGCCCTATGTAAATTCCCAGCGAGTGATACACAACAAAAAAACACCAACTGTGGTGGTATCCAATATGAGCCACAAAGTGTGGAAGGCCCTGAAGGCTTCCCTGAAGTCGGCCCTGCAGATGGAAAAATTGCCAGCGCGCAATCATCTTTAGCGGCAGCGCTTGACGAGCAAACAGCCGATCGCTGGGTTAAGCGCCCGATCAAGTCTGGTTCTCAATACTTCGAGTGGACGTTCACTGCTAATCACAAGACTCACGACTGGAAATACTACATTACTCAACCAGACTGGAACCCAAACCAGCCTTTGGCACGCAGCTCTTTTGACTTAACGCCATTCTGTGTTGTTGAAGGAAATGGAGAACAACCACCGATGCAAGTCAGCCACTTGTGTAATGTGCCAGAACGCGAAGGTTATCAAGTGATCCTTGCGGTATGGGATGTGGGTGATACTGCAATGGCTTTCTACAACGTTATCGATGTGAAGTTTGATGACGACGGCCCTATCATCCCGGATTGGGATCAAGGCGGTCAAATCAACCCAACACAAGACCTGAATGTTGGTGATGCTGTTTATACTCGCGTATTCGACCAATCCGGTGAGAACGCTTCATACAGCACTGAGCTTGTGATTGAAAGTACTGAGCAAGGCAAAGCCAATAACTGGTCTTACGCACTTGCCTCTAAGGTCAATCAAGAGCAGACGCAAATCAAAGCAGGCCAATTGAACGACCAAGGCGATTTCGCACCCGTTTACGGCACGAACCCTGTTTATCTAAAAGCAGGCTCTGGCTTTAACAGTGTTGAAGTCGGCTACAAGATTGATACTCCAGAACCCGAGCATGAGCTAGAAGTAACGGGCTTAGAATCAGAGTACATTATCGATGAGAGCCAACCTACTCAGCTTGACCTTACGTTAGCGGCAACAGGCGATATCCAAGCTGAGCTTACCGTGTACAACCATCACCGTGAAGCGCTTGCATCTCAGAAATCGGTTCTAACAGACGGACAAGTTGAAGATGTTCAACTGACTCTTTCTAAGTCTGAAGCTGGTCACCACATGCTTGTGGTTGTGACGAAAGATGACCAAGGTAACTTAGTGGATCAGAACACGCTTGATTTCCATCTAATGGACGAGCAAACGCCGCCACCAGCGGGCGATTACGACTTCGTGTTCCCAGAAAGCATTGAGTCTTACACAGCAGGAACAAAGGTTCTAAGCAGCGATGGTGGCGTTTATCAGTGTAAAGAGTTCCCATACTCTGGCTACTGTGTTCAATGGGCTCCAACAGCAAATCAGTACGAACCAGGTGTCGGTTCACACTGGCAAAGTGCTTGGAACAAAGTGGACTAAGTACTCGCTAGATACTTACTTTGTATTGGGTGAGTTTTAGTCATCAACCAAACAAAAACGGATGCCCAAAGCATCCGTTTTCTTGTTCATTAAAAGTAGAAACGCCAGTTGTCAAAGTAGATAGTGGTCTGCCAACAGAGCCACAAACAAGATCATGAGATGATAGATGGAGAACTTAAAGGTCTTCATGGCCATATTGGGTTCATCACGATATTTCAGTACCCAAGCGTGATAAACAAACCCGCCGTTGAGCACCAATGAAGCGCTCAGATATATCCAGCTGCTCATGCCAACCAATACAGGCAATATACACACGATGCTAAGCAAAAAGGTATACAGAAGAATAGACGTCTTGGTGTATTCGATTCCGTGAGTCACAGGCAACATGGGGATGTTCACTTTGGCATACTCATCACGACGATGAATTGCCAACGCCCAGAAATGAGGAGGCGTCCAAATAAAGATGATCATCACCAACAACCAAGCATTTGAATGCAGCTCGTTGGTGACTGCCGTCCAGCCCAATAACGGTGGCATTGCGCCAGCTATCCCTGCAATTACGATGTTCTGTGGCGTCGCTCGCTTCAAGTACATGGTATAGATGACCGCATAGCCCAATAAACTTGCAAAGGTTAGCCAAGCCGTGAGTTGATTGACCCACACCACTAACGTAGCGAACCCAAATAAGCCGATACCTGCTGCAAAGCTAAACACACGCACACTACTCAGCTCACCGGATGGTAAAGGGCGTCGATTTGTTCGAGTCATCTGGCCGTCGATCTTTTTATCGATCAAATGGTTAAACGCAGCCGCTGAACCTGCCATTAACCCTATCCCAATCATTCCGAACAAAGTTTGTTGTAAAGGCAATCCATTCGGCACGGCCAAACACATCCCAACCAATGCTGTCAGCAACATCAAAGCCACCACTTTAGGCTTAGTCAGCGTTAAATAAACTTTCCAAGTGGCTTTGTTTTTTTCAGCCTTTTCGTTACTTAAAGTTATGTCATTATTGGCTGTTATCTTATGAGTTAAGGCTGCGTCTTGAGCCACCACTTCATACTGTGTTGACGTTCTACTGACCATGATTACCTCCTTGTAATACACTGTTCTTCACCAAGCTCTCACTCGGTTTGCGTTGCCACACCACAAAATTGGTTACAACCATGCTGATGAGCAACATTGCTGCGACTAGGTTATGCAAAACCGCAACTGAGATTGGCAGGTGAAACCATACATTACTGATCCCAAGGCTGATTTGAGTAAACAACACTATTGCGACAATCATGCTCAGCTTTTGGTGAGGCACTTGGCCAAACTTCCATAACTGGTACACGACCACCAGCACCGTTAATGTCGCCACAATAGCCCCGAACCTGTGCATGACATGTATGGTAAGCCTCGCGGGATACTCCAACACACCAAACTCATAGTTATCGTGTCCGTGTTGAGCAAAATCGAACGCATTTTTGAAATCGAGGTAGCTCATCCAGTTACCTTCACAAATAGGCAATTGGGTACACACCAAAGCGGCATAGTTTGACGATGTCCAACCACCAAGCAGTATCTGCCCAACCACAATGAGTAACCCAAACAACGCCCAAAATTTAAGTGTTGGAGAATAAGAAGCCTCGCCAAAACGGCTTTGGAATTGAGACAAACGGCAGTAGAGCAGACACAACAGTGACAGCAACGTGAAACCCCCCATCAAATGCGCCATAACCACAACGGGCATCAACTTAAGAGTCACCGTCCACATTCCAAGCAAAGCCTGAAAAATCACAGTGGCAGAGATAAGTAATGGAAGACCAACTGGTGTGATGTTCTTTTTAATACACCAAGCTACAACGACAAAGATAAGCAACCCTAATGTTCCTGCAAAGTAGCGATGGATCATCTCTATCCACGCTTTGTCTGCTTCAAGAGCTCGCTCTGGAAATTGCAGATTGGCTTGACTCACCGCTTGGGCATCAGACGGAACGGTGATCTTACCGTAACAACCCGGCCAGTCAGGACAGCCAAGGCCAGCATCAGACAGGCGTGTATAAGCTCCGAGAACAATCACGGTAAGGGTTAACAAGATAGTTAATCTCATCACAAGCATCAGTAAATCAGGGGCTTTATTCTGCATCACTTATCTCCCTATACTTATTCCCTTTCGCTGCTTAAGCTCAAGCATTTGCGCCATCAACTACCCAACTCGTGACAGCTTAAGTAGCTTTCTTAAATCATGAATCATACCTTTGGATTGCCCGACTAACTGCGACGGTTCCGACACGCTTTTGTACTCCATAACCAACTGTCCTAGCGGGTCAATAATGACAATGGAAGCCGGCGAAAACTCGGTGCTTAACTGATCACCACCAGCTAACAAAGATAAATCAGGCTTGTTGAGCGAACCCGACAACGAGTTACCTTCTGAGACGAAAACAACGGCGGTCACTCGCTCTTTGTTTTTCCCTAACGCTAAGTAGCTTTGATTCAAATAATGAAGCTGTTGTTCACACAAGCTTTCGCACTCCATCGGTGCGATATACCCCACAACCCAACCCTCTCCTGCCATGGGTACCGTTACGCCAAAATCCGCTAGTGTAATTCTTGGTTCTACCAATTCGCCTGAGTTAGTGACACCTGACGTATACCAATTCTGATCCAACACAGTTTTGGCGATAATGGCTGGCAAAGCGAAAATTAAAACGAGTCCGATTAATACCAAGCGTCCTTTAGTACGACGGCTTCTGAGCTCAGCCATGTTTGCCTCGGTAATTTCCCTGTTCACTTGTGCTTGAGATTTATCCATCCTTATTCCTCGTGATAGGTGTTGCTTTTAGGTACCGATAGCCAATCAACAACATCAAAAACAAAAGTACCGCAGCCATAACAAACCATTGAAATGAGTAACCAAAATGCTTCTCAGACCTCATCGCCGTTGGACGCCATAACATTTCATAAGGCCATGAATCTAAACTCTGAGGTTGGAAGACAAAGGGCAGCACTTCTTTTCCTGTATACTGTGATAACGCTGCTATGTTTAGGTTTTGGATTCTATTCGGTGTCGTATTTTCTAAACCCAACTCATGACTTAAAGGATTAATTGAGCGTGTATACAAGCGCCCTGACATTTTGGTTGGTACAGTGATACTTCCTAATTGCGGTAGTTCTCTTCTGTCATTACTTGCCGGAACAAACCCAAGATCGATCAATAACTGCTTTTCGTGTAAAAGCTGGTTGCCTTGCTCTTTAGATTGAACCTCACCCAACATGTAAATCACATACCCCACCGTTCCTTGGTTAATCTGATTGTCTAACAAGACCACCAAACCACTTGGTGTTTCCAATTCAACATCAACCTTCAAACCATTTAAAAACTGCTGTTCAGATGTACCTTGGGCTTGTGTACGCGAGCCCTTCCATTCAGAGATAACCGTGTCCAATGACCTAAACGATTGCTGCGCTCTTTCTGATAGTTGCTGTTCATAACGTAATTTCTCGTTACCACGATCGAGTTGCCACAAACCTAACTTGATTAAAGCGCCGACTGAAACCACAGTTAAAACAACCGCTATCCAAAAACCTTTACTGCGGAATTTGTGTTCATCATCAATCAATCGGTTTGGAGTTATCACTATGGCGTCATCTACCTTTGTTCTGTTATTTAAAGTCGTCTTGGTCGCTTTGCTGTTTTTTATCGCTTTCAATTTGATGAAAGGCCTAATCCAAATCGCCTCGGGCAAACACAATGGAAAAAGACTCAGTTACTTCTTGGGGCGTCGTGTCATGTGGTCAGCCGTTGTCGTGCTACTTTTATTACTTGCTCTGGGATCAGGAGTGATAACTCCCAACCCTCGCCCCTATTAATCCCCTATAGGCTCAATCGTTAAAGTACATAAACAAACACAAACAGGCCCAACCAAACCACATCAACAAAGTGCCAATACCAACTGCCCGCTTGGAACGCAAAGTGGTCTTTCGGAGTGAAGTGGTCTTTCGCAACCCTTGCCAGCAACACAATCAAAAAGATGGTCCCTAAACAGACATGTAAGCCATGAAACCCAGTCAGCAAAAAGAAGGTATTACCGTAGATGCCAGACTGAAGTGTCAGCCCCATCTCTTGATAAGCGTGAAGATACTCTTCAACTTGGAAGAACAGGAAGAAGCCAGCCAGAACAATGGTTATCTCCAACCACACGATCAAAGCCATACGCTTATTTTGTTCAAGACTGATATGTGCCATGTGCAGCGTCACAGAGGAAAGCAGCAGAATAATGGTGTTCTTAAGCGGGATACCTTGCCAAGGCATGGCTTGTGTCGTTACGCCATCAGGGGTCGTCGTTAGTGGCCAAATTGATTGGAACATCGGCCACAATACTTCATGGGTCATTTCATTATTGCCCGCACCACCAATCCAAGGCACAGAAATCATTCGAGCATAGAAAAGCGCGCCAAAGAAAGCGCCAAAGAACATGATTTCGGAAAAGATGAACCAACTCATTCCTTGTCTAAAAGAACGAGAAATCTGCTCAGAATAGAGACCACTCAATGATTCTGTGATCACATTGCTAAACCAACCTGCGAGCATGTAAAGCAGCACAGCAAACCCGACTAACAACACCGCTTTGCCAAACACACCACCTGCGGCGTCGGTACCCATGTTTTGCACCGTCAAGCCAGCGCCAACCGCGACCAAAAACAGTGCTACAGCACCCACCAATGGCCAGTGACTTTGATGTGGAACGAAATACACTTCCTTTTTAGAACTCATCGCTCAACTCCTTATGTTGATACTGGTTCTGTAAATTCCTAGTTACTTGCGAGTACGTTAGGCTCAGATTTATTGGCCGCAGCACCCACCTCATTCGTGATATTGAATAATGTGTAAGAGAGCGTCAGCGTATGTATCGATTCTGGAATATCTGGCTCAATGTAAAATATCAAACCCATTTCTGCGCTCTTGTGCCCGTCCAATGGCTGCTGATTAAAGCAAAAGCATTCCATCTTATTGAAGTAGGTTGCCCCCATACCTGGAGAAACCGACGGTACGGCTTGGCCAACCAATGAGGCTCCAGAAAGGTTTTTGGCAATGTAGTTAGTTTGAACCACCTCACCAGGATGAACCTCTAACACTCGAACTTCAGGCGAAAACTGCCATGGCATATCTGGCTTGATGTGGGACATGAATTCGACTCGAACCGTACGAGAGTAGTCTGGCTGCATTCCCTGAGGTTGCACCGCTGAAACAGTATTAGTTTTGCCATTGATGCCTAAGGCCTCACACATGACATCGTAGAGCGGCACCAAAGCGAAACCGAAGCAAAACATCGCAACCACGCTCAACACCAAGTAGCCCGTCAGCTTTTTGGTCGATCGCTTATTAGACAGGCGCTTAGGTTGTTTTTTATCTTGATTGGGATCGCTTTGCTTATCACTCATGGTTCTGCCCTCTAATCCACTTTCGGCGGATGGGTAAAGGTGTGGTGAGGCGCAGGGCTTGGTACTGTCCATTCAAGACCTTCAGCTCTATCCCAAGGCTTACTTGGCGCAGGCTCTCCCCCTCTTACGCACTTAATCGCTAGCCATAAGAAAATTAGCTGAGACAACCCAAACGCAAAACCACCAATCGACACGACTTGGTTAACGTCAGCAAACTGAATCGCATAATCAGGAATACGACGCGGCATACCCGCTAACCCTAAAAAGTGCATCGGGAAAAACAGTACATTAACTGAAATCACCGACGTCCAGAAATGCCACAGGCTGAGCTTGTGGTCGTACATATGTCCGGTCCACTTAGGCAGCCAATAATAGGCAGCAGCCATAATCGAGAACACGGCACCGGTTACCAGAACATAATGGAAGTGAGCCACAACAAAATAAGTATCGTGGTATTGGAAATCAGCTGGCACGATAGCGAGCATCAATCCAGATAACCCGCCAATCGTAAACAAAACAATGAAGGCAATCGCAAACAGCATTGGTGTTTCAAAGGTCAAAGCACCGCGCCACATGGTCGCCACCCAGTTGAAGACTTTCACACCGGTCGGCACCGCTATCAACATGGTGCAATACATGAAGAACAGTTCGGCAAATACTGGCATACCCGTGGTGAACATGTGGTGTGCCCAAACCAAAAATGACAACAGTGCGATACTACAGGTCGCATAAACCATCGAGTGATAACCAAACAGGCGCTTACCACTGAATGCAGGGATGATGGCTGAGACAATACCAAAAGACGGCAAGATCATGATGTACACTTCGGGGTGCCCAAAGAACCAGAATATGTGCTGGAACATGACGGGATCACCACCACCAGCGGCATCAAAGAAACTAGTCCCAAAATATTTGTCAGTCAGTACCATGGTCACCGCACCCGCGAGCACGGGCATCACGGCTATCAGCAAGAAAGCGGTAATTAACCAAGTCCATACGAACATCGGTAGCTTGAACCAAGTCATGCCCGGTGCGCGCATGTTCACTATGGTTACGATCACGTTAATCGCCCCCATGATCGAACTGATCCCCATAATATGAACTGAGAATACGAATAGCGCGGTACTGTCTGGCCCATAAGTTGTCGAGAGTGGCGCATAAAAGGTCCAACCAAAGCTCGGACCGCCCCCTTCTGTAAACAAAGATCCGATTAAGATTAGAAACGCAAAAGGCAAGATCCAGAAACTGAGGTTGTTCATTCTCGGCAGTGCCATATCTGGTGCACCGATCATCATCGGAATCATCCAGTTAGCCAAACCCGTAAATGCAGGCATTACGGCACCAAATACCATGATTAAACCATGGACTGTAGTCATCTGATTGAAGAAATCTGGCTCAACAAGTTGTAAACCCGGTTGGAACAGCTCCGCACGGATCACCATCGCCATGGCGCCGCCCGTTAAGAACATTGCAAAGCTGAACCACAAATAAAGTGTACCAATGTCTTTATGATTGGTTGAATACAGCCAACGAGCCCAGCCTTTAGGTGCCGCATGTGAATCGTGATCATCAACAGGCAAATCATTATTGCCCAAGGTGCCTTCCACAGAATGGCTCAGTACTTGATCTTCTGCTGGAGCCGATTTCACCGGCTTATTGATTGGTGAACTCATAACTGATCCTTAGCATCATTTTGTGCATCATCCGTTGAGCTTTCAGAACTGCCTTCTTGCTTCGCCTTATAAGCGTTGATATCTGAGGCCTGAACAATATCGCCGGTATCATTACCCCAAGCGTTTCGTTGATAAGTTACTACCGCTGCGATCTCTTTCTCGGTTAACTGATTATCGAATGCTTGCATCGCCGTACCGCCACGACCATAAACAATTGTGTCGATATGAACATCCACATCACCAAGGGCAATAGGACTTCCTTTGATGGCAGGGAATGCTCCAGGAATGCCCTCACCGTTTGCTTGGTGACAAACCGCACATCGAGTTTTGTAAACCTCTTCACCGATGGTATTCAACTCCACCAAGGAAAGTGACGCACCTAATGCATCTTTTGCGGCTTGTTGTTCGGCTATCGCTAACTCTTTCTGCTCCGCTAGCCATGCGTCAAACTCATCTTCTTCCATGGCATGCACCACGATCGGCATGAAACCATGGGCACGACCACACAACTCTGCACACTGCCCTCGGTAAACACCAGGCTCATCTATCTTAGTCCAAGCCTCATTAATAAAGCCCGGAATGGTATCTTTCTTAACGGCGAATGCTGGCACCCACCATGAGTGAATCACATCATCGGAAGTCATCAAGAAACGGACTTTACGGTCAACAGGCAGTACCAGCGGCTTATCAACTTCTAGCAGGTAATGCGCGCCTTTCACTTCGAGGCCTTCAATCTCTTTGTCACTGGTCGCTAGAAGGCTGAAAAATTCGACGTCTTCACCAAAATAGCTGTAATGCCATTTCCATTGTGACCCGGTGATTTTAACGGTCAGATCTGATTGGGAGGTATCTTCCATCGCTATTAAGGTTTTGGTGGCGGGTATCGCCATAGCGATGAGAATGATGATAGGGATGATGGTCCAAAGAATTTCGACTTTCGTGCTTTCGTGAAAATGGGCAGCAACTGCGCCCTTCGATTTCCTGTGCCTCAAAATCGAATAAAACATCACACCAAAAACAACAAAGGCAATCGCACAACAGATGTAGAAGATCAGCATATGAAGTTCATACACCTTACCACTGATCTCAGTGACGCCTTGAGTCATGTTGTAATCACTGCTAGCGTGCACTAAAGGCGATACTAAAAGCACAACAAAACTCTTCAAAAGCCACGCTAGCCTAACCAGTAATCTTTTCAAAAGATCTCTCCTTGTCTTTCCTAATTGGATACTTGCGACCTAAATGTCGTTGCGAACTGGACAACATTCATTGTTATTCCGGCTACACATGAAAAGGCTGAATCTCAATCTACAACTCACATGGAACTAGCCTGTGAGCAGGCTACTGACCTCATATAAACCCAAGAACTAATACGGTTCAAAAGCGTTGGAGGTTTCCATGAAAGATTCAAAAACGGCGAACTTGTTAAATTTTGTTATATTTATGTAAAAGGCTAGTTAGTGATATCCAATTATTCAAGGTAAGTTTACTTACTAAACAGTCAATTATTTGAAGTGGCTTAATCTACGTGCCCTCTTGCCGTTGGAATTTATTTTATATCGAGTTTTACGATTGCCCCTATGGAAATGAGAATCAATATCACTTAAATTAAATCAACGGTAAGTCATACAGACATTAATAGGTTTAGTGATTATGCAAGATGCAATGAATTGGTTAGCGAGAGACCCAGATCCAAGAACTCGTGAAGAACTTCAACACCTCATCGATGAGGGAATGCACGACGAACTTGAAGACCGCTTTACTCAACGATTAGAGTTCGGAACGGCAGGACTTAGAGGCAAAGTTGGATGCGGCCCAAATCGAATGAACCGTTTAGTCATACAGGAAACAGCAACCGGGCTCGGCCACTACTTAATCGAACATGTCGCTAATGCGACCATTCGCGGTGTGGTCGTCGGTTATGACGGCCGTTTAGATTCAAAGCAGTTCGCGATTGATACCGCTTCCGTACTCACGGCTTTAGGCATTAAGGTTTATCTAACCTCGAACGTCGCGGCGACCCCTATCGTTGCCTTTGGTATTGAGCACTTCAACGCCGCAGCTGCCGTTGTGGTGACGGCCAGCCACAACCCACCGGAATACAATGGTTTCAAAGTGTACTGGGAGAATGGCGCTCAAATCATTCCTCCTCACGATGCGGGTATTGCCGCTGAAATCGATATCGCATCGACCAAGCCGCTCCCTTTAATGAGCCTAAGTGACGCTGAATCGCAAGGAAAGTTGGTGTGGTTAACTGAAGGCTATTATCAAACCTACCGCGCTGCGATCAATCAGAGCCCATACGTGAGTAAAGAGATCGAATCGGCGAACACCACCATCACCTATACCGCAATGCATGGTGTCGGCGCACAAATGGCTGAGGATCTACTTCATGATTCTGGTTTCCATAAGGTATTCAGCGTTGCAGAACAAAGAGAGCCCGATGGTAACTTCCCGACCGTCAACTTCCCGAATCCGGAAGAAAAAGGCGCGATGGATCTGGTGGTTAACCTAGCCAAAAGTGTCGATGCCGACATTGCTTGTGCCAACGATCCAGATGCAGACCGATTTGCGGTTGCAGTGAGAACAGATGATGGCTCTTACAAAATGCTAACAGGTGACCAAGTCGGCGTGCTATTCGCTCATTATCTACTCTCAAAGCCGCATACCAAAAACCAATTAGTTGGTAACAGTATCGTATCTTCAACCTTACTTGAAAAAGTGGCTCAATCTCATGGTGCGACTTATTTCCAAACGCTGACAGGTTTTAAATGGTTGGCGAATATTGGCATGCAATTAGAAGATGATCAGAACGAGTTCTTGTTTGCCTATGAAGAAGCGCTAGGCTACACAATTGGTACTCAAGTACGGGACAAGGATGGGCTGTCTGCCATCGTTGTTTTCGCTCAACTGGTTGAAGAGCTCAAATCTCAAGGTCGAACGGTCTGGGATCTTCTTGCTCAGATATCGTTGGAACATGGTGTACACACCAACGCACAACGCAGTATTGCGCTTGACCCGGATTCACCATCGATTGGTTCTAGGCTCCGCTCGGCACAGCCTAAAGCAATCAACGGTGTCGCTATCTCTGTAATTGAAGATTTGCAGTCTTCTTTACGCTTCGTCATTGGAGGCAATACTGAAGCCATTAACCTGCCTGCAAGTGACGTACTCATCTATCATCTCGAAGATGGTTCACGCATTATCGTAAGACCTTCCGGTACTGAGCCAAAAGTTAAGGTCTACTATGAGACGGTGACAAAATTTGAAGGGACAGAAACCTACGAAGACACTCGCCTGCGCAGTGAGAAGTACATGGAGAAACTGATTGAACAACACCAACAAGAGTTGAATTCATAGCGATTTAGCGCGTTCAACATGTAACGGTTAAATATAAAAAATGGACGCTCGTAGCGTCCATTTTTGTCTCAGCGGCTAACCACGAGAAGATGTCTGATTTGATTCGTCTACGAAGTAAAGAAAGAAGACAACATCCAGATAGCTAACACGATGAAAACTCCGCCCATGACTTTCTGTTGATAGGTACGAAACTTCGCGTTTTCTACGAGAGATTTACCAATCGTACCCACTAACGCCACCAGCAAAAAGTTAAACGTTAAGCCGAGAACATTCAGTAATAAACCCAGAACAAGCATCTGCTGACCGGAAGTCGCTTCAATATTCGTCGACACAAACTGAGGCAGAAACATCACAAAGAAAACCAACGCTTTAGGGTTAAGCAGGTTACTAATCAATGCTCGTTGATAGTAGGCTTTTGCTGCAAAGTTATCGCTTAACTCAGGCGCGTTACCCTGCTCTGTTCGCAGGCAGTCCCATCCCATCTTCAACAAGTACGCGCCGCCTAACAAATGTAGAGCTTTAAGCGCTATTGGGCTCATTGCGATCAACGCTGATACACCCATAGCCGCTAATACTGTCAGAATGATTCCAGAAGTCGCATTACCTAGGCTTGCAAACACGCCGACCTTACGGCCATAGCTCATGCTTGAACTCGCAATCAGTAACATATCAGGGCCAGGTAAAAGAAGAAGTGCAACAACGGCAGTCAGGTAGACAGGTAAAATGGTTAAGTCGATCATGAGGGTCAGCATTGATAAAAACGGAGGCGGATTTTATATCAATTACCAACACCCTTCCAGATGCAATCAGTTGTTCGACGTTTATTTAATCGAATTAAAAACCAACATTAAGCGACAAAGCCAATTTATTAACTAAATAGAAAAGACTAATTAACTTGCTACCCATTCGATCTCAATCAATGTCGTATCGCCACACTTTAGGCGACCAAGGAAGATATCGCCTCGATGTACGGCCCCAACACCTTTTGGCGTACCTGTCATCACAACATCGCCGTCTAGTAAGGTGGTATAAGAAGACAGCTCTTCTAGGATAGTTTTTGGAGAGTAAAGCATCTGCTCAACATGTCCTTTCTGAACACGAACACAGTTAATAAACAACTCTAGGTTTAAGTCTGCAAGGTCTAAGTTATCAATTGGAACAAAGCGACTAAATACGGCTGAGCCATCAAAAGCTTTGGCGCGTTCCCAAGGTAAGCCTTTCGCTTTTAAGCTACTTTGCAACTCACGCTTGGTGAGGTCTAACCCTAAGCCCACGGCTGAGTATTGGCCATTTTCAACGATAAAGCAGATTTCAGCTTCATAGTGCAGTGCTTCTTGATGAAACGAAGAAAGAGAGGAAGTCACGCTGGTGCTTGGCTTATTGAAAACCACCATAGAGTCAGGGATCGCATTGTTAAGTTCTTCAATGTGATCGACATAGTTACGCCCAACACACAGTACTTTTGTTGGGGTTGCTGTTCGTTTCGAATTCATCAATTGTTTCTGATCTACAACGCTGCTCATAGTTTATCCCTGAACTATTTTTAGAGAGCAGAGTTTAGCGCATCATAAAATGAGAGTCTTCGACAAGATGATTACCGATCTCTAAATTCTGATCTTGAGCTCAATTCATTGATTTGAATACTTTTAGGTAAATATCGGTGTATATCTCGACCTACCCTCCAGAAATAGAGTCATCGGCTTACATCAATTAGAGAAAATGAAACTAAAGTAGGCAGTTAAATTTGAAGAGCATTAAAACGAAAGAAGCCCTCTCAAACCAAAAGGCTTGAGAGGGCTTAGCATGGTGTCTAGGACAGTATCCTAAAAGGTAAACTTAAGAAGTAAACACTATGCTAAATAAGTCTGCGACTTATAGGTAGTAACGAGCACCAAGAGTCCACTTGTCGTCAGACTTGTAACCAGTTTCGTCGTTTAGATCGAATTGGTAACCAGTGTAGCCAACAAAGTTGCTAGTGAAGTTGTATTCAGCTTGTAGAGCTAACTCTTCACGAGCTGTAGTAGTTGTTCCACCTTTAAGAACTTCGCCTTCAACAACTTCGTAGTTCACACTTAGGTTCAAGCTGTTCGCAAGTGCGTAAGCTGCTAGTAGTTCGTAAGCATTGCTCTCTTCAAGAGTTGTACCACTTACAAGACCAGCGTTCATATTCTCATTAAAGCCGTAGATACCAGCTAGGTATAAACCAGAACCGTATGAACCGTATGCTGCAGATACTAGGTGAGATTCAGCAGTCTTAGAGACACCGCCTTCAGTGAAGTCGCCAGTGTTAAATGCATAGCCTAGTTTAACACCTGCAATAGAGTAACCAAGCGTTGCTTGAACACGATCACCGTAAGATGCAGTTGAACGCGTTGTAATAACTAAACCGTTGTTACCAACCGTTTCTGTTTCAGTAGTAACATCGTTATCACCCTGCCAACCTAGACCAAAACTAAATTCACCAGCTTCACCAAAATCAAAAGCATTGCGGTAGCTTACCATTTTGTCTGCACGACCAGTACCAAGTGCACCGTGGTTGTCGTATAGGAAGTCATTCGCAAAAGCAATGGGCATATCTGTTGCTGCAGCTACATCGTAGTATGGAGACCACTGTGTACCAGCAACTACACGACCAAGCTCTTCATGAGTCAAACCAACGTAACCAAGACGTGTTGTAAATGTGTCATCACCACCATCTAGGTAGTTAAGTGCCCATTCGCCTTTAGCGTCAGCAGTAAAGCCGTTACCCAGATCTTGAGTAGCGTTAAAGTTGATACGTGGAGAGTTTGTACCTACTGATGCATCGTCTTTTTCAGAACCGTTCACGTTTACTGAAACGTGGCCGCCTACAGAAAACGCTGTGCCGTCTTCGTTGTAAAGTTCTACAGCAACTGCCTGTGTACCAAATACTGCACCAGAAATTGCTAGCGCTAAAAGTTTCTTATTCATTGTCATATCCATTATGTAACTGGGTGAGTTATTCACTAACAACCTCGTGCTTACGGAGAAGTTGTTACCTGCATTTAACAAGTAGGCAAACACTAATATACGAATGACAAAAAAGTTGCATTAAAATATATAAAATAAAAAAAATCGCACTATAAAAAACAAAAATACCTTTTAAAACAGTTGATTAACACGACAATTACTGGGATCTCCTTTCATTCTTTGAGATAAATACTTTGATTATTTTTGATTTTATAATCACTAAAAAAGCATTAAAAATCTAAACCCAAGGTAACTCATCAGACCATCGAGAGGCTCGCCTTTGCCTTTGAAACATTTTGTAACACGTAGAGCTCAGCTGAAATATTTAGCTTTGTGAAACAAATCCCAATATGAGCTAGGAAAAATCGTTCAATAGAAAGTTCATTAGAGAAAAACAAAAAAAGGGCAACCAATCAGCGACTGGTTGCCCTTCATAACTCATCATTGAACTCTTATTTGAAGCAAACCTCAGCCCAACGAGCTAAACCTGCAGTTACTGAACCGAAGTAATTACCACTCACAATCGGTACATTCGGCACAGCTTGTTGTACGGCTTCACGAAGTATCGGTGAACGAGCGGAACCACCCGTCATGTAGATTACGTCTGGCTTTTTCTGGCCTTGTTGAATCGCTTCTTTAACCAACTCAATCATCTTAGACTTTGGTGTTTCAATCGCTTCAACCATCTGTTCGACTGAGATATCTACCTCGACCAGTTCAGAGGCAACATTAATCGCAGCACGATATTGAGGGGATTCTGCCAGCGCAATCTTGGCCTCTTCCGCTCTACGCACAATACCGTAACCCAAAGTGTCGTGATAAACCTTCATCAAACGTTCTAGCTTTTGAGGCTCTGACGCTTCTTTACGAAGTAATTTTAATGCCGCTAGGTTTTCTCTTGAATAGAAGTTCTTTTGAGCTTCAACATTATTAATCGCAATTGGGTTCCAGAATTGAGTCAGTGGCATATCAATACCCGAAATGCCTTTGCTGCCCATACCAAAAGGTGACATCAGTTGTTTGAATGCAAGATAGATATCGAGGTCATTCCCCCCTACCCTTTGCCCACTGTGTGCCAACAAGCTCTGGGTACGATCCGCTTTACCAGACCACGTTGGTCCCATTTCTAATAATGAGCAATCGGTGGTACCACCGCCAATATCAACAACCAATACTGTTTGGTTTTCAGTTAATGTGCTTTCGTAATCAAGGCCTGCGGCTACGGGCTCAAATTGAAAAGCGATATCAAGGAAACCGGCACGCTTAGCTGCGCGAGACAGTATGTCTTCAGCTTGTCTGTTCGCCTCTTCACCACCTCGACCGTGGAAGTTAATTGGTCGGCCGATAACAGCTTGCTTGATCTGCTCTTGAGTCGTGAGTTCGGCTTGATTCTTGATATTTGCCATCATGGCGCACACTAAATCTTCGAAAAAGCTCACCTGCACATCATGCAGTCCACTCGCGCCAAGGAAAGATTTAGGGGACTTAACATAATAAACATCGCGAGGGTCTTCTAAATATAAGTCCAACGCAGCCTGACCAAATGCCATGTCTTCTGGCACTAAGTCGATACTCTCTTCTCTGTTCAGCGCAATCGCACGTCGTAGTACTTGCTCACCGATCGCATCACTCGGCTTGATATTCAAGTGGCGGAATAGATGTTCAGAAACACTCTCACGAGTAGGCGCAAACACGGTTGAGGGAATATAGTGGTTGTTACCTTCTAGCGGTAACAGGCTTGGCTCTCCATTAACCATCGCCGCGACAGAACAGTTCGCTGTTCCATAATCAAATCCAATAAACATAATATCCCCCCACTCAACAAAAGGGGCGAGATGCTACATGAAAAGCCTAAAAATTACGAGGTCATTTCTAAATTTAACTGAGTAATTTCTTAGCTTAACGGCTCTTCAAGAAGAAACAAATATGCTACATTTCAGCCCAAATGAATCACAGGTTAGAGAAATGAAAACACCTTGCCGAGCGGCTTGTAAAAATAATGGCGGAATTTGTAGTGGCTGCTTTCGAACAATGGATGAAATTATAGGTTGGAAAGGCTTATCTGAAGAAGAGCAAACGTCGGTTATGGATAATCTTAGTGGCGCGAGTTCGACTCACCAATGTCCACAGTGTAATGAGCCAGCTCAATGCGATATCAGTGCGGGCAAAGAGACGTGTTGGTGTTTTGAGTTAGAAAAACGAGATACTAGCGATATTCCAAAGGCTGGAGTTTGTATGTGTCGTAAGTGCTTGTCTGCCCTGCCCGTTCAGTAGTTTAGAGCCCATTTAGTAAGTTACTGGATAGCAAGTTACTAGCCAGTTCAACATAGACAAAAAAAGCGAGAGGTTGTTTTCTCGCTTCAAAATACTGAGATTAAATTTCGACCTAATCGTTACCTGGTTAGTGTCTACTTCACTTTTGCAACCAGCGCAGGCTGAGAAAACTGGATACCATTCCAGCCATGAACCATAAAGTTACGAATATTTTGATGGTCGCTGTTCTCAGGAAAACCTAGCACGTCGTTACGATAAAATTGACCAAAACAAGCAAGTGTTTGCTCTGCTGATAGGCCTTGCTCTAAACCAAAAGCAAAAATCTTACACGAACCATTATTCTGCCCTGCAGCGTTCACTACCTCACCATTGCGAAATTCGCGCTCAGAAAAATCATAATGAGCTTCGATCACTTGCATTGTATCTTCAAATTGCACGGCCTCTGGGGTTTCAGCCAGAGTATTCAATAAGGTTTCCAGTTCCATTTACTATTTCTCCATCAAGTATATATCTGTCAGCAGTGTATCTTGTTTTACGACAAGAGTAAGCCGTTGTTTACTTGAGATAGCGATTCACTTTTTTGTTGTACGCTGCTAATTACTTCAATGAAACTAATGACATAGTTTTATCAGGGCGTTATATTATTTTATCAAACGATTAACATTGTTCAGTAACGAATATGCATAAAGATAAAAACTTAGAACTGTTCAGATACCTAAAGCCAGGTACAAAAACAGCAGGTGTATTGGAATTTGGCCCAGACGACTCAATCCAGATCAGTACACTTTATATCGGACACAAAGAAGATCAGTACCTCATCCTAGAGCTTACGCAAAAAGCGACAGAAGCACTGACGCTGAGAAAGCTCACAAACGTTGATATTATTGTTCGTGCGATTACCGACACCGAACTTGGGCACATTGTCGCGTTCAAAACCAATGTACTGGCTCATATCACCTCTCCAGCACATCTAATCTTCCTTCGCCCACCCTCAAACTTTGCAACCAAGCCTATTCGTGAACACGAAAGGTATAAAGTACGTCTCAGCTGTGAAGTCACTTTTGATACCTTGTCGCTGGATGCCACACTAGTCGACTTTTCAGCGTCAGGGTGCGGTATCTATCTTACCCAGCAATCAGATATTGATGTCGGCTGGAAGATAAAAGTCAATTCTGACTTAAATGAGTACTTAGATGACGATCTTGTCTACAAGGTGGTAAGTAAGAAAAGGCAAAGACAAGGCCGGTTGCTAGGTATCCAATTCCCTGAACACCTAGATATGAGTGATGAGTTGAAAACGCTGCTATTGGAACAAGCCTTTGTCGCTGGCTCGATATAAAGGCAGAAAATTAGTTACTTCTCTTCAACAGACTCCATTAAAGAGCACTAAGTTAAAGCCTAGTGCTCTGTGTCATTCCAGTATGAGTTTTTGAAATGAACAAACGCTTGGTGGAGCGACTCTTCTTTAATCGGCTTTACAATCACGTAATTCGCCCCTGCGGCCATAAAGCTGTCTCTAGTTGACTCTTGAGCATCAGCGGTACACGCATAAATAGGGGCTGACACACCAATCTCACCTCTTAGCTGCTGAGTGGTTTCAACACCACCGAGATTAGGGAGTTGGTTATCCATCAAGATCAAGTCATAGGTAATCGTCTTAGCCATCTCAATCGCTTCTAAGCCATCTTTTGCCCAGGTGACGACCATGCCATATTTCTTACAGAAAGCCTGAGCAATAAAGGCGTTGGTGTGATTGTCTTCCACCAGCAACACATTCAAAGGTCGACTAAACAACGCCTCTGGCTCAACCTCAGCTTGTTGCTTAGCATCGACTAATAGCGGCTTGGCGTGTACGACTACAGGAATTTCTATCGTGAACTCTGAGCCTTGACCTATCACGCTGCGGACTTGAATGTCCCCTTCCAGCATATCGACCAGATTTTTTACAATTGTAAGTCCTAAACCAGTGCCACCATATTCACGAGTGGTGGTCTCTTCGGCTTGAACAAAGGGTTCAAAAACAGCATCAATTTTGCTTTCATCAATACCAATGCCAGAATCTTTCACTCGAACGATCAAGCTGGCGTGATCGGAGTTAAAGATACTCTCGATCTCAAAGCTGACGGAGATACCGCCTTGATGAGTGAATTTAAAAGCATTACTCAACAGATTAAACATGATCTGATTGAGGCGTACTTGGTCAGTATTGATTTCAATGTCATCAACCAAGTGATTCACAATGGTAAATTCGACGGATTTATCTTCACACAGCGGTCGATAGATGCTGTCTAAGGTATTAACTAACTCCCCTAAACGGAAGTCTTTCTTTTGAATATTAAACTGCCCTTGCTCAATCTTTGAGAAGTCCAAGATATCGTTAAGTACCGCCAGTAAATGTTCCGCACTATTACACAGTACATCCACCTGCTCGCGATTATCTTCATTGTGCATAGAGCGCTTGAGCAGCTGAGACACACCGAGAATACCGTTGAGCGGCGTGCGAATCTCATGACTCATCTTAGCTAAGAAGTCTGCTCGCACATTCGCAAGATGCTCAGCTTCTTCTCTTGCTCGATCAGCCTGTCTTTCCGCCTCGATAAGCTTAGTAATATCTTGCCCTTGTACCACCACTCCTGTGATGCCGTGTTCCACGCGAATAGCAGACATGTTCCAACGAAACACCTTTTCACCAATGGGTACGTTAATACCCGTCAGTTTAGAACCCTGAACCACCATTTGAATATTAGGCAGCATTCGCTGCTCAAACTCTTGGGCAATTGGACCATAATTGTCATCAGCATCGAACAACGCCATGCGAGCGGCGGGGTTCATCTGAATCAAATCGCCTTTTTCAGACCAAACTAAGATAGGCGAATGAGCAAAGTTAAAGAGATCTTGGAATTTTTGATTCTGTTCAGATAAGCGCTCAAAGGTGTCTTCAAGAGTACAACCAATATGATGAAATTCGAAAATGTTAGAGCCATCGAACTTGTTGTACTCTTCGCTAGCACTTGCCGAACGAGTAAAGTCCATTAGCTTATCAAGCTCGGCTGAGACTCTCTTTTGAATCCAAGTCCGAGCAAAAAAAGACATCAATATGATCACCACAATCACCACGATGATCGCACGCTGATAATTCTCTTCTAACGCAACGAAATTATTATTTTTTTGAACAGCTCGAATGATTAAAGGAGTTTCAACAGCATTAATCTTAATGGTTGCGATGGTAACGAAATGACGCGGCAACTGTTCGTACATTTGGTAATTGAGGATGTCAGTAATGGTGTAGCTTTCATCACCACTGAATGTCGATGTCACCGGTGTACCGTGCGCTTCAATCACGATATTTTCGCTATTACTGCCCTGTTGGATTGACTCAGCCAAAGAGAAGTTGTTGTCAAGCACAATGGCGATATAGAGTTGACCAAGGACTTCCCCAGTAGCGTTATCAACAATAGGGGTACGGCGAGCCAACAAGTGACGCTTACCTATATCTGTCCTCAGTTTAATAAAATGCCAATTACTGCTGAACGAAACCTCATCAGAAATATGCTTTAAGTTGGACTCATCCAAACCATAAAATTGACTGTTGCCGTCTTCCCAAGCCAAACCATCGTGGGTTGAGACAAAGCGTAAATCTGGTGCATGATCCGGTTCACGTTGGTCAACACCAAAGAAAAAGTAGCTCAGAGTCTCGTCATTACCCGTATCAATGTACTCTCTGAGAGTTTCACTGTGTGAGCTACTGTCTTGATGGATTTGCAGCACCGACAAACGATAATCAAACATGTTTTGGATCAGGCTTGAGGTTTGCTGTACCGTTCGATTCGTCTCTTGCTGTACGATATTACTGCTGGTTTCATAATTATGAATAAGCACGCCAAGTGCCATCACGCCTATCACCAAAATAACGATACGCGTAATGAGTCTAGCTAAAGTGTTTCTAGGTGTACTGGCGTAACTTTTCTTCATTAGTGACCTGAGTACCTAAATGCTCGCTGTTTAAGTTCTGAAATACGTTCTGGGGAATCTTCCTTGGTGACAATTTCAAATTCACCAGAGTAAACGGTAGGCACTTCCAAACCAGCTAGATCCCACTTGATCGCCTCTGCCATTGCAATACCTGTATCGTCGTTCATACGCATGACAGTAACATCTAGGTCGCCCCTTGCAATGGCTTCAAGTTCAGCAGAGCCGCCTCCCCAACCATTCACTAAGATGTCTTGGCCCGATTCACGAATCGCTTCCATTGCACCGAGAGCGACATCCGTTGAACATGCATAGATAAAGTCTAGATCCTTATCGTTCTCTATGCTGATTTTAGCCGCTTGGTAGCCACTGTCTTTGTTTGATTTTGTGTAAAACGAAGACTTAAGGGTAAAGTTGGTAACCGTATTCACTTCATGGATAAAAGTATCTCCACGCGCATCACTGATATAGCCTTGTGAGTAATACAAAACAGAATACTTACTGTCTGGCGGACTTACTTGTTTAAAATAGTCCGCCAGTTTTAAGCTGCCTGTCGCATGGTCAAAACCCACATACATAAATGGCTGTCTATCTGCCCAAGCTCGCACTGGCGTCGTGATATTTTGAAGAATCAGTTTGGTGTCTGTAGAGGTCAACACGTACTCGATAAACTTGCGGTGGCGCGTGGTATCTAGCGTGAAAATCAAATAATCCGTCTTGTTTTCAATCGCTTCTTGCAACGAAATACTCTGCTGCGCGAGATCGGCATTAATACGGGTAAACACTTGATTTATTTGATAGCGGATCTTCAGCCTATCGAGACGCTTCTCAAAAGCTTGAATATTGCGAACCCAGTAATCCGAGATCTGTTGACCCGGATACACCACGGAAATCGTAATTGGTTCGTCTTGGATTCTTCTCAGTGGCACAGGGTGATTTTGTACAGCCTCGACCATTTTATCGGTCAATGCTCTTTGTTCTGGAAAAGTGGAAAGATAATCTTGGTATTCCCAGTACCTATTGAGGACATGAGTACCATGGGAAAGAGCGGACGCAGAAAATACGGCAAGTCCAAACAACATCAGTAAACGTTTCATATTTTTCTCGTTTTATATGAGCTACTTTGGCTCATTTTTTAACCTAGCATGACACCATCTCTTTGTATGGCTAATGGATATTATGTAGGACAACGATGATAAATGATAGCGTCTAACACTAATTAGAACGACATTCTAAATGAGCAATATGTTAATTTGGAATGGAGATTAAGAACAACGAGTTAAATTATGATTTCAGCCCATTCACGGTAAGAGTAATTACCATTTAAATTCATAAGCTTAGCTAGAGCCGATATAGCTCCTTACACTATTAAGATTTAATCAATAACAAACATTTTAGCTATGAATTATGAGACTTCGATATATTGAATTTTGTCTTTTTGCCACTCAATAATCAGTTTGAGTGATACCAGTTTTTCTTTGCGGGATTTGGGCAACTGCTTGATCGCGTATTCGGTTTTCAACGCCTCACTTTTTGAGCCAACACCAAAGCTCCAAACCAGCTTAAGTGGGCCTTTACCTTTTAAAGCTTTGGCGCCTTTACCGGTTTGATGTTGTTCAAATCGACGTTCTAGATTGTTCGTCACGCCACAATAAAGGGCATTGTGACGATTGCGGATCAAGTACACGACCCAATCCGCATTTTTATCAGCATCTGACATTTAAAGCAGTGATTCAACCAGAGCCTTAAGCTCTGCCACTTCTGCTCGTAGGCTTGCAACTTCAGACTCAAGCTCTTCAAACTTTTCACTCGTTGCAGAGGGGGCAGCCGCGCTTACTGATGCCATCGCAAACGCTTCAACGTCCACTTCACCGCTCAACAAATGCTGGTAGCGTGATTCACGTTTACCCGCTTCGCGTGGCAGCTTCACAACCAAGGCACCTGCTTCTCTTGCAGCGAGTTTGTCTAATGTTGCTTCTACTTCTTTCACATCACTAAAGTTTGCAAGGCGACCCGTTCGAGTACGAAGTTCACCGGGTGTTTGCGCACCGCGCAGTAACATACAGCAGATGATTGCACGCTCTTGCTCTGTAAATTGCAGATCGCCGAACTCAGTGTTGCAGAAACGATGCTGATACTTATTAACACGGCTATTGAAGCTGCTCTCATCACTCACCATGCGACGTCCGATTAAACCATCAACTGCATCTAAAACATCTGACTCAGAAAGAGAGAGAACAGGTTCACGGTTACTCTTTTGATTGCATGCCGTGGTTAAACTGTTCAGTGTCAGTGGGTAATGATCGGGAGTAGTGACTTCTTTCTCGATCAAACAACCGATAATTCTCGCTTCAATTGGGGAAAGTACTGTGTTCATCGTTTTTCCTTTTTATTATTTTGATAATTCCATCTCAACACCTAACAATGCAGTAACTAGTGTTCAGACAAAATTGGTACTCGTTTCTTTCTGCCCTGTTCATCAATCATTATGATCTTAGAACGGTTGAGCTCTATTTCCACGACTTCCAAATAAGTACGCTCTTGTACATACGCATCACGAAGCTTGTTTTGTTCTGCTGAAGATTCAGTGACATTCTCGTCCAATTCTTCGTTTTCCAATTGTTGTTGATTCATTTCACATTTCGTATCAATGCAGTATCTACATGGGATACTAACTTGAACGGTAAGATAAAAACAATCACACATCAGCGAGAGTGACGAATAATTAAACAACCTTACTTTTGCTTTGATCTAAAGACTGTTACATCATCAATTGATGTGCTTTAATCAGAAGCAGACAACGTATTTGACGAATAGGAAAAGGAATCTATGAGCAGCGTATTTGAAATTGTTAACCAAGCACGACGTAAGAACAAACTTAAGCGTGAACTTTTAGACAACGAAAAGAAAGTTCGTGACAACCGTAAGCGTGTCGACCTTCTTGATAACCTACTTGATTACATCAAGCCAGAGATGACCCACGACGAGATCCTAGGCATTATCAAAAATATGAAAGCTGACTACGAAGACCGTGTTGATGACCACATCATCAAGAGCGCTGAGATTTCTAAAGCTCGCCGTGACATCAGCCGTCGCATTCGTGAACTGACAGAAGAAGACAAGCAAATCCAAGGTAAGAAGTAATCTAACCTCGCTAATTTACTTGTAACAATGTTAGTAACCCACTCTTAGTAGTGGGTTTTTTTTACCTAAACTCCAGCGTCTATACTTAAGCATCTAAACCTAACCGTCTAGGCTTAAGCGTACCTAAGCAAAATGAATGAAACTCAACAGCAGTATCAAACTAAATAACAAGTGTACACTAGCGATGGAGAGACTTTATGTACGGAAGTATTCTGATTACCTTGGCGTTATCAACGACACAACCTTACCCTGAAAAATTTGAGAAACTTTATACCGAAGAAACCGAAATCACTTATGACGATCTCGTGGTCGATGTTCATGGCTACAAGGTTCCGACCCGATCAGCATTTCGAGGTTGGATGCTCCTCAATCACGCTCAAGACCAAGTGAGAGCAATCGGACAACAACTCAAGGACAATGGCGTTACTCAGAGCATGCCTCTGCATCTCGTTCTATTGCAAGGGACGGATTGGGCAATGAGTAATACAACCTTGTTTACCCTCCCAAATAAGAAACATGTGCCAAACATGATCAATACCCTGAAGTACATACAACAATATATTGAGCCTGAAATCGGTATTGTTATACCAGTATCTGGAGAGCGAACCGATATCTACAATCAACAAGCTGGTGGTGCACTGCGAAGTAAGCACTTAGAGTTTTGTGCCTTAGACCTAGTGCCTGCAAATGACATTACTCGCGAAGATCTACACGTGAAACTTAAAAAGATTCATTCGGAATTCGGGCAAAAAAATAATGTTGGGCTTGGTTTATATTCAGGTGTTCGATTCCACATCGATACTTGTGGGTTTAGACAATGGTAAAGAAACACGATCAAGTCATAAAGACCTGCAATTCGCACGTGTCACTTAGACTCTAAAAACAAGCGAAATTACATAAGATTATGATTTTAAATGTAAATTAAAACTGGAACGCTAATTGATATTAATAACAAGTATCATAATTATTAATAGCAATTAGGAATTCAATATGAAGACGATGACTCAACGCTTTCAAACTCTGCTTTCTGTTTCAAACTTCAGTCTAGCTATCACAACCTTGCTTATGCTTCTCAGTATTATTGTTGCTTATCCAATGGCCGATCACTTCTCACTGCCAATTCAAATCGTCGCCCACATCAGCACCATCTTAGTCGCAGCCTTGCTGAACATCAGCTATGTCGGTCGTTGCCTTGCACAATACAACCTTGGATTGGAAGTTCGTTAAGTAGCGCCGCGCTAGCCTTGATACGGGAGCCCTAGACAATATCAAGGCTACTGAAAAGATCGTACAGCTGGTGAGATTTATAGGGTTTAGGTAAGTAGGCGTTCATACCGGCTTCAAAACAATCTTTGATGTCTTCTTCTAGAACACTGGCGGTTAAAGCTATGATGGGTAATGGTGTGACTTGTTGATCGGCTTCCCACTGACGTATCGCACGAGTCGCCGTTATGCCATCCATAACAGGCATCATGCAGTCCATTAAGACTGCATCAAACTGAGCACCCTGGGTGATGACATCCACCGCTTCTTGGCCATTACTGGCAATCAAATATTCATAACCCGCTTGCTCAAGGAAGAAGCTCGCTATTTTTTGATTCATCAGATTGTCTTCAACGATCAAAATGCGTCGATTCAGAGAGCGAACTTCTTCATCTTTTGCTTCCACTTGAGGCGTTTGCTCTTCGCCCACATCGAGAGATTGTAAGCTGGTTAAGAAACGTCGGCCCAAGAATGGCAAGGTATGAGTCGAGTGGACCGTTTCTCTGATTAGGTTGGTTTTAAATAGGTGATGCTGACAAACGATGACGCGAGCAAGAGGATATATCACCTTCAACGTCGCAAGATCTTTTTCCATAGAGTGGTGCAAGGTATGACAATAAAGTATGAAGTCACTTTCTTTTACACTTTCACTAAGAGCAGCAATGGATGACACCACATTGGCTCGAACATTCAAACGCTCACACTCTTTAACGAGCTGATCGAGGTAATTGAAAGAGTTCGAGATGATGGTCGCTCGGCTCAGGTTATCGAAAGTTTGAACAGGCGCTTCTACAACATCGACATACAAACAAAAAGTGAATGTAGAGCCCTCTCCTTTCACTGAACGCGCGGTAATGTAACCACCCATCAAATCAACAAGCTGTCGACAAATCGCAAGCCCTAACCCCGTACCGCCAAATTGACGGGTAATGCTGCCATCTTCTTGAGTGAAAGGTTCAAATATGGACTCTAACTTCTCGGGCTCAATCCCAATCCCGGTATCAGACACGCTGCATTCAAGCTTGCCCCTGCCCATAGACATAGGTGTATAAGCAATGTCAGTTGTAATTGTGCCCTTAGACGTAAATTTGATGGCATTAGAAAGCAGATTGGTCAGCACCTGTCTCACGCGGTACTCATCGAAAAACAGTTGTGACGGCGTTTGATAATCGATATTGATGTCGAGCTCAATATCCTTACTTATCGCTTTCGACTGAATCACACTCACAGAGTCATAAACCGCTTCTCGCAAATCAGCATTGTGTGGTGACAACATCAAGTTACCCGACTCGATTTTAGACAGGTCGAGTATGTCATTCAGCAGCACCAGTAAAGAGTGAGAAGACGATTCGATATCCCCCAGTACTTCTTGTTGATTTGGGCTCAGTTGGCTTTGAGATAAGATCTCAGCCATGCCAATGATCCCGTTAAGTGGCGTGCGTATTTCATGTGACATATTTGCTAAGAATGCGCTTTTGGCTTTGTTAGCCGAAATCGCGTCTTCTTTTGCTGTTATCAACTCTTTGTTGTGCAGATAGTTGCGTTCCATCACTCGATTTAGGGTTTCAGTGAACTCGGCAAGCTCATCGTTCCCTTGGATACGAATCACCTTTGGCTGGCCGTAGCTATCAGCGCATTCCGACACACCTTTCAAGATAATCGACAGGTTTCTGTTTAAGCGCAGAGATGTCGCAACCCCAAGCCACATCAAAACACCAGAAGCGATGAGTATAAGCAACGTCATGACCAAGGTTTGCCTTTTCTGCAACGCGATATTCTTGGTCAGTTCAAACTGTATTTGATTGGTGTAAGCGCCAATCGCGTTTGAAATAGCCCGTTTTTTAACCTCTAAGCTTTTCAAGTGTTGATATATTTCGGGTGATGAAAAGTCCCCTTTGAGGATTCGAGATGTAAATTTGTCTTGGAATTCATCTTTGGCGACAGCGTTTAGCAACTGTCTAATGTTTGGAGAACGCGTATCCGAACGGAAAAATGTATCTAATAGCTGTTGCTGCCTCTCTAGAGCAGCGACATAGCTAAGCAAGTATTGGTTTTTAAACTCTGGGGAGCGATTCAAACTGAAGCTTAACCACGCTTCTCTCTGAGTCCAAAACACATAATGCGTAAGATTGATAAACATCGCTTCAGCTTGACCGATATTTTCATCGACTAAGGCCATACGATATTCAGACAGCTCCATCAGCACGTCTTTTAACAAGTCGAAAGCGCGCTCTGTCAATTTTCTGCTGTCTGTCGTTTCAGGTGTACTAGCTAGGATCATCAACAACTTTTTCAATTCAGCTAACTGAGGGTCAATACTCCAATTGCTGTCGAACCGTTGAAGTCGCATTCCATACTGAGTCAGTCTATCCAGTTCTGATTGCAGTGTTAAAAGCAACTGACCTTTCTCAGGGGAATCATTAGACAGCACCAACCATCGATAAGCATCACTTGAAACCGTATTAAAAAATTGAAGCGCTTCGACCTTAATACGCGTTGTTTCAAGGTGATTCATCTTCTCATCGTTCTTAAGCACTTCATTCACTGTAAACCCGAACATAATGAGTACCGAAACCGTGGAAAGAAAAATAAGACGCCATCTAATTGACATATTTATCATTTTTATAACTACTCCCTTCCCGAAAGTAATTTACCTAGCCCAAATTAAGAATAGGACATTAACAGGGGGTTATTGATCAAATTGGATATGAACAAATGATACTCTGAGCCCAGAACGAAAAATTAGAATCAACAGGCATCCAAAACAGGGCTTTAAAGCGGAGGAGTCTGCTTTACTAAGTGAGATTGAGACAAGCCGATTTTAGACAAGTGAACGTTACGTGAGAGAGGTCTACTCGAGGAGGTTTCTACAAATGAGATGTAAGCAAGCGAGGTTTTAGTGAGCAAAATGTAAACAAAAGACGTTTTCTCCAGTTATTATCACCGGCATAACAAGTACACATCCACATTCTGCGGCTCAACTAGACTGTGAATAATGACTCTGCGTGCTAACAAAGTGGATAGTTAGGTTAAAATTGTGACATCCAATCGTTTGCGTGATGCACTTTTCACACTCAAGCTAGGCTTATTCAAAGGTCAAACATCAATACTCGTTAATTCCCTTATTTATCGTTTACTGTTTACGTGTAACTTGAGTTAGCGATCACACCTTTAATGTTCAATATGACCTGTATTACATATTATCCTTTGAATTGAGTATTTTTTGACGAAAAATAAGTGCTACAGATTATTAAAGTCAATAGTCTTTATCGACGTTCAAATCTTGATTTATGGCTAATATAAAGCCAATTTACAGATATTTTGTCTGCATTTATTTTTCCTAGCAGAATAACCCGTCGTACCTTACAATCCTGCCACATAAAAATTACAAGTTACACACAAGGTATATCAGCACATTTAAGTGGCAATAAAGACCACAGACTGATGCCTCAAATCCCCTATGCTGATTGGCTTCCCTACAACCGCCATGAATGCAGAAACTTAACGTGAAAGGTCCCGAGTAAAGATGAGTCCCGAAAAGCACCTCCTAGATTGGCAAACTAGTCAAACCATTGCTGAATCCATCGCTCCAACTTTAGGTCAGTTATACCGTCAAAAAGGCGTAGAAGTTATCCTCTTTGGTAAGACCTTAGTTAACGCGACAACTATCGACATCATCAAAGCTCACCGCATCGCAAAACGTTACACTGGTTCTCCTCTTACAGCAGAACAGACTCAACCTATTATTCAACACCTTCTCTCTATGGAGTTATCTCCATGTCGTATTGATGTTGGTCGCCTTGCGCATTCATTCTGGCAAGAGCGCGAACACACACATGGGTTGGATGATTTCCTACAAACTGCACTTATCGAATCGCTTGAAGGCGATGCAATGACAGAACCTCGTGACGTTGTATTGTACGGTTTTGGTCGTATTGGCCGACTGCTAACTCGTCTGTTGATCGAGAAAAGTGGCCCGGGGTACCCACTGCGTTTACGTGCAATCGTTGTACGCGGCGGCAAAGATGGCGACCTAGAAAAACGTGCAAGCCTGCTTCGTCGTGACTCTGTACACGGCCAATTCAACGGCAGCATTGTTGTAGACCAAGAACGCAAAGCGATCATCGTTAACGGTAACTTCATCCAAGTTATCTACGCAAACAAACCAGAAGAAGTGGATTACACGGCTTACGGTGTTGAAAATGCACTTGTGGTTGATAACACAGGCGTATGGCGTGACGCGGAAGGCCTGAGCCAACACGTTGCGTGTAACGGTGCGAAGAAAGTGCTACTGACTGCACCTGGTAAAGGCGACATCAAGAACGTGGTATTTGGTGTGAATGAAAATGTTATTCAGCCAGAAGACACCATCATCTCTGCAGCAAGCTGTACTACTAACGCAATCACGCCAGTATTGAAAGCGGTTCACGACAAGTTTGGCGTGCTGTCTGGTCACATCGAAACGGTGCACTCATTTACCAATGATCAAAACCTAATCGATAACTTCCACTCGGGTGATCGTCGTGGTCGTGCTGCATCATTGAACATGGTACTGACATCGACTGGCGCTGCTAAAGCAGTATCAAAAGCGATGCCGGAAATGGAAGGTAAGCTAACAGGTAATGCGATTCGCGTTCCTACGCCAAACGTTTCAATGGCAGTTGCGAACCTAAACCTTGAGAAAGGCACAAACAAAGAAGAGTTGAACGAGTACCTGCGTGAAATGGCGCTGTCTTCTGCTTTGTCTGCACAAATTGATTACACAGACTCGACTGAGATTGTATCTACCGACTTGGTTGGCTCTCGTCACCCAGGTGTGGTTGACGGTGTGGCGACTATCGCACAAGACAACCGTGCCGTGCTGTACATTTGGTACGATAACGAGTTTGGCTACAGCTGCCAAGTTGTTCACTGTATGGAACAGATGATGGGGGTACGCTACAAGACATACCCAGAAGTTTAATTAACTTCGCTCTTGTAGATACGTCCATCGCAACAAGCTCCACAACATAATAACTATATCTGCGAAGTCTGTATGGACTTCGCAACCCCTTTTGTTTTACTCCCCCGTATAAACAAGAGGGTTGCCACTTAGATCTGCTCTCTCTAACTGATCTAGGTGGCCTTTTTACATCTAGCGCCCTAACTTTTATCGCTATAATAAGATCTTGTCTTCATCACTCTTGCACAGCTTTACGTCTGTTATAACTCAACCTCAACATCTGACTGAATCGAGCTTGAACATGCAAGCACGTAGCCCTGTTCAATCTGCTCTGGCGTCAATGTTTCTTGGCTGCTTGATTCCACAGATCCTTTGGTCACTTTGCATTTACACGAACCACAAATCCCACTACGACAAGCGATAATAATTGGAACGCCTGCTTTTTCTAATGAATCCGCCAATGGTGTGCCAGTTTCCGCTTCAACTTCAGCGCCGAACGCAGGCACAAATACCTTAACAGCACTATTCGTATCGTCAGCAATTTCGGCGTTTGACGCTTCTGATTGAGCATCCTGAGTAGCAGGAGTAAAGCTTTCTTGATAGAAGTTATCCATGTTGAACTCAAGCTCTTTCAGATAACTCTCAATATCTTGCATGAAGCCGACAGGCCCACACAGGTAAACCGTTCTATCTAAGATATCTGGGCTCAGTTTCACCAACCAGTTTTTATCTAAACGACCTTGAGGGGCGGTTGTTCCTTCGTTGTCTTTTAACAGCAGTTTTAAGTTGAAATTCGCATGTGATTCATCGAGCTGATGAAGTTCTTGAAAGTAGATAGTCTCAAGCTTGTTGCGTGCCATGTGGACGAAATCAATCTCAATGTCACTGTCACTGTCTTGAGACAGCCAATATTTTACCATCGCCATTACGGGTGTAATGCCACAGCCCGCACTCACTAGCGTTACTTTCTTTGTTGCCGTTGGCATGCAATCAATACAGTTAAACGAGCCTGCCGGCTTCAACACAGAAACCTCGTCACCTTCATCAAGCTCATCAACAATAAAGTTCGAAACCAAGCCACCTTCCACACGCTTGACCGTCAACTTCAGGCGGTTATCTTCGGGGCAAGAAGCCACGGAATAAGCACGGTAATCCGTTTTCGTCGGCATATCTAAACCCAAGGTGATGAACTGACCGGGCTTAAAATTGAAATGTAAATCTTGTGGAATACTGCCAAGCTCAAAGCTGACCGTATCTGGCGTCTCGTGCCATTTCTTTAAACACACTAAATTGATTGAATCGCTATCCGACCATGCATACATAGTTCACACACCTCACTGATACTAAAGAATTAAATCTAAAAAGCCCCGCCGCTGCACGTTCCTAGAGAACAGCAACAACGGGGCTTGGGAGTGGGCTTAGATTAAGCCGCTAAGATTGTTTTAAGATCTTGCTCTGGCGTTGAGATAGAACGCATATCGAACTCGTCTTGAATAATCTTTAGTAGGTTTTCAGTTAGGAATGCAGGCGCTGTTGGGCCTGTGTAGATACCTTTCACACCCAGTGCGAACAGAGTAAGCAGGATAACGATCGCTTTTTGCTCGAACCAAGAAAGAACAAGTGTTAGTGGTAGTTCGTTGATGCCACAATCAAACTCTTGAGACAGCGCAAGAGCAAGCTGAATCGCTGAGTATGCATCGTTACATTGGCCAACATCGAGCAGACGTGGAATACCGTTAATGTCGCCGAATTGGTTTTTGTTGAAACGGAATTTACCACATGCCAATGTCAGGATTACTGAATCTTCTGGCGCTTGAGCTGTGAAATCTGTGTAGTAGCTACGTTCAGATTTGTCGCCGTCACAACCACCCACTAGGAAGAAGTGTTTGATGTTGCCTTCTTTCACTTGTTCAACAACCGCAGGCGCTGCTTCCATCAAGGCGTTACGACCAAAACCGACAGTGATCATTTGCTCGATCTCGTCATGCTTAAAGCCTTCTTGCGCAAGAGCACAATCGATCACTGCACTGAAATCGTCACCTTCAAGGTGAGCAACACCCGGCCAGCCTACGATGCTACGCGTAAATAGGCGGTCAGCGTACGAGCCCACATCTGGGTTAAGCAGACAGTTAGATGTCATTACGATCGCACCTGGGAAGTTCGCAAATTCTTTTTGCTGGTTCTGCCAAGCGCTGCCGTAGTTACCCGCAAGGTGTGGGTACTTGTTTAGTTCAGGGTAGCCGTGTGCAGGTAGCATCTCACCGTTGGTGTAAACGTTAATGCCCTTGCCTTCCGTTTGTTGAAGGATCTTTTCTAGATCATGCAGGTCGTGACCAGAAACAAGGATACAGTGACCTCGCTTCGTCTTCACATTCACGGTTGTTGGTTGAGGGTGACCGAAGGTATCTGTCTCGCCTTTATCCAACATTTCCATGACCTTGTAGTTCATTAAGCCGATCTGCATAGACGTATCTAACAGTTGTTTTAGGTCTGATGGATCTGTACCTAGGAACGCCATGATTTCATGGTATTCAGCGAAAATAGCATTATCAGTTTGACCAAGAACACGTGCGTGCTCCATGTAAGCTGCTGCACCTTTTAGACCGTATAGGCAAAGAAGGCGAAGACCAATCACATCTTCGTGTTGAGAGTCGTGACCACGGTTTACCGCCGCTTGAGGGGCAAGCGCCAATAGCTCTGAAGAGTCCGTTGGAAGGTCGAATTGAGCAGCAGCAGAAAGCGCTGGGATCTCAAAACCAATCAATGTCGCTGCCGCGCGAACCTGTTGCTCTAAACGCTGCTTGAATTCATGGGACTGTTGTGCGAATTCGATGATACGAGCAGGGTCGAAGTTAACGTTGGTTAGTGTTGCGAAAAACGCTTTTGGCGCCCACTCGTCGATTTCAGTATCAATAACATCACACGCACGGCCCAAATTGGCCCAAAAAGAAACACCTTGAAGAGAATGCACCAACACGTCTTGAAGGTCGGATACTTCCGAAGTTTTACCACACATACCTTGTGCGAAAGAACAGCCTTTTACGGTTGGGGTTTGAATTGTTTGTTCACATTGAATACAGAACATATAAGGGCTCCAGTAATTTTTATTAACTGTAAGTACTTTGCTTACAGTGACTTATTCCAACCCCTATAGAGCATCAAGCGTGCCAACTTTTAACATATTGATTTTATTAAACTTAGTTTTATTCCATGTTTTTGGTGCGTGATTATGACTACATATAAACTCCCTAACAGCACACATCCGTGTCATAGTGACTCTCAGAGATTTATTAACGGCGTTCATGTTTCGTTCAGAATAGAAGCGATAAAGTAACAACATAGAAAAAGAGGAATGAATATGAAAAATATATTAGTTACGATTGTTGCATTGTTTACTGGCCTTTTGGCGTTATTCACAAGCTTGATCCTTGCTATTCCTTTAGCTATTGCAGCTTTAATTACTGGCAAGCGCATTCAGAATCAAATGAAGAAACAAGGTTTCGCAGCTCATATGAACACTCGTCAGTCATCAACCAATGATGCCGGTGTTATTGAAGGTGAATACGAAGACCTTTCAAGCAAAAAGTAACCTAAACTTTAGTTTCAGACATAGTGAAAGCACAACAGAGACAAGATTACATAATGCAAAGAAAGCCCCTCCTAGCACTGCTGGCCTTAACGACTTTAAGTCTCGTTGGTTGTTCCAACGAGACACCGATACCCGCTTACGAAACATCTCCAGACTTGCCTAGCTATCAGCAAGACAGCTTTGATGCCTACGTCAATGACACACAAGATTGGTTATTGAAAAACCGCGTGTTCATGACGGAAGACAAGCAACTCGAGATCCAACTCAATTCACCAACCGAGTATCAACCAACCTCGCCAAACGGCAAGGCGGTATTATTGGTTCATGGATTAGGCGACTCACCTTACTCATTTAAAGACATCGCTACCCATTTGGCAGAGCAAGGTTACTTAGTGAGAACCGTATTACTTCCGGGTCACGGCAGTCGCGTGGGTGATTTAATGCAGCCGAGCCTAGAAGATTGGCAAGGTGTGGTGGCTCATCATACGAAGTTACTTGAGCAAGAGTATGATTCTGTTTGGCTAGGCGGCTATTCAACCGGCGCGAACCTCGTGACTTCACAGGCGATGAACGATCCAAAGATCTCTGGGTTACTGCTGTTCTCACCTGCGTTTCAACCGAGCTCGTCTGCCGTTCAATACGCGGGACTAGCAAGCTACTTTGTCACTTGGGCGGATCAAGATCCTGAAGACAATGTGTTGCGTTACAACTCGTTGCCAATGAATGGTGCATCGGTTTACTACGAGACATCAGAAGTCGTACGTGGTGACTTACAAGATAAACACTTCGATAAACCAGTTTTTATTATGATGAGTGAAGGCGACAGCGTGATTGACACCAACTACGTTCAGCAAGCCTTTACTGAATCTATGCCGAATCCAAACAATGTGTTGGTTTGGCAAGGAGAGACGACTCTCGAGGATCCTCGCGCTGTTCAGTACAGCATGAAGATCCCAGAGCAACGCATCTCGAACGGCTCTCACATGGGCTTACTGTTCTCACCAAACAACCCTTATTACGGAATCAATGGTAGCGAGAAGATTTGCTCCAATGGTCAGGCAGAAGGGTTTGAAGAACAATGCAATGCAACCAGTGAGGTTTGGTACTCAGCTTGGGGCTATCGTGAAGAAGGGAAGAACCATGCGCGTTTGACCTACAACCCCTACTTCTCAGACTCGATGGCGAAGCTAGATGCCGTACTGAACTCTGAAGGCTAATAAGCTCAAGTCTTCCAAAAGCTAATCCAGAGAAATCAAAAAGGCTCACTAGATAACGTCTAGTGAGCCTTTTTTAATGAGTGTCGTTTCTGGTGAACGTCTAGGGTCTGTTGACCTTTAGAGCTGATTTTTGCAGCACTTTGTGGGAAATTTCTACAAGGCAGAGGCTTTGAAGTGTAGCTAGCCTACATGAGAAGCCGATAACGCAGTAGAAATGAACCACAAAGGCTGCCCGAAGGGTTCGGCTAGAATCGTTTTATGCTTTGTTAAGAAGTATTAACTTAGAATGACTAGGCTACATACTCCTTGCCGCGCCTAAAACGATTCTATCTCGAACAAAATTTAACCACTAAAAGTTAACAGACCCTAGTTACTTATTCTTATCGTTTACTGCTATATCGTCCACACCACGCGAACAGCAAGCAGGATCAGCACCACGCCAGATAGTCGATCAATCAACTGAGCTTTCGAGCGAATACGTTCAACAATCAACGGGCTAGACAGTACCAAGGTGATAAAGGTGTACCAAAGGCCGTCGACAATCAGCGGCGTTGAGACAATAATCACTTGATTGGTCAGTTCATTACCTAGCGCTACAAATTGGCTAAACAGAGCGATGAAGAACAATGCGATCTTTGGGCTCAAGATAGAGATCAAGAAAGCCTCACGAGCAGACTGCATGTAACTCATCTTTTCACCCGCTTCTAATTTCGCGGCAACACCACCTTTCGAACGTAACGCATTAACGCCAAGATAAAGCAGATAAGCAGCCCCCGCTAAGCTAATACCTTTAAATAACATTGGGGATTGCTCAAGCACAACGGCTAAACCAACAATGGTTGCGAACGCATAAATACCGATACCAGCAGCGTGTGACCAAGCTGCGATAAGCCCGTTCATACGGCCACCAGCCAAACTGTGTTTAGCGATCATCGCCAAGCTTGGGCCCGGAGACATTGCACCCAACAAGCAAATCGCTAATAAAGAAAACCAAATTGTTACTGTCATCATTCCATTCCTAATAAAATAAAGCGTTCCAGCTGAACGCTCTACGCTTAATACTCAATACTTGGCACTTACCATAATTCGCAGGAGGTATTATTTGAAATCAAAGATTATCATCACACCTATGATTTCAAGTCATACTGATATTGTAACTCGACTTTTGCATGGCTTGGAATGCTTTTTCTCGCGCCCATTTGTGGGCAGAGTCGTTGTCATATTTAGGATGCCACATTAACCAATAGGTATGCATTTCCGTATCAAATGGCAACGAAAAGTAGGTAGTATCGAGGTGTCGACCTAGGTTATAGGCGATATGTTCTGGCACGATCATCAGATAGTCGTCTTGCAATAACACAGTACCAGCAGATGAAAAGAACGGAACCTGTAAAGCCACTCTTCGCTTCAGCCCTTGCTTCTTCAATGCTATGTCCGCGTAACTGTCTTTATCTCCACCACCCGTCACTTTGATGTGAGAGTAGTGAACAATATCTTCTGCACTCAAAACCGCTTGTTGAGCCAGCGGGTGCGACTTTCGCATCAAACACACCGACTTATCTTCACCAAGTTTGATACTTGAGACATGTTCTGGCTTTGTGGGAAACATACTGGAAGCCAAATGAATCCCAGACTCGTTCAGTGCTTCAAGGTAGTTTGGCTGCCACAATCGATAAGCCAGATTAATGTTCGGCGCTTCAGCAGACACCTCTGCCACAATCACAGGAAGAATATACTGAGCGACATAATCACTCGAAGACAACACCAATTCACCCTGCCAGTCTTGCGGCTCGAAGGGTTTATCATCTAACAGGTGGTCAAACTCGCCAAGCAGGTCGTCGAGTTTACCTTTGAGTAGCAATGCACGGTTGGTCGGCACCAGTTTGTTGCCGTCACGGACCAGCAAAGGGTCGCCACACAAATCACGTAACTGGCTGAGCTGACGGCTCACCGCGGATTGTGTGATATGCAAACGTTGGGCGGCACGGCTCACATGACACTCTTCAAGAAGTACATGCAGTGAACGCAGTAGGTTTAAGTTGATATTGCCTAACATGAATGCACCGTCGCATTCTGTTTGTTGAAAAACTCGGTCAAAACCGTATGAGTCATTAAGTGGCGAAGATCCGGGTAACTTTGCAGCTGATCGCGAACTCGGTTCAAGCTCTCCATGCTTTCCACTTCCACGTACAACATCATATCTGTCTCACCGCTAATAGAGTGGCACCATTGCACCTCATCAATACTCTGGATTTGTTTCGCGTAAGACTCACAACTATGGTCACTACTCGACATGTCGAACTTCAACAAGATATAAGCGCACACATTCTTCGTTTGGTTGGGTTCTGCCACTTGAGCGCAGTAGCCCGTAATCACTTTGTCGCTTTCCAGTTTCTTGATTCTGGCGTTCACCGCTGAGCGCGAGAGGCTGACATCTCGGGCGATATCGCTCACTGAGCATCGTGCATTGGTTTTGAGAATATCCAAAATCTGGCGATCAAATTTATCCATGCTTCTGATTCTTTTCATTTATTGTTCTATTTATAACGCCTAATTTGACACAACTTTCCTACTTATAACAGCCATTCTGACAGCCGACACTTTCACACTGAATCGGATTAATACCGTTAAAATGACGGTGTCTTACGACGTTTCGCTAGCTGTATTATTGATGTCAACAATGTATGCTCTCAATCATAACTTCTCACACACCAGAAGAAAGTTACTGGAAGACCGTGACCAGAATCAAATAGCTAGGAGAGCGAATGACACAACTCAAACAAGAAATCACGCTTATTTCAGGAATCGGACAACTCTCGACGACCTTGCTAGGCACTGGATTATTTATGATCCCTGCGATCGCAGCAGGCATTGCAGGACAGTTGTCTCTTCTCGCTTGGTTAATCCTGTTTATCGCTATTTGCCCGATTGCACTGACCTTCGCATCATTAGGAAAACGCTACCCGAATGCAGGTGGTACTGCCTATTTTGTGCGCCAGGCGTTTAGCGAGCGATTAGAAACAAGCGTGGCGTGGTTGTTTGTGAGTGTTATTCCTGTCGGTATTCCAGCGGCCATTGCACTGGCTGGTGGTTTTGCTCAACAATTGTTACCCGCACCTCTCGATACACCACTTGGTGCTCAATCCTTTACCGTCGCCCTGCTTATTGCCGTCAATTTGATGGGCAGTAAATCTTCTGGCCGACTGCAAACCGTGATCGCATTGTCGATTTTTGCCTTAGTCAGCGCTTTTGTTTGGAAAGCCGACATCACGGCAACCGATGTTGCTCTTCCTGCCATCTCATCCAATTCAATGTGGTCTATCGGCGCTGCTTTAGCTGTCATGTTTTGGTGCTTTGTCGGAATAGAAGCTTTTGCTCACATGGGAGAGGAATTCAAAAATCCACAACGTGACTTCCCAATCGCCATCATTGCAGGCTGTTTTGTTGCGGGGCTAGTGTACTGGGCTTGTTCAGTAGTGATTCTTAAGCTGGGTGCTTTCGGTTCATCTGAATTCGATGCCGCATCCATCCCTTGGGTAACAGAACAACTGTTTGGTAATGGCTTCAAAACCGTCATCAGCGTGCTGGGGTTCTTTGCTTGCTTTGCCAGCCTAAACCTTTACACACAAAGCCTGTCTCGGATGATCTGGGCTCAGGCCCGCCAACACAGCCCTGCAAGTCGAATGGCTCAACTGAACAGCCGCGGCGTACCGCTCTACCCAACGTTAGCAATTGGCTTTGTCGTGCTTATTTCGTGTGTGATTGGTGAGCTGTCTAATTTAGACCTTGAGTTCTTTCTCAAGCTCGCCAACGGTATTTTTGTTCTGGTTTATCTGCTCGCAATGTTAGCCGCTTGCCGATTACTAACAGGCGCATCTAGATACACTGCCATGCTTTCATTGGTCATCTGTACCTTGGTGTTTATCTGTTTAAGTTGGTCGATGCTCTATGCTGTGACTGTTTTTGTGACATTGTCACTCCCTTGGCGGAAGTGGCTAGGTAAAGGTAAACCCACCGTCTCTATCGACAAGTTGTAACTCGATTCGTGATGAATCAGAAAATGGTAAACAAGCCCTACCAATATTACTGATAAAAAAGCCGAGCGATCTGTTTGATCTTCGGCTTTATGTCAGCCAATCGGATATTTCCAAACCCCAACACCACCCCACTCCAATCACGAGCATCACTTGATCCATATTCATAAAAATCAAACGGACGAATGATGATATTTTCAAGCTCAGCTCTATGACTCCATTCAGTCTCAGATATACCTTGATACCACTTCACGGTCACATGTAGCCCTGCTGCCTGACTGATCACTTCAAGATCACCGTTAAACTCGCTTTCAATCGCTTCTATCATGGCTTCATACTTGAGTTTGTATGACCGACGCATCTTTCTAATATGACGCAGCAAGTCGCCTTCTCGAACAAAATCCGCCAAAGCTTCCTGTGTGTGGGACGCCGTGTCTCCAGTAAGCGCGTCTTTGATCTCAAGACACTTCGCCACCAGACTTTCTGGTACCACTAAGTACCCTAATCGAAGGCCATTGAACATAACCTTACTCAGAGAGCCGACATAGATGATGCGATCATCGAACCCCAACTTTCCCGCCAACCCTTGCATGCAGGTATAAGGGCGATGAGCAAACTGGAACTCACTGTCATAGTCATCTTCAATGATCCATGACTGATGTTGATTGGCCCAATCGATCAGTTTAAGGCGTTGCTCAGTATTTAAAGTCGTGCCCATTGGGTATTGGTTACTCGGTGTGACATACAGAGCCTTAGCATTACTGGCCAACACTTTCTCAATATCCAACCCCACCTTTTCACGCACACTTACACCTTCTAACTCTAGTCTCAACAGATCGATAATTTTATGTACTTGTCGATAACCGGGTTCCTCCACGAGGATTTTGTCGGCATTACAATGAACGGAACGACTGCTTGCAAGATACCCACTCAACGCTTCCCTCAAGGCTGAGCTTCCCTGAACCTCTTGATTGCCCGCAATGTTCTGACGTGTAGAGTGACGTTGCAGCAACCTCTGCCATTTCGCAAAAGGGAACGCATCTAAGTCAGGAACTCCTGGGGCAAAGCTGCGGTTAATGTCGTTAGGTGTCGCTATGTTTGTACTCGGTTTACTGACTGTTTGTTTGACCTTCGGATCCTGAACACTGTTTGGCTTCGACAAACTTAGAAAGTGTTCTGGTTGTTCAACCGAGACATAAAACCCTGAGCCTTGCTTACTCTCGATATAGCCTTCAGTAACCAGTTGTTCGTACGCATAAATCACCGTATTTCGACTCACCGATAACTCGACAGCCAACTTACGTGTTGAAGGTAACTTACTGCCCTTGCTCCATAAATCTTGAACGATCTTCTCTCTTATCGCGTGGAACAAGGCGGTTTGACGCGTGCCGTGTTGTTCGTCTAACTGTAGATCACCGACATCGATAGGCTGCATAACTGGATCCAAATAGTGTTTAAAAGTGGCTCTATTTAATAGACCAGTTAATCGCTACATTAATCAAAAGGCAATGATTAAGGAGCGATTATGTTATCTAACACGAAAAGAACCACGATTAAAAAAGGGGCTCACAAAGCCGTATTTGAACAAGAGAAACTGCACCAAATTATTGATGAGAGCTTAATCGCACACATTGCATTGCAGGGCGAACAAGGACCAATGGTCATCCCGATGCTCGCGTGGCGAGTGGGTGATATAGTCTACATTCATGGAGCTAAAAACAGTCGCCTACTAAAAGGACTAAAAAAGGGAGAACCAACCTGTTTAACGTTCACCTTGTTCGATGGTTGGGTGCTGGCTCGTTCGGCATTTCATCATAGTGCGCATTATCGTTCTGCTGTGGTATTGGGGTCATTTTCAGTCATCGATGACAATCAAGAAAAGGATCGCTTGTTGAATATCTTTATTGAGCAAATCGCACCGGGCAGAACCGATGAAGTGAGGCTCAGTAATGAAAAAGAACTCACTGCGACCGAGTTGTTGGCGATACCTTTAACAGAAGCTTCCGTGAAGATTGGTAAACATGGAGTGAATGATGATAAAGCCGATATGGACATTCCAGTTTGGGCTGGCGTATTACCCTATAGAACTGTTGTTGGGCCGTTAGAAACCGTTCCAGAACAAGAAGGCATCATTGAAACACCAGATTACCAACAAGCTTATGGTGAACGATGGTATCAGAATTAACACTCGAAGATGGTGAACTTGATAAAATTGTATACAATCTGAATTACAAAAATTTAACATGACTCAATAATGTAATCAGACGATGAAAACGAACAAGGATATTCTGCCGTTTCAAGGCTTGCTCAATGGCATTGGGCAAGTCTATTTCACACCGTCTATCATGACGTCGACTTTGCTGTTGCTTGCCATTTCTATTGAGTCACTGGCGCTGGCTTTTCTTACCTTACTTGGCGCCAGTTGCAGCTATGCATTAGCTTTCTATGGCTATATGTACACCAACACCAACACCAACACCAACAAGTCAGTTGACGACATTGATAGTGGAATGTACGCGCTAAATGGCGCTTTGATTGGTTTATTTATCGGTAACTTTTTTGGTGTGACACCATTATTGGCTTTAGTGACTGCGTTAGGTGCATTACTCACGGTGCCGATTGCCCACATCGTATTCAGTTTTGAGAAATATCGCGGTTACACTAGCGCCTTTATCCTCACCACTTGGCTGATTTATATTATCCAATCAACCTTTGAGCTGTCAGCGTTTTCTGCACCTGATTCCGCACTGATGCCACTCATCAGTATTGAGGCTAACTCGTGGTTCAACCTGCCGACAGTGGTGATCCCGTTGTTAAAAGGGATAAGCCAAGTCAGCTTCATCGAAAATGCGTTGTCGGGGCTCGTTATCTTAGTCGCCATCGCACTCAACAATATCAAGCATGCCATTTGGGTTATGCTCGCAGTAATAATTAGCACCGTATTTAGCGGGTTGATTGGCGCTTCTAACGAACTGGTAGCCCAAGGTCTTTACGGGTACAACGCCATTCTTGCCACTTTAGCACTTGTGCCCTATCCGCGAATCCGTTGGCCGTTAATCCTATTAGGCATGCTGTTAAGCTGTCTCATCACACTTGGTTTTCATGAACTGTCACTGTTACCACTCACCGCCCCTTTCATTTTGAGTACTTGGGGGATGGTTTACTTGTCCAGCCTGATCCATAAACGAACCATAAGTTAGCTCTGAATAGTTACAGGCCAGTTTTTAGGCGCTCAACATATTGCTTGGGTGTCAAACCTCGATGTTTCTTAAACATCCGATTAAAGCTCGCGACATTGGTATAGCCGAGCCTCGTCGCGACTTTATCTATTGGCACTGAATACATCAACAACTCCACCGCCACATTACTTAACGCATAGCCCATAATGGTAGAAAAGTTGATGCCTAAGTTATGCAATCGACGTTGAAATTGCTGTTCAGATAACCCAAGCAAACTCGACACTTTATGCAGTGTTGGCAGGCCGAAATGGCGACTGTAATTGATCATCTCATAGGTCACCTTATGCTCATCCGCGGCATCAGGCATGTTGAGGTAATTATCTAAGTCATGAAAGTTCATTGCCAAGCTCATCTTGCCGCTAGAAGGGGCTTGATTGCTCGATAACCTCGACTGGCTTGGTATCCAGATTTCAGTTCGTGGCTGGCCCCACTGAATATTGCACCCAAAATACTCTTGATAGAGTTGAGTGTTCTCGCGATAACCTGCGATAGAGACGGCTGCGGGAGTAAAGTCGTCTCCCAAGTAACGCCTTAATATCTTCATCATAAAGATGGCAACTCGAATTGAGTCATGAACTTTACCCACCTCAGTATAAGCAGGATTGTCGTAGCACCATTTGATGAAATTACCGACTTGAGCGCCATATAGAAAAGCCCCGGACTGCAAACAGTGCAACCCGATGTTAACTCGGCGTATAGACGACGCCAGATCGTGCCCCGAGAAAAACCAGTTAGAGAGAGGACCTAGCCTTTCAATATCCACTCTATCAGCCAGCTTCAAGATAATATCGGAATCACCGGTTTGTTGTTCAAGTAAGCCATACCATTTGTCCACTTCACTTACGGGGATAAGGTTCATCGGGTTATTAAACACCGATTTAGGAATACCTAATTGCTCAGTATTCACAGCCTTATTAGTCGTTGCGTATTGGTAAATACCCAAAATACCCAATGCTCTTAAGAAGTTACAATTGTTCATTAGCCACCATACTTAGAAGTCACTATTACAGATCAAATCATAATGACATCATTATTAAAGTAATTGGTAAATTATCAACTTCTAAATCTGATATCAATAACACTCGGTGCTCAATTTAACCTAGGGTATATCAATGAGTTTAGTTAGTGTCCCATTTGTCGGAACCGGCGCAGATACCGCACTACACGTAGTTGCAGGCGTAGTGTTAGTCGCAACCATCGCTGCTGCATGTTACGGCTTCTGGCGTGTGCATGAATTACCAATCAACAAGGCTCACAGTAAAGAGCATCAACAACTCGGTTTGATCACCGCATTAACATGGATTGGTTTTGTATGGCACTGGGTATGGGTACTAGCAGTAATTTTGGCCTTCGTTGATATGGAAAAAGCCATCATCAATCTAAGAGACACATGGAAGTCACCGACCACAACCAAGGAGCAAACAACTTCCGACAAGCAAGATGAGGAGAGCCAAACATGTTAGAAGGCTTGGCAATTTGGGCACTGTTCATTTACTTACTCAGACTTGTTGGTATGCCTTGGAACAAAGGCACCAAGGCGTTTGCGTACCTAGGGGGTACATCTTGGTTGCTGATTGTATGGGTTGGCCTACTCAATTTTACTCCGATGGATCTATCGGGAGGCTCAGTGGTTCAGTCTCCACATATTCAGCTGCGTCCCGATTCAACTAATGTGTCGGGAAAAACTTCCAAAGTCCACATCGACCCAAACCAGGATGTGACTGAAGGACAGCTAATTTACGAAATTGATGACACTAAATATGTCATCGCAAGAGACAAAGCCAGCGTTCAACTTGAGTCTGCAGAGGTCGCTTTAGACACAGCTCGTCAAGAAGTGAGCATTGCAAAAGTCAGCTATCAATCGGCGCTTGAAGACATCAAAGCTTCAGTCGCACAAATAGATTCGGCTAAAACAGACTTAGTACTGCAGTCAAAGACGCTTGATCGTTACCAGAAGCAAAACAAAGTGGTAGAACATACGATCACTGAAACTGACATCGACCAACAAACAGCAAAGGTAGACTTAGCGACGTATAACGTTACGACATTGGAATCTCAGCTTAGCAAGAAAGAAGTCGATGCCGAGAATGCGAAGTTGAACATCCACAAAGCTGAAACCAATGTGAGCAAGAAGCAAACTGAGGTCGATTCAGCAAAGGCAACACTGGCACAAGCACAATGGGACTTGAACAGCACCAAAGTCACGGCACCGACTGACGGCTTTGTAACGAACTTTATTCTTCGTGAAGGTCAGCGTGTTTCAATGATGCCTCGTATCCAGATGTATACCGAAGAGAAGTACGTGCTGATGCGAGTTAACCACCAAGCGATTCGTAATATTAAGGTCGGTCAACCTGCGGAATTTGCGACAGCGGTATACCCAGGAAAAGTGTTCTCTGCAACCGTAGAAGGCATTGTAGAAGCCACTGGTGAAGCGCAAGCAAGTTTGCTGGGTATCGATGAGCAGGTTCGTGTTACCACAGGCAAAAACCTTCAGAACAAGCACCACTTTGTTCGTTTAAAAATTGATGAGGCAGAGGGTTACGATATTCCTGTTGGCTCTGTCGGATTAGCGTGGGTAAGCGGTGAGAAGCCTATCAGCTTTATGGCGTTCCTAGACGTAATACGCGGGATCATCATTAGAATGAAGTCTCAACTGTACTTCTTCTACTCCATCTAATACTTCCTATTGGTGAAACAATACCCAAGCCCGTGCGCTCTTAGATCGCACGGGCTTTTTGTTTATTTCACCATTCGTCGCCAGAAAGAACACAAACCCGAAAAACGAATAAACACTCTAAAGTTGCAAATCGCAATTGCATTTTGCAATTGGGCATTTCAAAAACGCAAATTAAACGCTCAAATACGCACCAGATTGCTATAAAACTGCCGTTTTACGTGGTTTTAAAAGTTGGCACACTAACTGCAATGTATATATTGACCCTTCTTAAGCCGAGGGTCACCTAGCCAACTGACGTTGTTAGTGAACCTAT
>NZ_JBFSRM010000012.1:0-155823 GCF_041465805.1 Vibrio sp. 10N.239.311.G01
TATAACTCTTTACCATGCTGTTCAAAAAACACTCACGAAAGATCAACACGCCCTAGTATCAATCTATTATGTAACACCAAAAGTTAAATAGATACTTAGAAAGCAACAGTTAGAAATAGAGAAAGGCGCAAAGTTTTCACTTTGCGCCTTTTTTATTGAGATAAATGGCAACGCGTTTAGGTCTGTTTTGTGTCAAACCGTTTAGTACGTTAAAAGCCACCGTTTACCTCTAGCCAGTCAACGTTGCCATGACTGAGTTATCTAATTGAACTACTAATCCCTAATAGTTCAACTTAAGATTAGTTAAGCTGTTTCTAGTTCAGCTTGAGGAACCACGTTTAGTCGGTCACCGTAGATTGGACGCAGTGCTTGCATCACTTCAATGCGAGTCAACACACCTACCATTACGCCGTTTTCTAACACTGGAAGCATATGTGGTTGGCTTACTTTCATCGCTTTTGCACGCTCTTCTAGAGAAAGAGATGTCAGGCGAGTAGCGAAGCCCATGCTTGTCGTCGGGTACAGTTGCTCTTTGTCGATGCATAGGAACTCAGCAACGTCCACTAGCTTGTCGTTTGCGTCGATTGCCACAACGTCACGGCTCATTAGGTCTACAACTTTTTGGCCTTTAGTTGGGATGTAATCTTGGCACCAAAGGTCAACCATTACGTCATGAATAGAGAAGATACCCACTAGACGACCTTCAACATCGCAAACAGGAGCGCTAACAAGTTGCGCGTCTAAAAGTGTATCAATCGCGACTGATGTTGGCATTTCTACGCTCAGTGTAATTGGTTGAGTGTTCATGATTTGCTTGATAGTAGTTGCTGTGTTCATAGTAATTTCCTTAACTGACGTAATTTCTGTTGTTTGTGTAATAGCGGTAATTTTTGCTGCTTTAAGTTGTGGGCGACGGTAGATGCTCCAGTTCGCTAAGCCGACCAATACTGAACCACCTACGATGTTGCCGATTGTCACTGGTATTAAGTTTGCGGTGACAAATTGCATGACGTTTAGGTCTGCATACTGGGCTGGTGTTGCGCCGATTTGCATCCAGAAGCTTTCTGGTGCGAATGCTTGAATCGTGATGCCTAGCGGAACCATGAACATATTCGCCACACAGTGTTCAAAGCCTGAGCTTACGAACATTGCAACGGGTAACACGGTCATCATTGCTTTGGTCATTGCGTTAGCAGAGCTGAACGTTAACCAAATCGCTAAACACACCAACAAGTTACAAAGCACACCCAAAGCAAACGCTTGAACTGGGGTGTGGTGTAGCTTGTGTTGAGCAATGTTTAAAGCGTTTAAGCCCCATTGCCCGCCATCCAGTTGATACAAGCCTGCTGCGCTTACCAAAGCCAATAGGAACATGGCACCGATAAAGTTGCCGACATACACCTTGCCCCAGATAGACAGCATCTTCGTGAAGGTGATTTGCTTGTTAGCCCATGAGATGCTTGATAACACTGAGCTGGTAAATAGCTCACCACCGCAAATCACAATCAAGATCAAACCCATACTGAAGGCAAGACCGCCGGCTAAGCGACTCAGTCCCCATCCAGCATCAGCGCTGCCCGTGGTTACCGTGATGTAGAATAAAAAAGCAAGCCCGATGAATGCGCCAGCCATGATTGCCAAACTCAATGTCATGCTGCTGGTTTTATTTGCTTTACTTAATGCAAACTTCTCTGCTTCCGCCATCATTTCTGTTGGTGAGAACAGTTGATGATTTTCAGAAGTGCTGGTTGCCATATCCCCCCCTTGAACAATCCGTCATGTGTAATTCCTAGTGTTAATGACCTGGTTAATCCGTAATGGTTAATCAGTAATGTTTTGCAGGGCTCGTTGTGTCCTGCCATTCCAGATTAGGGCGTTGAGGGGTAGAGGTAAAATTGATAATTTTTAGAAACCACATCAAATTTATTGATATAGATTTGGTTACGCGTAGAATAAAATTGATTGCTCATTGGCTTTATAAAAAACGAGCATCAGGACACAAATAATTAAAAGCATTAAGGATGAATTTTGCGTTATTCATTAAAGCAACTCGCGGTATTTGATGCAGTAGCAGACTCCGGGAGCGTTAGTCAGGCAGCAGACAAATTGGCGTTGACTCAGTCAGCAACAAGTATGTCTCTTGCACAGTTGGAAAAAATGCTCGGCAGGCCTTTGTTTGAAAGGCAGGGCAAGCAAATGGCTCTTACTCATTGGGGGATGTGGTTAAGACCAAAAGCGAAGCGTTTACTGCAAGATGCGCAGCAAATTGAGATGGGTTTTTACGAGCAACATTTGTTGAGTGGCGAACTCAAATTAGGTGCTAGCCAAACTCCAGCGGAACACCTCGTTCCGGATCTCATCAGTATTATTGATAACGACTTTCCTGAGATGCGAATCTCGCTCGGCGTACAAAGTACCGATGCGGTTATTGATGGCGTATTAGATTATCAATATGACTTGGGTGTTATCGAAGGTCGTTGTGATGACAACCGAGTTCACCAAGAAGTGTGGTGTACGGACCATTTAACGGTGGTTGCATCGGCTCATCACCCGTTTGCGAAGCGTGAACGAGTAAGCTTGGCGCAATTAGAACAAGCAAAATGGGTATTACGTGAACATGGTTCGGGTACTCGCAAAGTTTTTGATAGCTCTATTCACCATTTAATTGGTGATCTTGATGTTTGGCGAGAGTATGAACACGTTCCTGTTTTAAGAAGTTTGGTTGCAAACGGCCCATATTTAACGTGTTTACCTTATCTCGATGTCGAACAGTTTGTTGAGTCTGGTCAACTGGTCACATTAAATGTCCCTGAGCTTGAAATGGAAAGAACCTTGTCCTTTATTTGGCGTGCAGATATGTCTGAGAACCCACTTGCTGAGTGTATTAAGCGAGAAGGTAAGCGCATGATGAAAGGCAAGCCATCGTTTCTGTAACGATAAATTGATAAAATACTGATAACCAAATATGTTGAATAAGCGATTTCGGTCTCTATCTAGTGATAAATACACATCTGCATACATTATTAACGTGATCGTGATCGGCTAAATAAGGGCTATCTTCCCATAGTATGCTTACTTGATTTTAAGTGAGGCTAAATCCGGTTGCGTTCAATTACGTAATTAGGCTTTAGAAATAGTATGAGTACATTAGTCGCGATTTCATTAACAACAGGTATTTTGTCAGGTCTATGGGGATGGATTGCTATCTCTTTCGGCTTATTGTCATGGGCAGGTTTCTTAGGTTGCACCAGTTACTTTGCTTCGCCAACAGGCGGCGTTAAAGGACTAGCAGGTAGCTTATTGACCAACATGACTGGCGTATTCTGGGCAATGGTGATTATCGAAAGCTCAACCTTCGCAGGGTTAGAGATTTTAGGCTACATGATTACTGCTATTGTGGCATTCTTTATGTGTATTCAAGCGAAACAAGCGTGGCTAGGTTATATCCCAGGCACCTTCATTGGTTGCTGTGCGACGTTTGCTGCAGGTGGTGATTGGCAACTTGTAGTGCCATCTTTACTGCTTGGTGGTGTATTTGGATACTTGATGAAAGCAACGGGGCTATGGCTTCACGAGAAATCGACTCAATCTTCGGAAGTTGTTGAACAACACGCTAAACAGGCAAAGGCTTAATTCGTTAACCTAACCTTAGTTAGTCACTGTGAACTCTTGCAAGATAACCCCCAATTAATTTGTATATCGATTTATACAGGCACACCGTTTGGTGTGCCTTTTTTGGTTGAGGCGACTAGCTAAATATTTCATCAGTAGAGCAACTGATAGCATCTATAAAACAAATTATGTTTAGGTATTTCCATTCGCCATGGTGATCACGCGTTTTAATGTCCACCTTAATAAAAGCGGAATGCATTCTTGTCCTTGATTCTCGCAATGAGAAACAATGGCGAGTGCAAGGTCGGGTTTTGCATGTTTCTTCAATACCTTGGCAACCACTTTCTTTGGAGGGATAGGGTGATCGTATGGAATCTTAACCATGTCACGGAAAAAGCTCTCAAACCCATTCATATATAGGTAATGCTCGATATCTTTATCTGGCAGTTCCGTGAGTCGATGTCTTTCCTGATCATTACCAAGCTTCGATAGCACCGTTGCTGCGTATTTTTTACCCGCCGCATCGCCGTCAGTTACCACATGCCAATCGATGCCAAACTCTTGCGCGACCTTAATCAGTGCCTTAAGTCCTGATTGGGCGAACTCAATAATCTGCACACCTTCTGCTGCTAGGTTATAGCCACATTGGTTGGCAAGTTCATTGAACAACCAAACCTCGGTTTCACCTTCTACTAATAGCCAACAGCGAGCAAATAGTGCCCCAGAGCGGTGGAAACGGATATGAAAACCAATTCGTCGAAGTTCATCCTTACTGAAATGGTTCATGTTGAGTTGATTGGCGATGGTTTTGTCTGACTGACGAACCAAGCGACGAATCGATTGAAGTGGGACCGCCGCAAGTAGGTCGCCACTGTTGGTGGTCAGGATTTTCTGCATGGGCAATTTCTGCATCAAGCTCCAAGCCCTTGCCAAGTGTGTTGGGTGCAATCGACCTTCTGGATCTTCAAGGATCAACAGAGGGCGCGCACATCGCCTTAAGTCGTTTGGCCCTTTAGCTTGTAGATAAGCGTTAAGTAACCCCATGAATAATAAGCGAGTTTGTTTGTTCTTGGTCTCTTCGACGAGTTGATGAATACTCTGATCATTGGTACCCGCAGAATAAAGCAATCCGTCTCGCTGTTTTCTAGGGTTACGACGAGAAGTACTTTTGAAAGAAAAATAGTGCTCAATCAAACTTTGCATCGACTCTAGGCTACTGCGCATTTCACCTTTATTAACATGTCCGGGTATCGCCATAAGACGGCGGCAGGTGTTGTCTATTCGTTTTTCTATTCTTGCTTGTCGACCATTACCGTTATTGGCGCCGTTTCCATTTGTTGTGCCATTGCTCGTGTGATGGTTCCCGTTCCCGTTCCCGTTCCCGTTCCCGTTTGAATTTACATTAGTTGCGTGAACATTAGTCGGCAGGTGAGCATTGTGGTTAAGGGACTTGCCGTTGAAAGGACGATCAAAGTGCCTTGCATCACGCAAACGGATAACGGGATGTAAGGTCATTAATTCTTGAGCAAGCTTTTCTGAATGATGAAGCTTGAGCGGATTACCGTCCAAACCAAGAAATGCATAGTGTGTTGTTGTCTCATACTGTTCTAACGTCGCGCTGATGCGATAGTAGATGCGAAATACGCCAAATTCATCTTGAACCCAAATAGGTTTGAGTTTGCGATAACGACCTGCGTTAAGTTCGCTCTTATCGTTAGCTTTTAAAGCGAGAACAATTTGAAGATGTTGAGACTGCGGGTGTGAAACAGAGTAATCGACATGAAAATCGGTCATTTCAAAGTGATATGGCACACCGTCTGAGGGCAGAATGACGGAAAGGGCATCCAATAATGAAGACTTACCCCAAGTATTTTCACCAATAAGCGTGGTTAGCTCGTCAAACGCGAGTGACATGCGCTTGATACCTCGAAAGCCAGAAATCTCGATTCTTTCTAGTTGCATAGGCTTACTCCTAACGGAAGGCTCTGCTAATTATTTGAAAGCTAACAGATATCTTTAATCATAATCGAAAAATCCAAATCCGGTATGCTCACCTGTCACAAAACCCGTTGTTTATTAATACGGTGCAAAATGAGATTTTTGATCTATCTCGAGTATTTTTTTGCAGTGCAGTTTCATAAAATTCACGATTCTGTCATGATTCTCGACCTAGTATGAAGGGACAAAGAGAGAAGAAAATATGACTAAAAAGAATAAGCCGACAAAAATAGTCTTGGCACACATCAACGACACCCACTCATACTTTGAACCAACCTCGTTACAGCTATCACTTAAAATGAACAACCACATCATTGAACCTTATGTCAGTGCTGGTGGCTTTGCTCGAATTTCAACACGCTTCAAACAAATAGAACAAGATGCCCAGCGTCAGAAGGTTGGAACCTTGTTCTTGCACGCTGGTGACTGCTTCCAAGGCACGTTGTACTTTTCCTTATTCAAGGGAAAAGCCAATGCCGATTTGTTGAATGCCCTTAATATAGATGCCATGACGCTCGGTAATCACGAGTTAGACATGGGTAATGAGCCCGTTGCGATTTTCGCGAAAAGAATCAAATTCCCGCTGTTGGCCGGTAACTGGAATCTATCGAATGAGGATATCAATAAAACTCATACGCTAGCGGACAACGACATTGTTAAGCCTTATCGGCCTGAAACACGAAGTGCTTCTTTTATAACGAAAGAGTTTGATGGCGAGAAGGTCGCAATATTCGGCTTAAGCATCGACAAGATGGCAGGCATCGCTAACCCAGATATCGATACACCGTTTGAAAATGCTTTGGAAACAGCAAAAGCGACCATTGAGCAAATCCATCAAGCAGGTATCAACAAGATTGTGTTACTTAGCCATCTTGGTTACGAAGCTGATTTAGAGTTAGCAGCCAACGTAACAGGTATTGGTGTCATCGTTGGTGGTCATAGTCATCGCTTACAAGGTGATTTCTCTGATATCGGCTTAGTTAAAGATGATGAATACGGTGTGAAAATTGGCGATACCTATGTTGTGCAAGCGGGTTTCCACGCCATGAGCTTAGGACACTGCGAAATCGAGTTCGATTCTCAAGGCAAAGTGACGCACTTCAATGGTAAAAACGAACTGTTATTAGGCCGTCGACTCTTTATAGACGCGAAACTGAGTGAAGTAGGGCAAGACGATGCCCACGATATGGCGTGTGAGTTTTTAAACAATCACCCTAATATTGCAGTGTGTAAGAAAGATCCTGAGCTGCAGAGCATTCTGACGGATAAATACCAGCCGCGAGTTCGAAAGCTTCAGCAACAAGTGATTGCTCATGCAGACACTAAACTTCGCCATGTACGTATTCCAGATGCTAAAGGCCCGAGTCAACTAGCCCCCTTGGTTGCTCAATCATTTCACCATCTAATGAACAAGAAAGGGCATCAGGTTAACTTTGCCATTCACAACGCCGGTGGTGTAAGAAATTCACTGAACAGCGGCGATGTCTCTGTTGCCGATATTGCCGGAAAACTACTACCGTTTGCCGTACCTATTGGTGTGTATGAAGTAAAAGGTGAAACGATCGCTGGCATGCTTGAAGGTGCAATCAATAACGCGATTGATAATGGTGTCGTGGGCACAGGTTCAGGTAGCTTTCCTTATACACATAATTTGAGGTTTTGTTACCACAAAGAAGCGCCTATAGGACACAGGATTCACCATCTAGAAATTCACTCTGATGATTCAGGTTGGCAAGCTGTTTCTCGCAACCGTATTTACCGGGGCGCGTCGTCAGCCTATACAATGAAAGGCAAAGAGGGCTATAACGCTGTGTTGGATATGATCGGTGATGGCACGGTCACCACTGACTCTATGGCAGACTGCTTCATCGAGTTTCTGCAAGACCACCCAGAGTCGCTTCAACTCAATGAACCGTTGAATTGCATGGAGTGTTTTAGATAACTAAAGCTGATACTGATATTTAACACTATTACTTTGGGTTATTTATAAAATTGGCATTGTTTATGCCCTATCTCTGCAGGTCGCCTTCTTGTGGAGATATGCATGGATAAGAAAGATTGGTTAGATGCGGTAGCGGTTGTCGGTTGGGTATCAGTTTGGTCAGCGTTAGTGTATTTAATACCTGCCGCAGGGCTGTAAATTGCTCTTTTTGCAACTTCATTACGCAGTGCAATAGTGTGTTTGACTTGCGAATTTATTCTTAGAATCAATTCGCGTGTCTATTTGACAAAGTGGCATCAATCAGAAAGGAGCGTTTGCTCCTTTTTTGCTTTTTCCGTGCAAATTTATATAGACGAAACACAACCAGAGGATTATTATCCACGCGTTTGGGGAGTAGTTAGCGCAAGTTTACATATCGTCATCTCGTTAGGCCAAGAGTCTATCCGGTATGTAAAAGTGAAATCCCATATTTCACTTCAACGAGACCAACGCAATCACAGTCAAGATCCGTAATGGAGCTTGATATGCTTTGTTTGCGGAAGGTCTTTGTACAGTTCTTCCGCCCGGAGGAATAATGAACTCAACTCAATCTCTATTATCTACAAATAGTGAATCCTTTTTTTCATCGCCAATCATGACGACTTATGCGGGCTTTTTCCTGCTAACGGTTATTCTCGTCTCTATTGATATCTATCAGACTCGTGGCGGTAACGTTACTATCAAGAAAGCGGCAATCTGGAGTGTTTTCTGGTTTGTACTTGCGTTTTTGTTTGCTGGCTCGATTTACCTATTTTGGGACATTTATGCGCCGAACAGTGACTACACAGCGCAAAAAGCAACCGTGTCATTCATTACGGGTTACTTGTTAGAAAAATCCCTTAGCGTAGACAACTTGTTTGTTTTTGCGATGATCTTTGCTCAATACCAAGTTCCTGAGCATCTAAGACCTCGTGCGCTTCTTTGGGGCGTAATTGGTGCATTGGTGCTTCGTGCAATTATGATCGCACTAGGCGCACAGCTATTGGCGGAATATCACTGGGTGCTTTACGTGTTCGCTGCGTTCTTGATTGGTACAGGTATTAAGCTGGCATTAGACAAGGGCGAAGAGGAGAGTGTGAATACTCTGCCTGAAAAGCTACTTCGTAAAGTGATGCCGGTAACAGAGGACTTCCATGGCCCTGCATTAATGGTTAAACAGGGTGCTAAATGGGCATTCACTCCAATGATGTTGGTCATCGGTGCGATCGCAGTCATGGACGTGATGTTTGCATTAGACTCTATCCCTGCGATCTTTGCGGTAACACAAGAACCGTTCTTGGTACTTGCGGCTAACGTGTTTGCGTTACTTGGTCTTCGCTCGTTGTATTTTGTACTGCAAGGTATGATGGACAAGTTCATCTATTTGAAACCCGCGCTTTCATTCATCATGGTGTTCATTGGTGTGAAAATGCTTCTGGTTGATAGCGAGTGGGCTATCCCAACTTACTGGTCATTGGCGGTATTGGTTTCTACGATGACGATTGCGGTTATAGCGTCGGTTTATGCGAAGAAGCCAGGCATTGAACAAGTAAATTAAAAACAAATATAACTTATCGAAAAGTCGATAATGAACACGTGGCTGATGAAGTGGAAAATTTATTTATGTAAATTTTCTGTGACATTGGCCACTGTTGTTTGCGGGGTATTTGTACTAAATGCATGATTTAAACACTATATTGAATTTGTACTCACATAATCTGCATATCTATTTTGTGGCATTGTTAATGGTTTGTTTTATTAGAAAAACTAATCCCAAAATCTAATTTTAGTCATTTTTTAACCTGCAAAAGATCACCTATTATTCTTGTCATCAGAACGAAACACATTAATAAATTTATAGAGAGGCAATCATGGCTCAAGCAGTACAAATGAATACTATCGCTGTTCCTAACTCTATGGATAAGAAAACCTACTCGGTTAACTTCAAAGGATTGATTGCACACATTTTCGATATTCTTTTCGTAGACAACTCTCCACGTAGTTACTACGCAAGCGACCTATCTGGTCACATGCAACGCGATATCGGTATTAACCGTTAATCTCAGCGTTAACATGTAAATATAGAATTTTAAGAAAACGCCAGCTTCTAAAGCTGGCGTTTTTGTATCTGAAATAAACTCAATCTCTTCGTAAACTAAGCACCTGAAAGAAAAACCTAGGCATAACGGTCTGTATTTGAGCGCCATTCAATTCGCTTTGTACAAGGATCTCGGTATGTCAAACGCCAAACGCAATTCATCATTGATTAAACTTTGTTTATTTGCCTTACCGATCGGCTTCTATTCCTCAGTGTCGCTTGAACAAACCTGGAGTAATGAAGGCCAGCCCGCACAGGTTATCGAGCTCTTCACCTCTGAAGGTTGTTCAAGTTGTCCACCTGCTGATCAGTACCTCAGTACTTTTGAAGACCATCCAAAACTTTGGACACAAGTTATTCCGCTTGCCTATCACGTCGATTATTGGGATTACTTAGGTTGGGGCGACAAGTTCGCGAGTAAGGCGTTTAGTCAGAAGCAACGCTTGTACAAAGCTTATGGAGTAACAAGTGGGGTTTACACACCCGGCTTTGTTGTCGATGGAAAAGAGTGGCGCGGTTACTTTAACTGGTTAGACAGAACGTTGCCTTCGCTCAAACAGCAAAATAACCCCAAGCTAACGGTCAACCATAAAGGCGATACGTTCAGCGTAAGTTACGAAGGCAAAGGGGATTATGTTGCTCATATAGCTTTGCTGGCGATGAACGAAGTCACCAGCGTTAAGGCGGGCGAGAACAGGGGTAAGAAACTCGAACATGATTTTGTTGTGGTTTACGATGGTTATCAACGTGGTGAGTCTGAATGGCAATTTAATATCAATTTTGAGCCACTTGTCGCTACACCAGACGCAGTCGCTGTTTGGTTAACCGAGCCGAATTCGTATGCACCGGAACAAACGGTAGCAGGTTGGCTGAACTAACTGCAACCCACGACAATTGTGTAGCTGGAATACTCTTAGACGAAGTTGGTACGGCGAGTATCGAGGTTCTCACATCGAAAACTTCGCTTCTGACGGATATTAATCAGTGAAATAGAAGCGAAAGGGCGATTTAGTTACGTAATACTGCTGAAATACGTTAATATAGCGCGCTATTATTTTAGCTTTGAGTTCCTGCAATTAATGACTAACACCACTACACCAACCAACTTCTCTGATCTTGGCTTAATCTCTCCTTTGATGGCTCGTTTATCTGAGCTTGAATACCAACAGCCAACGCCTATCCAAGCGCAAGTTATTCCAAGTGTGTTAGCAGGACGCGATTTAATTGCAGGCGCAAATACCGGTTCAGGTAAAACCGCAGCATTTGCACTTCCACTGTTACAAAAGATTCATGAAGATGCCCCTCTGGACCGTCGTTCAGGCAAAGGTAACTTTGTTTCTGGCCTTATCTTGGTGCCTACTCGTGAACTTGCTAAGCAAGTGGCTGACAGCGTTAAATCTTACGCTGTGCATTTCAATGGCGCGATTAAAACGGTTTGTGTGTTTGGTGGTGTATCGGTAAACACTCAAATGCAGGCGCTACGTGGCGGCACTGATATATTGGTGGCAACACCGGGTCGTCTGCTTGACCTTATTTCGAGCAACGCTATCAAACTAGATAAAGTGAAAACGTTAGTGCTTGATGAAGCTGACCGAATGCTAAGCCTAGGTTTTACCGAAGAACTTGATGCAATCTTGAAGCTCTTGCCGAGCAAAAAACAAACCTTGTTGTTCTCTGCAACTTTCCCAGAGCAAGTTAAAACGCTGACTCACGAACTTCTAAGCGATCCAATTGAAGTTCAACTTCAAAGTGCCAATGCGAGCACACTGGTTCAACGTGTATTCGAAGTAGAAAAAGGTCGCAAGACAGCGTTACTCGCACACCTAATTCAACAACATGAATGGCGCCAAGCTCTGATCTTCGTTAATGCGAAGAACAGCTGTGAGCACCTAGCAGACAAGCTTTACAAGCGCGGTATCATCGCAGAAGTATTCCACGGCGATAAAGGGCAAGGTTCACGTACTCGTATCCTAGAAGATTTCAAATCTGGCGAGATTGACGTTCTGATCGCGACAGACATCGCGGCACGTGGTCTGGATATTGAGAAGCTTCCAGTGGTAATCAACTTTGACTTACCGCGTAGCCCGTCAGACTACATGCACCGTATCGGCCGAAGTGGTCGTGCAGGTGAAGTTGGTCTTGCGTTATCTCTGATCGATCACGAAGATTACCACCACTTCAAAATCATCGAGAAGAAGAACAAGATTCGTCTTGAGCGTGAGCAAATTGAAGGCTTTGAAGTGGATGAAGAAGCGACAGCTGAACTGATCGCAGCACTAAAACCTGTTGCGCCACCGGCCGGTACTGGCAAGAAGAAAAAGAAGAAGAAAGCTCCAAAAAACCAAGATGTGTGGCTGAACAACAACTGATCTTGAGTCAGCAAGCCATATAAATCAGCAAGCCATATAAATCAATAAGTAATAGACATTCAAAAGGTGCTTAATTGCGCCTTTTTTGTGTCTGTAGGGCTGGGATTTGAGTCGTTAATAAACGACTGTTGCGGTGTTAAACAACCCGATAATCCGTTCGAAGGATAGCGTCCTCCATAAGAGATTCAGCGATTTAACGCTTTGCTTATAACCTGTTCGGGTTTTGAGCAATTGGGTAACCGCGTGAAGACCTCGATTAAACAATTAGTGCTGGCCACTTCATTTTTCCTGTTTACCCAACACTCTTCTAGTGCTGCTGAATTTGAGGTTAAAGGGGTTAATAAAACTCTCACCGAAAATGTAGAATTATATTTAGAACCTTTAGCCGATGTTCCTGCATCACAGCTATCGAAAACGAAGCTATCTAAACGTATTCAAGATGCACTCAACCCTTATGGTTATTATCACCCGCAGCTCGATATCGACCTCAATGATTCTGATAACGTGATCATTAACATCGATTCTGGTCCTGTCATGCGCATCGCAGAATCGATAGTAAAAATAACAGGTGAAGCTAGCCTAGATGCGGAGTTCATCAATATACTCAATCAAAGCAAGTTAGGCTCAGGTTTAACTTTGTCTCACCAAGAATACGACCAAACTAAGCGTGCGATTTTCTCTTTAGCAAAGCGGAAAGGTTATTTTGACGGCAGGTTTATCGAGTCAAAGATTGAAGTTATTCCTAGCGAGAACATCGCGAATATACACTTGTATTTTGCAAGTGGTCCACGCTACAAGTTCGGTTCTATAAGTATTCCTGATGATGGGGTTGACCCTACTCGTATCGAGAAAATACCCACCTTTAAAAAAGGTGATGACTTTGACACCATCAAGTTAGGTGAACTGCAATCTGATTTGTCAGACACTCAATGGTTTCGAAGTGTCATCGTACATGGTGACTTTGACAAACTTGATGACAACCTAGAAGTTCCAATTGAAATCATTGCCGAGCCAAGTTCTCGAAATATCGTGCAGGTCGGTGGCGGCTATTCTACAGATCTCGGTTTACGCGCCTCTCTCAGTTGGTCAAAGCCTTGGTATAACCGGAGAGGCCACAGCTTTGAAACACAGACATATTTGTCTGAACAGGAGCAATCACTTCAGTTGGGGTACAAAATCCCCACAGAGAAAGTCACAACGGATTACTTTGGTATTCAGTTTGAATCGAAACGAATTGATCATCGAGACACAAATAGCTTTACAAACGATCTTAAGTTCGAACGTTACTGGCAATTAGACAGTGATTGGCAAAGCACCATTTATGTCAAATACTTGCACGAACAGTACCGTCAGGCGTCTGAGGAAGAGCAATCGCAATTGCTGTTACCTGGCATCAGTTTTTCTCAGGTTGATCGTAAAAATGATCAGTTGGAGCTCAATCATCGACACATCTATTCTGTCGAGTATTCTGACCCTAGTCTGTTCTCTGACTCAAGGCTGTTGCGGTTGGAAGGAAACAGTGTCCTTTCATGGGATATTAGTGACAGGCAGAAGCTCCATTTCCGCTCCAACGTAGGCATCAACATTGCCAAATCATTATCTGATGTGCCGTCGTCACTGCGGTATTTTGCTGGTGGCGATGGAAACCTGCGAGGTTATGGTTACGAATCTATCTCCCCTAGAGACGAGAATGGTGAACTAACGGGGGCACGTTATATGTTAACTGCTGGGCTCGAATATCAGCATCAAGTCTATCGTTCAATTTGGTTGGGCGCATTTCTTGATGTGGGTGATGCATTTGATCAACAAGCGGATTGGAAGCGTGGGACGGGCGTGAGTTTGATTTGGAACTCACAGTTAATGCCAGTTAAGCTCGATTTTGCTTACGGCTTAGATGCGCCTGAAGGCGACGAATTTCGTATTCATTTTTCCTTTGGTACTCAATTCTGATTTTTGTACGCTGTTTATGCACTCGCGAGGATGCGAACCATCTAATAGGATTCAAGTAAATCGAAAGAGCGTAATAACCTTTGTGCTTTAGCAAACACAAAGGTAAAAACAATGAAAAAGCTACGATTCGGTGTATTTGGTAATATGGGCCCTGAAGCAGATGCTCTGTTCCAAGATATCGTCGCCAAGAAAGAAATTGAACACGGCGCACTTAAAGACTAAGACCACATGGCCATGATAGTGGTGAAAAACTCAGATATCCCCGATCGATCTGAAGTGATTAACGAAGGCGGTACCGATCCTGTGCCTGAACTGATTGAGTCAGCATGCATTTTAGAACATGCCAATGTTCAGTTTGGCGTAATGACCTGTAACACCGCTCATTACTTTAGACCTGAGGTTCAAAAGCACACCAACGTTTATATCGTCGACATGCTCAAACCACCGTTGATCAAATCAAAGAGCAGAACTCTGAATCTGTTGTTGGTATTTTATGTACCAACGGCACATACAATTCGGGAATCTATGATCGTTACCTAACGGACGCGAATCTGGTGTTCGTTAAGCCAGATTCCTTTGAGCAAGAGCATAACGTGCATAGTGCTATCTATGGTGAAGTAACCGGTGAGATGACAGAGTGTGGACAAGCAATCCGAGAAACCAACGGGATCAAAGCGGGCGAGTTTGAGCGTAATGCCGCACTGCTTGCTGTAGCGATTCAATCCATCGTAGAGAAGGGCGTTGATACGGTTATTTGGGGATGCACGGAACTTCCTTTGGTTAGAAAGCAACTTGAAACGGCATTTCCAACAGTCACTTTTATTGATCCTATGGAAGCGGTAGCTGAGCGTGTCGTTGATATTTACCGTCTCGCTGAGCAATATGTGGAGCGTGGACATGTGGATTACAACATTAATGATGTTAATTCGATCTTCACAACGCTTGATATGGTGAACTACGTAGCCCAAAGAGCGATGACCTACCGTCTATAAGCTCAGATACGTGTATTTGAAACATGAGAAAGCCGCGAATTACGCGGCTTTTTTACATTTGGACTGGAGAAAATTAAAAATTAAGATTCGAAGCTGAACACTTAAAGCTCGAACTCGCCATTCATTTTTCGAAATAACCAATCAGGTACCTTGTTCCATGAACTGTAGTTCGGGTTCTTAGTATGGATTTGTTCCTCTGAAGCCCAGATGGTGTCACCTGATTGTTCTCGCGACACAGCCCAGAACAACTCCTCTTTCTGACGTGTTAAGTAGTGTGTCACTTGCTTCGCAAACTCTTCACTGTCAACCAACACCCCAAACTCAACGTTGAGAAAGTCTGATCTTGGATCGAAGTTAGAAGAGCCAATATAGGTGACACGCTCATCTAAAATTACTGTCTTGTTGTGGTAGTAGGTATCAACATGAAAGTAGTGATCATCATTGATCGCTTGGCTTTTGTACTCATATATACTTACGCCCTTGTCGAGTAGAGTCTCACGGTGTTTTTCGTAATACGCAGGCACAAAGCCCGAATCATTAGAAGCCGATGAATTCGTCAGTAAGGTGACTTCGGCTTCGCTCTCTCTAAGTGCATCGACGAATACAAACTTGTTATCGCTTGGCACCATATAAGGCGTAGAAATAATAACCTTAGAAGGTGTCGGTACTTTTTGCTTCATCAAGTGTTCAATACGTTGGCGAAAGTAGGGCTTGTTGTCATTGAGTTTCTCCAGTGAGTCAAATACCGGCGTGACAGAGGCTGAAATGAACTTCGGTTGGTTTAAGCTCTTTATCTGCCTTTCGACTTCAGACGTGATCAATGCTTGATTCTTTTCACCTTTGTTCAACGCTTTGGTGAACGCTTGGTATTGCTCTTTCTCTTTGATTTTAATGCGTTCTTGAATTGGCACTACATGCTCACTGTTCCACAACGCTTGGTAGTTTCGGTCGAAAGCAGCAATCACGTCGCCTTTAAACAGCACATCCATATCAAAGAAGTTGGCACTTTCGCTGTAGCCAAAGTAGTCATCACCGATGTTGCGCCCACCGAGGATCATCGATTGGTGATCAACGTTAAAGTATTTCTCATGCAGTCGATTATCTAACTGTTTTTGATGAGTAGAGAAGTTGAGCGCACGACCAATCCAGCCAGCTTTACGTGACTCAAAAGGGTTGAACAGTCGAATCTCAATATTGGCGTGTGAGTCCAACTCCGCAAGCCATTTGTCATTGAATACCAACAAGTCATCCAGTGTGAGGCGCACGGCCACATCGCGGTCAGCGGCGTGTTTCAGCTCGTTTAACAGCATCAGACCCAGAGTGTCGTTTTCCCAAGAGAAGTAAGTCATATCAATCGAGTGTTTTGCTTGGCGAACCAGATCAATGCGGCGCGCAAAGGCTTCAGGCGCACTCGGGATCAAATAGACTTCGGCTTGATGTTCTGTGCTTTGCCAGTTAGCTTCGAAATCGGGGTCAACATCAGGGTAAGGTTGGGCGCAGCCAGTAACTAAGATCGACAAAAATAGCACTATCAGCGCGTGAATACGTGTGAAGTACATTGTGATGTTCCGTAAAAATAGGGTATAGGTGACAATGGCCAGACAACTGGCCATTGTGGGAGTGATTGGTGACTAAGCGTTAGTTCTGGTTAGGAACTTCGTAATCAGGCATGTATTTTAAGGTTAGCCCAAGATCATTTAAGCCTTGAAGTCTACCGTTAGGCATACTGCCATCTTCAGATTCGTTGAATAGAGCATCCCAATCGTCTTCAATGGTTATTTGACCATCACCATCGACGAACAGTACGTTATCTTGTTGCTGGCTGTACTCATAGTCTGTAAACAGATTGTCGCTGAACCATAGGCGAGACATGTCGTTCATCAGAGCTTGGTCTTTTGAACTTAGGCTCACTTCTGAACCGTCTAGTTTATAAGGTTTGTTGAAAATAAACGGCAGTTCTGAACCACCACAAGCACCGGAGATACAAGCAAGCGTTTTTATCACATCACCAATATCTAAATCGGCTTTTTCACCTTGAGTGTTGTATGTCCAAACGTTGAAGCTAGGCTTGAACGCAAAATGGTACATTGAAACTGGCGCGTATACATCTGCATTTTCAGTCGAACGAATCGCTTGGTTACGTGCTGGCGCTTGGAATAGCATGTCATTCATCAGCATTTTGAACTTAGACATGTTCTGCGTTGCACCACCCAACTGATTTTCCGACACAGGTTTGTAGTCTGCCAGTTCCAGTAATTCGTTGTTCATTTCAGAGTTAACTAGGCCAAAAAACAGCTTGGTCACGGCTCCATAAGCGGTTGCATCATCGAGGTTGATTTGTGCTTGAACCTCTTCAGCAGACATTGCTGACACCATATCGATAACACGTTGCTTATTGCCATCAAGTTGCAGCCATACCGCGAGCTCTAAACCTTGATTCTTTTCGCTTAGCGATTCAAAAGTACCGTTGTCTACATCTTCCTTTAATAGCTCCAAAATGGTTGGAATTAGGAATGTCAGACTAGGCAGCATAGCCATCGTATCCGCGTCTTTTTCATTGTTACCAATGACTGTCGGTACAGAAAAATCTTCTGATATCGGTTGGCTGGTCAGGTGTAAACCTTGATTTGTACCATTGCTGTCAATATATGGTGCAAATGGCAATAAATTCGACATTGGAGTATTGTTATCATCATTTATGACCCCTAACACACTGCCTTCAACCCAATTTAGTACCTTGTTTACAGGTGAAAGTAAGGTGTTACGTTGCGCATCGAGAATCTTGTCTAGTGTTAAATTTTGTTGCTGCTCGATAGAGTCATCTGCACATACAGTTACAGGTGCTAATAATGGCTGATCATCAGCGATAGATTCTAAAGTATCTTGAATATCCTCTGGCAATATGTTTAAAGCCAGTATAGCTTTTAAAGCGACTTTCAAGCCATTCAGCTCAGTCTTCGTATCGGTTGTCTCTAATGCCTCGCATACAGCAACACTACTATTTTGTGCTGTTGCATTGCTTTTATATTCAAAACCGTATGGGTTACTCTGCATAATAGCGCGTTCAAAGTACTTTACGTCACCATCAGCATTAACTATCGAATCGACTACGTTATCTTGTTGAAGTATGCCAACCGACATCGCTCCTGAACCTTGGCCCATCAAAGTGACGTTTCCAGCATTACCACCAAACTTATCAATATTCTGGTTAACCCACTCCATAGCACGCTTTTGGTCACCAATACCAAAGTTACCACCAGTTTCGTCTTCAACCCACATTGAACCCAGTAAGCCTAAACGATAGTTAAATGTCACGTAAATAAACGGGTTACCTTCGTCGGCACCTTGCGCTACAACCGTATCACCTTGGATGAGCGGCTCTGCACCAGAACCGTATTCGAAATCACCACCGTGGATGAATACATAAACCGGTAGATCTGCATCAGCATCTACGCCTGCTGGGCGCCAGATATTGAGGTTAAGGCAGTTCTCATCTTGTGTTTGTGTTGTCGTTTTTAGTTGAGGACAAGCATAACCGAACTGAGTCGCATCCAAAGTACCTTCAACAAGGTTTACAACTTCACTGTGTTCAAAGCGCTGAGCCTCTGCATATTGAATCCCTTTGAAAGATTCAACGGAAGCCAGTTTGTCGTCTTCGGTATTCGAAGTTATAACCAGTTCTTCTATCGTCGCTTTAATCGTTACGTTACCGATTTGAGCATCAAACGGTTTAGCCGGTGCCGGAACTAACGGTTCGGGCTTGTCTGGGAATGGAACAGTAGGGGCACTATCAGTATCGCAACCTGCTAAGGCAGTAGTAATAGTAAGAGCGATCATTGAACGGTATGCAATAGTCATAAAATGAGTTTCCACAATAGTATTCGGCGTAGTCTGTTTCATCGCTATCTGCGTAGATAACAGAACTACAAAATTTCTTATTAAGAACAACCTGGTTTAAGGGCTAGGCTGGTAATCAAAGTTCGGTGACTAGAATCGATAGCCAAGGTTCAATGTCACAGCCGAACGAGTTTCACCTTTGTTGTACAACAGGGTCATGTTGTAGTGCTTGCCAATCTGTTTGTTGACTCCGGTTAAAAATGCCCACTGGTTAATGTCGACACCAACGTCGTAATCAAACTCAATATCGTCTGTCTTTACAGTACCTTGCATACGTGAATCTAAACCTTGGTATTCAGCACCAACGAAGAATTGAGCGCGATAATCAACTAATTGGTAGCCCAACATTGGCTGAATCGTGACAATGCCGTCGCCCCAATCATCCAACCCTTTCAGGCGTGTTTGGGAGTAAGTACCCGTCACTGAGGCAAAGAATTCTTTGTAACCAACAGATAATGTGGTACCCGCACCGCGTAAGTCATATTCGAGATGGAGTGGTACATTTAAACGCCCACTGTTACACAGTGCTGATACGCCCTCGCACAGTTTGTCGCCTAGACCAGGTAATTTGTTATTGAGTTTATCTTGTAGATATTCTCCCGCAGCGCCGGTATAAGAGGCGTCAATATTCGCATCAACGTTTACCTTTCCTACGTACCCGAATACATTCCAGAATGGCAAGATATTTACGTCGCCGCGTATCGAAACACTTTCCGCTTTGACCGTCGCAACACTGTCTTCCGGGTCAAATAAATCATTCAAGCGCACTCCACCAATCACGTAATCTGTCATGGGTATATCCATATCTTGATTGCGATAAGCCACTGATACGCCGAATGGAAGGGGTAAATCGATACCTTGACGACGCACCATGTCACCCATTAAAGGGAATACTCGATCTAACTTAACACTCGCTTCTTGCATACGAGGATCTGAAACTTCTTTTAGACGCTCTTCATGCAGGACATTAACGCCGTTGTCGTCTTCATAAATTGCGACGGGTTCAGTTACAGCGCTCATGGTCATCGGTTTCGTTTTAGACGTACCCTCGATGTTAGTTGTCTTACGTTCAATAACGACTTTACCAGAGTCTAACGTTTGGAAATCAATCACTTGGTAATAGGTATCGACTTTTGACTTACCAAGATTAAATGGCTTGTCGTTGGTGATTACCATGCGTTTTGGTGTGCCGCCTACAAGTTCAATATCAACATTCAAGAAACGGAAATAGGCGATGTCTTGTGGTAAGCCGTATTTCGAATAGTTGAAGCTAATGGTCACGTCGCCGTTGTCTTTTTCATTGACTTTCACTGACGATGGATCGAAGCTTTCTGCATAATTTCTTAGTCGATACTCAGTGCGCGTAAACTCTTCAATTTCATCGATCAGTTTTTCGTTTTCATCCAGCTCTTGCGGGTTGTATTTGATGCGCAGGTCGATGTTGCCTTTGCTGTCTGTGTTTTTTATCAGATAGACGCTTGAGTCACGAACCTCATCGCCAATTTGTATGGTTCGATGTGCGTGTTCAACTAGGTGTTCGCCCTGTACGAGCGAACTGATTGCTAGCTTTGGTAAATCATGACTGATGCCATATTTGTCAAATAGTGCTCGACCTTTTTCCATAACTTCGCTGTAAGTCTTGGTTTCTGCCGCAGACGCAAAATTGGGGGTGGTAAGTAATAGGGCGCTCGCTAACACAGAAAGAGTATGGGTCTTACAGGCGCTGGTGCGTATTTCAAAAAAACTCATGACGGTTTCCACGCTGAGTGGCCTCAAACCTTCGAGACTCAAACAGTCGATGTAATACTGAACGTCGTGTTCAGTTGTTATGTATTTATCCGTTAGGATTGCTAGTGTGAATGTCGCGACTAAAAATGCATTGCGTCAATCAATGAGAGGATTTTAAGAGGAGGTGGCAGATCGCGTTAATCGCTTTTGATGGACGCTATCCTCACTTAGTAATAATTAGCGTTAATCAATTGATTTATAATGATTTTCAATAGATAAAAAAACGGCCTGTGAAGTAAAAATACTTGGCAGACCGTTTTGTTGTGAGTTGTTAAGCGCATTTAGTTCTAAGCAGTTACCCTCACTCTAAATAGATCAGTAAACAACTTCGCTATCATCAGAATAATCAAAATGTTTACGAGCATCAAAAGTGGCGTTTCAATTCCATAAACAGGTGTGAGGTTGAGCGCACCAGATGTGAGAACAACTAATAAGTTAATACCCAATATTCGGTGTACCATGAGCTTAGGTGTCGCGAACACTTTCCATATCACCATAATGTTAAGGAAGTAGAATAGTCCCAGCTCCCATAGTTCTGTCATTAATGGCATCACAAAGATGTATTGCAACAGAACCACCGACCCTGTACCCAACACACCATAAAAAGCGTCCTTAATAACGCTTGGTGGCATGGTCGGCACCATAGAAGAGAATACACCGGCTAACATAGGAAATATGAAACCACCTGGAACTGGAAGATAAATCCAAATCAACAGCGATGTGATAAACATCGACACGCCTTGCAGCACTTTGCGCCCATCTTCATTCAAATGTTCAACAAACGTGCGATGTGCATGATGCCAAGACACGTCTTTATGATCACCTATGACATTGAGTTCACCCTCAACAAGAGATTGTTCTGGTGTTAATACATCGAACGTCTTCAAGTTGTGAGTAAGAACTGCCCATTGGATATCTAAGTCTGATTCGCTGTTACTTTGTTTGAGTAATGTATCTTGGATATGTGCCATTTCATCGATACGCAAGCGCCATGTTTGGATGTTCTCTTTAAGGTGGTAGCTTCCGGTCAGTGGCAGATCTAAAAGTTGATACAGCTTATCAATATTCGCGGTGTTGCTTTCAAGTGCGGCAATGTCGATGTTGTCTGTTTTTTCCATCGCATCTAACAACGCTTGTTTACTGGTTTCGAAACGTTGTACAAAGTTGAGTTCAGTATTCACAGGCCACACGATGCGATACACAATAGAGAACACAACAACACCTAATAGTGTTTCTTGAAGTCTAAGTACAGCAAAGTGAAAGGTGGTTTGGTTATCAAACCCGCCCATACAAGCAACAATCGAACACACGGTAAATCCTATTGAAAAGATGTAGCCGTATTTCTCGTCACTAGACATGAAAATACAAGTGCCTAAGAACACGGTAAGAAATGTTAGAAACAAAAATCGATCTTGTGAAAACATCGCAATGAGGAAAAAGGCATAACCGGTCCCTAACAAGGTTCCCATTAACCGGTTATGGCCTTTGTTTATTGAATGGGCGAAGCTCTCGTTCAATGCCATCACTGCGACGGCTATCGCAGCCCAATACGGTTTTTCCCAACCAAACCACAACGCTAGGCAGATTGCGATAACGATAGAGAGTGCGACTTTAATCGCGTCTTTAGTCGATGCAGTGAACATAAGAATCACCTAGCTATTTTTGATTATTTTGATCGAGGCAGTCATACCAACACGCAGTTGTACGTCTTCTGGTATTTTGTCTAACTTCACTTTGATAGGGATGCGTTGAGCTAGGCGTATCCATTGGAAGTTTGGATTCACGTTTGGCAATAAATCATTACCTGTGCTGCCGTCTTGCTTCGCGATACCAAAACCAATACTTTTGATATGTCCTTCTAGCTGAACATTGTTGTGCATCATTAAGGTCACATAAGCAGTGTCCTGAGCATCGACACCGACTAAATCAGTCTCTTTGAAATAACCTTCAATCCAGAAGCTATCTTCATCAATTAGCGCAACCACAGGTGAATTCGCGACAACTTGAGAGCCAACACGTAGGTTCAGATTGGTGATATAGCCGTTAGTAGGCGCATATACCTTGGTGTACTCAAGGTTGAGATGTGCTTCTTCTACGTTCGCTTTTGCCAGTTCGACATTTGCGGCGCTGGTTTCTACCGCGTTGTTCAAGTTGTTTAGTGTCAGCACGGGCACGGCACCGGGCGTTCTTTTCTCTAAATTCAACGCGCGTTGCTCTTCGTTTTTGGCTTTGGCGAGTAGGGCAAATGCTTGTTTTTGAGTCGCAAGTGCTTTTCTGTAGGTCGCCTTGTAAATACTCGGATCGATCTCAAAAAGAAGATCGCCTTTTTTTACCTTCGAGTTGTCTTCGACATGCACTTCAATGACTTGACCCGTGACTCGAGGTGTAATCGAGACGATATAAGCGCTGACTTGTCCGTCTCTGGTCCATGGGTTACTTGAGTACGACTGGTAATAGCTATAAACCACAGTTCCCGCAGCAGCCAATAATAAAAGTGTGATGAGATAACGTTTGATCACAGTAAGTGCCTCAAAAAATGGTAATAAAATGGCCGATAGCGCCAGTAAAAATCACGATCAAGCTCAGTTCTGCTATTGCAGGAAAGGCGACGTACTTATGAAGGCCAAACCGTGTCGCGATTGACCCTGTTAGCATTGTCAGTATGTAAGCCAGTGCGATAACCAATAACAGCGGTGGGAAGTAGACTTCATCCCACACAAGCTCATGCGGCATGGTATTCATGGTTCTGTTCTCTATTTGTTTGATGAATGCAACGATAACGGAGTTCGATTTATTGTGATAATCGCTTATAGAGGATCGTACCCATCAAAATCCAACTTTATTCGGTGATTATGCCAACTGCCTCTTTGTTGAGAGCCGTAAGCCAGTAAAACAACGGTAGGTAGGTTGTCGTTCTTGAAGTGGAAACACTTAATTGAAATTGATTTCGAAAATCATCTACTTTTGCCGATTTAAGATAAATCTATTTAAACCAATTGCTTAAGGTGTAAATTGCACTTCAAAAACTATGCGAACAGTTAAAGTGATGATTTGATCCATCAAATGGGATTACATAATAAAACCTTTTGTTCTTAATATTCGGTTCGAAGCAACGAGATGCTTTATTTATTTTGAATAATCCAACAAATATCATTATTAAGTTATTAGTTAGATTATTTACTCCTTATATTTAGTAACAAGAGTAAATTTGTCATGGACATTATTTCTAATCTGTTTGACATGGCACCATTTGTCGCACTATTTATTACACTCTCATTGGGTTATATGGTTGGTAAAATTACTATCGGCCGATTTGTTTTAGGCGGTGTGGCCGGAACATTATTAATGGGCGTAATTATTGGGCAATTTGGTGTTCAGATTGATCCCGGCGTAAAAAGTATTTTCTTTGCGCTCTTTATTTATGCTGTGGGTTATCAAGGCGGCGCACAATTCTTTAAAGCGCTTAACTTTAGAACCATCAACATTCTGTTGTCTGCGGTTGTTATGACGGTTTCAGGCTTATTGTGTGTACTTGCCGCTGCGTGGTTGTTTGACTTAGATAGAGGTACTGCTGCGGGCCTAGCTGCCGGTGGTTTAACTCAGTCTGCGATCATTGGTACTGCAGGCGATGCGATCGCCCGTTTGGGTGGTGTGTCTGAAGAAGCCAAACATCTGATGCAAACTAACGTTGCTGTAGGTTACGCTGTAACATACATCTTTGGTTCATTAGGTCCAATCTTGATGGTGACTTGGGTATTCCCAACGTTGATGAAGTGGGACATTCGCTCTGAAGCAATTGCGTTAGAGGAGAAAAATTCTAACGGTAAACGTGATTTGGCAGATGGCGAATTTAACGCAGTCACAGCTCTAGTGACACGTGCTTTTAAAGTCACTCACGACGATAAACTGGTTGGAAAAACACTCGCGCAATTGAATCAATCATCACTTGCTGCGTGTATCGAACTTATTGAACGCGACGGAAAAGAGCTGAGTGCAGACAAGTTCACAGCACTTAAAGCGGGCGACCTTGTTGTGGTTACCGGCCGTAGAAATGCGGTTCATGAGCTACAGAGCAAGGCGCAAAGTAATGAAGTCGCATTACCGGAAAGCTATGAAGTTATTGAAGAAAATCGTCAACTTATCGCTGACAATCGCAAACTGATTGGTCGTTCGCTAAGAGAGATCAAAGATAGCTCAAATCAACGTTCGTTCCGTGGTGTGTATGTTACAGACTACATGCGTGCTGGTGCTTCAGTCGCCATTACTGATGATCTGATTGTTCAGAAAAACGACGTTATTCAATTAACAGGCACCGCACAAGACATCAACCGAGTTGAAAAGCACATCGGTAAGCGTATGGGTTCAGCAACCATGACTGATTTCATCGTACTGGGTTTCGGTATGGTACTGGGTCTACTTATTGGCTTAATCAGCTTCAAGATTGCAGGCATTCCCGTAACGATTGGTTCTGGTGCAGGTTGTTTGATCTCAGGCTTGCTTGTTGGCTGGTTACGTAGCCGAAACCCACATGTGGCTCAGTTCCCGGTAGGTGCAGCAAACTTCATTCGTGACTTTGGTCTAGCGGCATTTGTAGGCATTGTTGGCCTCCAAGCGGGCCCTCAAGCGGTTGATACCATCAAAGAACACGGCATGTCACTTCTGTTCTTGGGTATGGCAGTAACCATCATTCCACAGATTATTTCATTCTTCTTCTCGTACTTTGTATTGAAGATAAAGAATCCGGTAGAAGCTTTAGGTTGTGTAACCGGTGGTCGAAGTGCAAACCCAGCGTTCGCTGCATTGATGGAAAAAACAGGCAACGCAACGCCAGTATTCTCTTTTACTGTGACTTACGCCGTAGCCAACGTGTTACTGACTCTATGGGGCCCAATTATCGTCGGCATTATTACCGTTAATGCGGGTATGTAATTAAAACCTACAACTCATTATAGATTTAAAAAATCATCAACTTATTAACAGACCTACCCAATCAAAAATAGGGTAGGCCTGAATAATCACGCTTAAGTAAAACACTTTATTTAATTACAAGTGTTTAATATTAAATTATTAGGTAAATATTATGACTACAAAAAATACAAATATCGACTTTTCAAAATTCGCTGATTTAAGCCCATTTGAATTAAAAGACAAATTAATTGAAGTTGCTCAAGCAGTGCCAGACCGTGCTTTACTAGACGCAGGTCGTGGTAATCCAAACTTCTTAGCAACATTGCCACGTAAAGCATTTATTCGTTTGGGTGAATTTGCAGTAATGGAAGCGGAACGTAACTACGCTTACCTCGGTGGTGATTTCGGTGGTATCCCTGATGGCGTGGGTATCGTTGAGCGTTTCGATACGTTTACTAAAGAATACTCAAACGACAAAGGTGTTCAGTTCATCGAGCGCGCACTAAGCTACGCAAAAGATCGTCTAGGCATCCAAAAACAAGCGTTCCTAAACGAACTCGTTCTTGCTTACCTAGCGTGTAACTACCCAGTACCACCACGTATGTTGACTAACATTGAGAAAGTGGTGAAGCAGTACATTGCAGAAGAGATGTATGGCCCAATTCCAATGACCACGGACTTTGACTTGTTCGCAACGGAAGGTGGTACGGCATCAATGACCTACACATTCCAAACGATGTTCAACAATGGTCTATTGAAAAAAGGCGATAAAGTGGCGCTAATTACGCCAATCTTTACCCCTTACCTAGAAATCCCAGAGCTTTCTGAGTACGAACTAGAGATCGTTGAACTGCGTCTTGATGAGACCACTTGGCAGCTTCCAATGTCTGAAATCGAGAAACTGGCAGATACAGACATCAAACTACTTTGCGTCGTTAACCCTGCTAATCCAGCATCAGTGAAATTCTCTGACGAGACTCTAGAGAACCTAACAAACTTTGTGAATGAGCAACGCAGTGACCTATTCATCATCACTGATGACGTATACGGTACATTTGCCGATGACTTCGTTTCTCTATTTGCAAAACTACCATACAACACACTTTGTGTTTACTCGTTCTCTAAGTACTTTGGCGCAACAGGCTGGCGTTTAGGTACCATTGGTATCCAACACAAAAACGTATTTGATGACGCACTAAGTTCTTTCAGCGAAGAAAAACAGTGTCAACTTGATGACCGTTACAAAACACTGACTCCAGAGCCACGTGACATTAAGTTCATCGACCGCATCGTTGCGGATAGCCGTAGCGTAGCCTTGAATCACACTGCCGGTCTATCTCTACCGCAACAAGTGCAAATGGCGATGTTTGCTCTAACTTGCCTAATGGATTCTGAAGGTAGCTACAAAGCAGCATGCAAGCGCATCATTCGTGAGCGCTATACAACTCTATACACCAACATGGGGCTAGAAGTTGAAGAGAACAAAGATCGTGTGGACTACTACACACTACTAGAGTTAGACACTCTAGGTGGCAAACTATACGGTCAAGAGTTCGTTGAATGGTTCAAAGCAAGCGGTAAAGGTAAAGATTTCTTATTCCGTCTAGCTCACGAAACTGGTGTTATTTTACTACCAGGAAATGGCTTCGATACTGTACATGCGTCGGTTCGCGTATCTCTGGCTAACCTGACTCACCATGAGTACGAACTGATTGGCCGCGCAACTCGCAAGGTATTGGACGAGCACTTCGCTGAGTTTCAAGACGCATAAGTTCAAGTCTGGCTTAGAATCAAATACATGATTTAAAGCCGATGACGTCCAACTCATTAAGAATAAGCCTCGGCGATGTCGAGGCTATTCCGACCAAATAAGCACAGTGGTTAGATCGATAAAACTTCCTATCTTGATGTTCCGTTGTGTTTATTTAGTCGTCTTATCCAAGTATTCAAATCCATTTCAAACTGAAAGAGCGACGCATGAAAAGCATTATTTCTATTCAATCTCACGTGGTTTACGGGCATGCAGGAAACAGTTCTGCGGTTTTTCCAATCCAAAGAATGGGACTCGATGTGTGGCCAATCCACACTGTTCAGTTCTCTAATCACACTCAATATCAACAAGGTTGGACCGGGCAAACATTCGGCTCAGATGATATTCGAAACTTGATTCGAGGCTTAGACAACATCAACGTACTGAAAGACTGTGGTGCGATCCTATCGGGTTATCAGGGAAGCGCAGACCAATGTAAAGCGGTTGCCGAGTCGGTTAATTTAGTTAAAGAAAAGAACCACAGTGCACTCTATGTTTGTGACCCTGTAATGGGTGACCCAGATAAAGGTTGTATCGTTGAGGATGGCGTTAGAACCGCCATTACTAAACACTTGCTTCCTATTGCCGATGTTATAGTGCCAAACCAATTTGAACTAAGTGAATTGACCGGCATTAAAATCCTCTCCCTTTATGACGCGGTTACAGCATGTAAGAAAGCATTGGAGCTTGGTCCAAAGATGGTGCTCGTGAAGTATCTTCACTCATTACCCGATGACGCGTTCAGTATGATTTTAGCAACGAAAAAGGCATGTTATTTAGCCCAACGACCGAACATTGAATTTGCTCAACAACCGGTTGGTGTCGGTGACCTTATCTCTGGCCTGTTTACCGCAGGGTTAATAAAGAGAATGTCTCCCGTAGCTGCATTCCGACATGCAAATAACGCGGTCTATGGTGTGTTGGAGCTAACTAAAAGCTATGGCACTTGGGAGCTACAAACAATCAATGCACAATATGAATTTGTAGAGCCTACCCACGATTTCAACGTGGTCAAAATCGGGTAGAGCGTTTAACTCCGATAGTGGTGGAGGGTGTACCTATTCGATGGGTCGCATCCTACAAACGAGATTACGAGCTAAGACTAAACCTAGCTATATTACTCCCAGAAAGAGACGGACTTCACTTTATCCCTATTTATTAACTTCTCTGTTTATAGCTGTTCTTTTGATTAAACAGAGTTTCTGAATCATTTTAGAGAACATTAAATGAGCCTAATTATGAACCGTCTAATTTCCTCGGGTTTTACCGTTGCTTTGTCATTACTTGTAGTGGCATGTAGCTCACCCCACACGTTGGATGTACGCGTACACAAAGACAATTACAAAGAAGTGGTTGTAGAAGAAGCGATATCAGTAAAAGAGCCATTGCGTATGTGGGCGAGTGAGAACCCAGACTTCTTATACTCTCCAATCGATCAAACAACGCCAATTAAAGTGTCAGGTGAGCAACTAAATATCTTAGCTTTGTCAGGAGGCGGCGCGAACGGAGCCTTTGGAGCCGGTATTTTGATAGGGCTGGAAGAATCTGGCCAATTGAAAGACTACTCAATAGTTACTGGCATCAGTGCAGGAGCGCTAATGGCACCATTTGTATTCATCGGCGGAGATGCATTTCCGAAGATGAAGGAGGTGATGTTAAACATCAATGACAAATCAGTGCTCGGCAAAAAGAACTTTTTAAACACCCTGTTTAAAGATGCTTTTACTGACGGTAAAAACTTGAATCAATTTATCGCTCAGGCGTTCCCTGAACCGATGATCGAGCAAATTGCTGCGCGACACCGCAACGGTAAGCGTTTGTTTATTGGTAGCACACACTTTGATTCTGGAGAGCTTGTCATTTGGAATGTGGGCGCAATTGCAAATAGTGACATGCCAGATAAGTCTGAACTTATATATAAGGTTTTAGCAGCAAGTGCTTCTATTCCTGGAGTCTTCCCACCGCAGTTTATCAATGTGAAGTACGAAGGTAAAAGTTATGAAGAACTTCACGTCGATGGTGGTTTAGCCGCTCAAGTATTTTTCAATCCATCTAACTTCGACTATCAGCAGATCTCAGATGCTCTTGGGTTAGAAAAACCACCACAGCTCGATGTTATTCGAAATGGAGCACTGAAAGCGCCATACCACTCGCTGAGAGATAAGGGTCTAGATTTAGTAGCAAAGAGCGTATCAAGCCTGACTCTTGCTCAAACACGTGGTGATTTATATCGAATGAAATACATCTGTGAAATCAACAACATTGATATGCAATTTACTTACATCGAGCACGACTTTGGTTACGCCAAACGAACCAAAGACATGTTTGATGAACACTATTTATTAACCATATACGAATATGGTTATCACAAAGCAACTCAGGGCAAACCTTGGGTAACAGAATTACCTTAATTTAGGGATATCGTAAAATGAATAAAACAGCTTTAGCGCTACTTATCATGGCAACGTCTAGCGCTGCCATGGCACAAAATGTGACCTCAATGGAACAGCAAAAAGTCGATAACGACATGCTACAACTGGCCGACGTTCAACAAGAAGCGGCGTTGTTCATGGTTGAAGAAAATTCAGACTACGTGGAGATTGACTACATTGGTCAGTGGGTTGACGTGAACAATTACGTCACACACAAAGAAGCTAAAGAACGCCAGCTTCAAAAGACCACCAAGAAATACATTTACTCGCAAACAGGTGAAACTCTAGAATCCATCGAGCAGCGAATTGCTGAGCATATTCAAGTGGACCAACCTAGATATTTCAGTGTCGATGTTTACCGTAATTACCACGGTGATTCTGGGGACTTTAACTATCTAGCTCGAGTTATCGAATACATTTAAGTTATTCGTTTGACATCAACGATAAAACCTACTAGCTTAAGTAGGTTTTTTTGTTTCAAATTGACGAATTATTTTCACTAATATTATTCTGACAAAGTAGGTATTTCGCCAACCTGTGATAATTTAAATACATAACGATTAAAAGTAAGCACAACAACATGAATTTCAGCATTGAACAACTTCTCGCGTTCGTTACCGTTTATGACCAACTCTCTTTCAGCAAGGCAGCAGTCAAGCTTAACAAGCACAGAACGACAATCGGGCAGGTTATAACTAACCTTGAAGACCAACTCGCGGTAAGCCTATTTGAAAGGGTTGGACGCTCTGTAAAGCCGACAGAAGATGGTCATCATCTTTACCACTACGCTAAGCAAACGATTGAACAGGCACGCACTTTCGACAAGGTAGCCTTGAGCTTGTCTTATGGCGGTTTGGAAAACATTACTTTTGCTTATTCAAGTGTGATACCTCATCAAATCCTTGTGGATATTCGAAAGAAGTTGCGTCGTGATTTCCCGATGATGCGAGTGAATTTTCTTGTACGAAATAAAAAAGACATTAAGCAAGGCCTTCAGAGTGGTGAGTATCATTTTGGATTGGTCAACGTGCATGACAGTCGTGGAATACACAGTTTTGATGCCACCTTTTTAGGCCATATAGAATTTTTTCCTTTCGTTCAAAAAAATGGTGAGTTTTCATCTTTGGCAAAAGAAGATGTACTTTTAGCGCTAAGAAATGCGAAGCAGTTTGTCTTAAAATCCTTCATTGAAGAAGGAATGTCCGAAAAAATAACCGTTAGTTCTGACAATGAAGAAGTCGACCAATTAGCGCTAGTTATCAAAATGGTTGAAGCAGGTCTAGGATGGGCACTTCTACCAAAAACGTTCGCTCATTCTGAATTTTCGCATTACGACATCGAACCTATACAATCGTCTGAAATGGAACAAGGATTTAAATTTGGCTTTGCACTATGGTGCCCTCATTCTAAACAAATTAGCGAAGTTAAGTCATCAGTATTATCAGTTATCAAAGAAAACGTAGAGCGATTGCTAAAGCGAGATTAATGAACCAATAACACAGTTTACTTGTTCACAGAGGCTCATTTATATGAGCCTTTTTCGTATTTGTCATCTTTAGAATGATTTGATTTTGTAGGGCTAGATCCTCCATATGAGAGTAGGGCAATACCACAGTTTGACCTATTCTAACCTTGTCGATTAAGGACCCCTTTATTGGCAATAAGTGTTTAATTTCTATGTTTATTGCAAGGAAGCAAACTTTCGGCCGGGTTTTATTACCCGGCCTTTTTTATTGAGGCCAATCTTATGAATCGCTGCGGCGGCTTTGCTCTTTTTTCCTGCTTTTTATTTACAACATCTTCTTTCGCATCGTTTTATGATCCTGTTGATGGTCAATTTGATATGGGGCATCACCTTGCGGAAAACGCACATGGCTTTTTGCCTATCCCAATTTTGATTACCGAGCCTGCGGTGGGGTACGGCGGCGGTGTGGCTGGTTTGTTTTTACATGAGACGGATGAGGAAAAGCGACAAAGAAAGCAAGCTGCTCTTTCTGCCATAGATGGTGGTGCGCAGTTAGTACCCTCAGCAATGTCAGTAGTGGGCGCAGTAGGGACAGAGAACGAAACTTGGTTTGTATTTGGTGGCCATAGACGATCTTGGATGAATGATTCCATTCGTTACACAGGAGGCGGCGGCTTTGGTGTTGCGAATTTGGATTTGTACACATCAATCAACTGGGGCCCCATAGATCATGACCTTAGAATAGGCACGTCAACTTCGGTAGCCGTACTTTCACAAAAGGTGCAGTTCCGGATTGGGCATACGCCTTGGATGTTGGGAATAAAGCAGTTATTAGCTAAGTCTGAGATTGAATTTGATAACATGGTTTTAGACCGAATTTTGGGTAACGAATCGGTTACTTCTGGTTTAGGGTTGGAGGCTGAATATGACACAAGAGATAATTTATTTTATCCAACCAAAGGTTACAAATTGTCTGCAGATTACATGGTGTACGACGATGCGATTGGCAGTGATTACAATTACCGAAATTTGAACATAGATGGCGAAGCCTATATCCCAATTACCAATAAATGGACGTTAGGCTTGGCTGCAAATTATCAAAGCTTCGAACAGCAAGACCTGTTTGTATCACCCACAGCGAAACCGTACGTGTCGTTACGCGGGGTGTCATCTTATCGGTACCAAGGAGATGAGATTGAAACAATTCAAGGCCAATTGACGTATAGCATCACTCATCGTTGGAAGGTGTCTGGGTTTTACGGTTCAGGGGTTGCAAAGCAAGATAACGGCATAAGCCACGACAGTACCGTCAATGCCGGAGGTGTCGGCTTTCGATACCAAATCGCGAGACGTTACGGTTTGCACCTTGGGATGGATTATGCGCAAAGCCATGAAGAACGCGCTATCTACTTTAACGTAGGCAGTGGTTTCTAGAACAACGGAATAGGTTGAATTTTTCCAAGAAAAAAGGCGCTAATTAGCGCCTTTTCGTTTTCTATCACTTTCTTACAGTAAGATTACTTCTTACGGCAGAACTCAGCGATTACGTACATTGATTGACCGCCGTTTGTTTTACCAGAAACAAGCTTAGGATCGTCACCAACGCTGATACCACGAATAACAGTACCTTGCTTAATCACTTGGTTAGTACCTTTGATTGGCAGGTCTTTGATTACTGTTACGTCGTCACCTTTCTTAAGTTCAACGCCATTCACATCAAGAGGCTTGTCATCAGCAGACATGCCGATTTGTGCCCAAACTGATGTTTCTTCTTCAAGGTACATCATGTCTAGCGCGTCCTGAGCCCAGCTTTCTGTGTTCAGACGAGTAAGTTGACGCCATGCCGTTACTTGAACTGGCGCTTCCTGGCTCCACATGCTGTCAGTCAGACAACGCCAGTGGTTGATATCTTTAGGATCGTCAATCTCACCAAGACATTTGTCACATACCATGATGCCGTGATCCACTGTTACGTGGCTGTGTGGCGGCACTGCGTATGCAGTAAGAGAAGAATCAGAACCACATAGTTCACATTTAGATTGGCAGCGTTCTAGCATAGTAGCTTCAGAAGACATAATGGACTCACATTTATTAGGTATTAAATTACGGGGCTATTATCCACTTTATTTACAATAAAGAAAGAGGTCGTACGGTATTCTGTCTTGATTAATTTTAGCTGAGATCAACCATTTGTGTTTTAAAGTTTTATGCAAACGGTTAACTAGGGGACTTGTTCGAACGACAGAGACAAAAATGCCAGCGGTTAGGCTGGCATTTGGTTAAATTAAATTTTGCTCATGCGCTTACTTACTCGCATCTAACAAGCCAGCGGTTACGCTTGCAATGCCAGTACCTTGCGACAAGGTAAATTGTACAATTTGTGAGGTCATTTCTGCGTTGGCTGCTGCATCACCAGCATTTTGCTGAGAAATTACAGTGGAGTGGTCTGCTTCTGAAGATGCTTTGTCAAAATACGAAGCCAGCTTGTCTCCCGAAGAGTCCAGTGCAGTATTAACCAAGGATAACTTTTTAAACAGGGGTTCGGTACCTGCTGTTGGAAACTCAGCGACCGAGTTTGGTATCGTTTCGTCACCATTCGCTTGAATACCAAGCACAGGTCCCGTAGTTGTAGATGCAATATTATATGGGTCAACGTTATCTAGAACTGTTTGCGCAGCATAAGTGAATGAAGTAAGGATCGAGTCGATTGTCGCTTTGACTGCTTTGTCTGAGGCTGAAGCACTATCATTATTTAGGGCTGTGTAGTATTCATTAAAGCAATCACCACCTGACTTACTGACTGGCACACAGTTACTTACATAATGTGCTTGGTACTCGGTTACACTTGATAGGCTCACGGTGTGCTTAATCTCAGGAGAAAACGAGCCTGACTTAAGCAAGAAAGGGGCAATGCCACCACCTGGGTTAGCAAGTGTTGCACTTGTATAACTAAACATAGAATCGATAGCAGGGTTCAACAAAGTGTTACCTACTGTGTAAGAGCTGATTCCTGTAATAGCCCCAATAGAATGCCCAAATAGAGATACATTGGTTTTATCTAGGTTACTAAATGCAGTATCTGTAGCTGAATTTAAAGCAAAGCGAACCCCAAGCCCATCAATTGCACTTTGGCGAATATTGTCTCGAGCAACAGGCAAGTATTCAAGATTCATGTATACAGTAGGTGTCGTTGGTGTCGTCACGACATCTGCGCTTAGTGCACGTTGACCGTGAAGTGGTTGATCAATAGCGATAATTGCATAGGGTTTGTATGGTGCAGTTCCAGTAAGTGCGCCGCCAATATGCTGCATCGCAAAAGCGTAAGCACTCTCCTTGATGCTAGTGATACCGTGTTGGTACTGTAGAATAGGTAAAGTGCTGTCGATAGCTGCTCCTTCAGGTACAAACATAACGAACGGCACTGACTTTACTGCTCGAATTTGCGGTACAGCGCTGTATTTGGTCATGATACGCGCGCTATCTAACTGTTCTCCATCTGCGAGGGTTAACTTTTCTCCAATGAGTAATTGTTGGTACTCTGCTTGATAGAGCTGAGTAGCGGGCTCAGTGATCCCTAAACCTGCTAGCTGTGTAGCAACGGCTGTTTTGTCCGCGTCACTTCCTGAGCTGAGTACATTCAAGATAGTTAAAACACTAGGCATAGCACTGCGCCAAGGCGTTGTTTTCCATTCGTCGTCTGTTAATGAATCAGACAAGAAATATGGCAGTTCAACTGTTCCGCGATACACTTGAATAGAAGCAGCAGCTGAGAACTTAGCAGTGTAACCTGCAGCTAATTGTGTAGCGGCATCGTCACCAAATGCACTCTTAAACATCGCGTCAGCTTGTACAGCTGTAGCAAAATTCTGTTTCGTTCCATCAACTGTAAATGTATACAGCTTGTCGAGATCAGCTACCGAAATATTATTTGGATTCGCTAGGTTCTTCCATATATCAGAAGGGGTAACTGTGGGACTAATCGTTTGTGCAATTGCAGCTTTGGTCCCGTTCATAACGTTACCAGCTGAAGCAGTCGTAAACCAAGATGAATAGATGATCTCATCTGAACTGGACACTTCACCATAGCCAGCGAATAACGATTCAACTTGATGGATGATTTTTTGTGGTAAATCGAGCGAGCCTGCTTGGTCTATATCTGTCGTTTTTAAAGACGCGTAGGAGCTTGATGTTCCTAGTGGTTCATCAGCGCTATCAATAATTGAGTCAGTTAATGCGTAGATGTAGTCAGAGCTAGGATCTAAACCTTTAAGAGGTAAAACTTGTATGGTCTTAAAATCGCTAGATGCCACTAAGTAGTCAACGCCAGCAGTTAGCGCAGTAAAGTTAGACATGACACCGGTGCCCAGATCAACATCCACTTTAGCGACTTTTACGCCAGCATTTAAGTGCGCGCTAAACGGTGTAGTCCCCATCATTACGACATCATTCTTCAACGTTCTGTCACTAGGAAGGTTCACATTGATAGTGAATGGCATGATAGTACTCCAACCATCAGCTTCTCCCATCGCTATTTTTGGGTCGTTCAATAAACCCGTTGAATTTGCATCTAACGGAATGTTTAACGTGTGATCGTTGGTATCGAATAGAAAAAAAGACGGCAGAGGAATATCTGCTTCTGGGCCTAAGAGCGTAAAGCTGACTTTTGAGCTTCGTTCCAAGGATTGTTCGATAGCATCAGAATAGATAGATCCTGAGCTTTCACTATTATCACCACATCCAGCAATTAGTAATGCCGAGCATACGAGAGAAAAAGAAAATTTATTGTTCATGTAATTATTCCCGTACGGTTAGTTGAAGGTATAGTTTAGTTGGATCGCAGAAAGGTAAGCAGCGCCTTCAGCATCAAATGTTAACTTGTCATCGGCAGCATCAGTTTCTGTGAATGAACCACTTTTACTTTGCACGAGAGCAAATGCAGCATCGACAGTCATGTTTTCAGAAACTGCGTAAGTTAAACCCGCTGAATACCACATCCGATCGCTGTCTGGGATACTTAACGTTGCTTCACCTGCTTGTTCGTCATATGCCAAACCTGCACGTAAAGTCCAGTTTTGGTTAACCGTGTAAGTAGCACCTACAGACCATCTTTGGTTGTCTTCGTAATGTTCTGTCTTTAAGAAACATTCATTATTTTTACAATCAGGACTCGTCGCTTTTAACTCTTTGAACTTACTCCACTTAGTTAACTGCCAACCGTAGTGTACGGCCCAAGCATCATTTAGTTGGTGGAAAGCAGATAGTTCGAAGATGTCTGGTAGCTCAATTTCTAGCCGCCCTGTTGTTTTTCCTGGCTGGTCATTAGCCATTTTTAAACCTACATAGTCAGTGAACTCACCGTCATCAAAATCGAGTTCAACAGACGATCGGTAACCAAAGCCAAAACGGTTGTACTCGTTTAGTTCATATAACGCACCCACGTTCCAACCAAAAGCAAATGTCTCACCAGTCATCGATATCAATTTGTCGCTTGATGAACCACCAACAGGAAGGCTGCCTTTATGTCTGTTGAGTTCAGCTTCTGCATAAACAAAATTGACGCCAGCTCCAACACTAAAGCTATCGTTAACTCTGTACGCAATGTTTGGATTTAGGTTTACGGACACCAAAGATGTGTCACCGGCTAAATCACCTGCATAAATATCATCGGGATAATCAGTAGCAACGCCATATGTAGTGAACATGCCAATCCCCCAAGCCCATTTATCGTTGATAGGGCTAATGTAGTAAGCGGCAGGGACTATTTGTAAAGGGGCTACGTCAGAAGACTTCTGATTGAAATCGCTATCATTAATTTTGGTTTGAGTGACGTTAACCTCTGGATCAACGATAGAAACCGCGCCTGAAAATTGGGCTGTATCAAATAGGGTCATTGCGGCGGGGTTTCTCGCTAGTACACTCGCGTTATCGGCTACAGCGCCTTCACCTGAGAATGCGCGACCAAGACCTGAGGCAGAATGCTCAGCAACTTGGAAACCAGCCGCAAGTGAGTTACATGCAAATAGTACTGAAAGTGAAACGAGAGAGCGTTGTATTGTTTTCATCCTTGACCCTCCTAGGGCATCGAATTTCGTTATTATGGTTTGAAAACACACTGAGCATTTTTGGTGTTGAAGCTCTAATGTAAATGGCATGTTAAATTCATGTTTTATATAAAGTCAAAGAAAGAGTTGTTATTTTGTGAGGTTATGTTTTAAAGGGGCGGCACTTTAACATCGATAATATAAGTATAATCAATAATTTATTCGTGGTTGGAGGTGTGACCAGAGTGTTTATGCATCGTTGCGGTATAAATAGTGTTCAATAGCTCAATATGTAACAACTTTGTTTCTGTTTACCACCATTCGCTAAATCGGCATAATATCGACACTCGTTAGAAGTCATTAAATTGGAATTTTAAGTTTGGAATTACTCGCGATAGAGTTTCTTGGAAAACCGCTTCGTTTAGAAGGATCAATGGCAGGGTGGCAACAGTTGTATTGGGATAACACTTTGGTATCTCAATTAGATGCGACCACAGACCAAGAAGACGCACGAAAACACGAATTTACACTACGCGCTGGCGAAGAAACGTTGCAGTGTCACGTTGAGTCGACAGTTCAGTGGCAACCGTTTGAGATGACGTATAAAGCATTGGTCAATGGCCAAACCATTTCCGAAGGCAATCGAAACACCAAAGATATCGAACAACAAACTCCTGTTGTCGCTCCTAAACCAGAGAAGCGTTTTAGCTTAATTGGGTTGGTGTCGCTCGGTATGAAAGCGCTAAAAAGCGCCAAGCTAATCAAGGTCGTACTTGCTTCTGCGAGTTTAGCGGCCTATTCATGGTTGTTTTCAATTCAGTTCGCTTTGGCCTTAATCGCCTGTTTAATGTTCCATGAGTACGGTCATATTAGAGCGATGAAATACTTCGGCATGAAAACCAAAGGGATCTATTTGATACCATTTCTTGGTGGCTTGGCGTTATCCGATGAAAAGATTAATACGCGTTGGCAAGATGTGGTTATATCAATCATGGGGCCATTGTTCGGCCTGATATTGTCGTTAGTATTTATGGTGCTGTACTGGGCGACTGGCGAAATGTTCTTTGCCGGCCTTGCAGTATTTAATGCTCTATTAAACCTGTTCAATCTATTGCCGATTTTGCCTCTCGATGGCGGACATGTTCTTAAAAGTATCAGTTTCTCGATGAACAGCGTACTTGGCATTGTACTTTGTGTCGCGGCTGCCGTTGCTGGTGTGGTATTGAGTTATCAGTTGAATTTAACCCTGTTTGGTTTCTTATTGATCATGGGCAGTGTTGAAATACTGTTCGAATGGAAAGGACGTCATCACAGTCACTTGTTACCGTTAGACAAATACGGGCAAGTCGTGTCGTTCGTTTGGTATGTGGGTTTAGTGAGCAGTTTGATTGGTGTCATCTGGTATTTTGCATCTACTGGTGATCAGCTATTAAGCCTACCATTACAAATTCTTGGTACTTAACCTGTGAATTTCTGTTGTTGGAATTATCCAGCTACTTAGTGCACTTGAACTGTTAGCAAGCAAGAAACTAAAAATGCCCTAACCAATATGGATAGGGCATTTTTGTATTTACACCAGCTAGGCGATTCTTACTTAGATTACGCTTTGCAATTTGGTCTTGGTGAACCTGATTGAGGAAGCGTTTTTATCGTTGCTTGTAGATCTTTAATACGCGTACTGTGGGAAGGGTGCGTAGAAAGCAACTCTGGCGGTTGATTACCCCCTGATGCTTTCGCCATGTTTTGCCACAAGTTGACACTTTGGTTTGGATCGAAACCTGCTTGAGCCATATACTCTAAACCAACAACATCGGCTTCAGACTCTTGAGTTCGCCCATACGGTAGAATAACGCCATATTGAACGCCTAACCCTAACGCGGCCATCGTCATACCTTGATACTGTTTGTATTCTGATGCACCTAACGCAACGTTAGTAATAGATAAGCCCGTATTAGCGATTTGAGACTGAGAAAGGCGCTCATTACTGTGGTCCGCTAAAACGTGTGCCACTTCGTGACCGATAACCGTCGCGAGTTGGTCTTGATTGACTGCAACCTTGAGTAACCCTGTGTATACACCGATTTTTCCGCCAGGTAGGGCGAATGCGTTCACTTGATCACTATCAAACACAACAACTTCCCATTCACTAAAACCTTGTTTAGGAATATATTGAGTGATGCTGTTCGCTACGCACTGTACATAAGCGTTAGTTTTGGCATCTTTGCTGATGGGTTGTTCTTTTTTCATTTGTTCAAAAGACTGTGCTCCAAGCTGAGACATGTCTTTATCTGAAAAAAGCAGCAATTGGTTTCTGCCTGTCGGAGAAGCGCTACACGCGGTTAGGCCTGCAAGTGTGAGAAGCGAGGCAAACTTCATCCATGACGTCATACAATATCCTCTGTGTATTCGGTTTTTATGCATGTTAACATCAACTTGCGTAATAGCTAAGGGCTGTAAGATAACTAACAGCGGTAATATAGAAAAAAGCTATGCACGCGATAACAAGATCAATAATTAAGGAACCTATATGAGTATTTGGAAAAAGCCCGTTGACCTAGATACCTTCAACGCGACCTCAAAAAATACCTTAATTGAACACCTCAACATTGTTTACACCGAAGTAAATGACAATTCTTTGGTAGCAACCATGCCGGTTTGTCACTTTACGCACCAACCACTGGGTATGCTTCATGGCGGCGCATCGGTTGTGCTAGCAGAAACGCTTGGCTCATTGGCTGCAAACTTCTGCGTACCAGAAGGCTATTATTGCGTTGGGCTCGATATCAATGCGAACCACGTAAGGTCAATGCGTGAAGGGCATGTCATTGGTACTGCTGAGCCTATTCACTTGGGCGTCTCTACTCAAGTATGGCAGATCAATATCACTGATGATCGTCAACGCTTAGTTTGTACCAGCCGTTTAACCATTGCCGTTAAGAAACATAAGCGATAACAGACTAGGCAGTCGTACGCTGGTTTTGTCTTTAGAAGAAGTAATCAGTACTTAGAACAAGCAATCAGTATTTAAAGAAGTAACCCGAGAAGCCCATGGTCATAACGTTTAAAAGTGGAAAAGTCATCGCAACCGCACATGAATTGGTTGTTCGTTTAGATGGGGAGCATAGAGTCACGCTGCAAGCCCAAGTTGATGCAATTCAATTGATCGGAAAAGGGGCAAATGTTATTTCAGCTAACGGTTCTGAGTGTAAATGGTCGATAAAATTAGACGATGAACAGCAGCTCCGTGAAATCGCTAATGAAATTGGCTGCGATGTAATGTAATCCTTTACGGTAAAGGCACTTAACCCTTAAGATTGAATAACATCTTAGGATGTCGTACTCATAATTCACAATAAAATTGTGTCAGTAATATTGATTTTACGCCATAAAATAGGGAAACTGAATTCAATGTCCTTTGAATAAGTTTTCCTCTTTATGAGCAGCCCAAGACTTCGCGTTCAATTTGAAACCCTGTTTGAATACTTCGATGGTAAAGATTCTGATGTTCAACTCGACGACATCACGGATGTGCTTTGTTGTACCCGTCGTAATGCCCGAATGGTACTCAACAAGCTTGAAGAAGAAGGGTGGGTAGAATGGTTACCTGCAGCAGGTCGAGGAAAGTTATCTCAACTTATCTTTAAACAGAATCGTTGTGATGTCAGCGAGAACTTAGCAAGACGCTACTTGCAGGAAGGAAAAATTGGACAGGCGCTGTCAGTGCTTGATCACAATGCTGCCAAACTCACGCAAGTTATTCAAAACTACTTGGGCGTACAGTATCAAGAAGGCGAACAAGTTATTCGTTTGCCTTATTACCGGCCGCTTTCAATGCTTAACCCAACCAAATCGATGCGTCGTTCAGAGCAACATATCGCTTGTCAGGTATTCAGTGGGTTGACTCGTCTAGATGAGAATGACCAACTTCAACCCGATCTTGCTCATTCATGGCAAAAAATCAGCGATTACCAATGGCGATTCTTCTTGAGACCCGGTGTTCGTTTCCATAACGGGGAACCTCTGTTAACCAATCATGTTGTGGATACACTGCTTGCACTCGAACCTCTCAACATGTTTTCGCATATCAAAGATGTCTCTTCACCTGCAAATTGTGTAGTAGATGTTTTTCTCACACGTCCAGACAAGTATTTTCCCCTCGCACTAACGGAATCGGTCGCTAAAGTCACATTACCGATCACTTTACGTGGTGAAGACTACGATATTCGACCGATTGGAACGGGACCTTATCGCATTGAAAAGAACGACGAGAAACAACTCGTGTTAACCGCTTTCAATGGGTACTTTGGTTTCAGACCGTTAATTGATCGCGTTGAAGTTTGGGTGGTGGATGAGGCTTATTCTTCAATGGTTTACCCAAGCCTATCTAAGCCTGTTATGGCCGACCGTGGCGATAGCGATGAAGTAGAACTCGATCCTGGTTGCACGTATTTACTGCTTAATAGAAAGAAGGGTATTGCACAAGATCCCGCATGGGCACAGTTTTTATCTAACGCGTTGAATGCGGCGGATCTGTTTGTTCATATTCCAAAAGAGACTGTTATCGATTTGGGCGTGTTACACGCTTATGGGATAAAACCCGGTTGGTATGACATAAAGTTAAAAGTGCCCGTTTGTCCACCAGCAGATTCGAAGCCTACCATAAGATTAGCGTATCAATGCCAACACCCAATGTTCCCAACGCTTGCAAAGGCGATTGTCACGGTGCTGAAGCAATACAACGTCGATGTTGATCTTTACGGTTACGAAACCGATCCTCCGCACGCCGATGATGTTGATGTTTGGATTAACCCTATGGGCATCGCCAATAACAGAGACGACGCCTTGGCTGGCTGGTTAATGGACTACAGTTTTCTTGATGAATCTAGCCCGGCAGAGGACTTCGACCAATGGTGTCACATGATTGACCGTTGGCGTTCTGGTGAATTCGAGCAATTCCCAGCACGACAGTTAGGTAAACAACTGGTCCAAAGCAATCAATTGATCCCGATGTTCCATTGCTGGTTAGGCGTTAATAAAGATCAATGTGGTACGTTGCAAAACGCGAAATGTAATGCATTAGGTTGGTTCGACTTTAGCCAAGTTTGGGTGAAGCCTGACGTTGATTGAAATCCAAGAAAATTCAATTAGGACCAAATAACTCATTTAGGAAAAACGATGCAAACTCTGATGGTTACATTTATTACGCTGGTGGCATTTGCTGCGAATTCAGTTCTGTGTCGCTGGGCCTTAATGGATCAAACGATCGATCCTTTGAGCTTTTCGATCGTTCGCATCTTATCTGGTGCGCTTACGCTTTTGATTTTATTAGCTTTATCTTCCCAATCTAAAGCTAAAAGTGAGTTAGCAAGTAACACATCGCTATACACAAAGCTAAAATCACAGTTTCAACTCACATCAATATTGTCACTGCTCGTGTATATGTTTGGTTTTTCGTTTGCTTACTTAGAGCTTGGCGCAGGTCTTGGTGCTCTGGTGTTGTTTGTCGCGGTGCAATTTACGATGATTGCCGCGCACTTGTTTTCTGGCAACAGAATGTCATTGATTGAATGGGGCGGATGTTTGTTATCGGTAGCAGGGCTTGTTTATTTATTAATGCCAACGGAATCGACACAGGCACCTGATTTAGTTTCTATTATCTTGATGTCTCTGGCCGGAGTTGGGTGGGGCATTTACACATTGGCAGGAAAGACATCGTCAAACGCACTGCAATCGACCACCGCTAACTTTGGATTCAGTTCGCTAGTTATCCTTTTGGCATTAAGCTTGTTAGTTTTGATTCCTAATGCGTTAACGCAAGTGTCTATCACTGAACAAGGTTTGATTTACGCGGTTATATCGGGCTCTGTGGCTTCTGGTGTGGGTTATAGTTTGTGGTATTACGTGGTGAAAAAGCTGAATACCGTGGTGGCGTCTATTGCACAGCTTTCTGTTCCAGTTATCGCGACACTTGGTGGTGTATTACTTTTATCTGAACCTGTCACCATGCAATTTATAGTCTCATCAACCGTTATACTTCTAGGGATAAGCTTGGTTCTTGTCGCCCCTAAACTTAAGAAATAAAGAGTTCAATCATTAACTTCTATGGCTAAACCAAACAAGAAACAACCGACCAAGACGGTTCAGATTTTCTGTGCCAAATGTAAAACGCAGCTTTTTAAGTATCGGAAAGGTGGCAAAGGTGCACTCGTGAAATGTTTTAAGGAGCGTATCGTTGAAGATTTCACGACAAAACCATGTGTGTGCCCTGAATGCGGGATTGAATTTGCGCGAGACACTTTGGTTCGAGGTACGCCAGCCTACAAGTTTGTTGGTGGCAAGGTAACGATGAAATAACCTGTCACGATGAAACGACCAGTCATATTAAAACGAGCAAACAATGCTGAAACTAAAAATGCCACAGCACGGTTTGTGTGTGGCATTTCAACGTTGCTTTTGATACTCAGTGTAAATAATTGAGCTTAGTAAGCATTGACACGCCCTTGAAGCTTAAGAAGTAATAGCGAGACAATTGCGCCCGTGGTGTCACACAGCATATCTTTCTGTGCATCCCAAATATCGCCTTGTGAACCAAGGAATGCGATACCTTCATCACCACCTGCGATCTCCGCGTACCACCACTCGATAATTTCATAACCTGCAGCAACACTCATAATCGCAAATAGCGCAAAGAAACATGCCAGCACCGGCTGAGCCAGTTTTTTACGAATCAAGTACTCAGCGAGTGGGTAAGCATAAAGGCCAATAGAGAAATGCGCGACACGGTCAAAGTTATTCCGTTCTGAACCTATCATGTTATTGAACCAATCAAATGGCACTTCCGCGAAGGTATATTTTGCGCCTATCGTATGCAAAATCAGCCAGATAGACATCAAAACGTAAGCTGTCTTAGTGAAGGTGAGCTTTGTTGATAACCACCAAATACCCACCAATATCGCGAGCGCTGGGACAATTTCGGCAATCCACACCGCTCTTGAAGAGGGAGCGAACGCTGAAAATAGAAACACAGTCAGATACAGCGTCGTCAATGACAGCAATGGTCGATTTTGAGCAAGTGGCGTGATTGTCATATCAAGATCTCTCGTCGAAGTTTTTAATAGTGTTACACAATAATGAACAGTGTTCAATTGGGTCTTAATCACCAGATTTGTTGAAAAGTGGTGTTATCGCCCAGTATCTAGACAAACGGTTGCTAGAGTTTCACAAAAGTTTGATTTACAACAAAGCGATCCTTAAAATCGCTCTATTACTACATAACAAGAAAGAAAGTCATGAAACTGGAAACTGTCGATTACCTTGCTGACGACGCAGCAGAACAATTTGTTCGCTCTCTACGTGAAACTGGTTTTGGTGTTCTTAAGAACCACCCAATCCCGAAAGAGCTTGTTGAGTCAATTTACGAAAACTGGTACCAATTCTTCATCTCTGAAGAAAAAGAGAACTTCCACTTTAATGTTGAAACACAAGATGGATATTTTCCACCTTCAGTGTCTGAAGTTGCTAAGGGCCACACTGTAAAAGACATCAAAGAGTACTTTCACGTATACCCATGGGGTCAAATCCCTGAGCAGCTGAAAGAACAGATTCTAGATTACTACCAACGTGCGAATGCTTTTGCTCAAGAGCTGCTAGGTTGGGTTGAAGCTCATGCTCCTAAAGAAGTACAAGATAAATTCTCTATAGCGTTATCAGAAATGATCAACGGCAGTGAACAGACTCTGCTTCGTGTTCTTCACTACCCACCAATGCAAGGTGATGAAGAGCCAGGTGCAATCCGCGCTGCGGCACACGAAGACATCAACTTACTGACGGTTCTTCCTGCTGCAAGCGAGCCGGGCCTTCAAGTTAAAGCTCAAAATGACGAGTGGCTAGATGTTCCATGTGACTTCGGTAACATGATCATCAACATCGGTGACATGCTTCAAGAAGCATCTGGTGGTTACTTCCCATCGACAACTCACCGTGTAATCAACCCATCAGGTGAACGCCAAGAGAAGTCTCGTATCTCTTTGCCTCTATTCCTTCACCCGAAACCAGAAGTAGTGCTATCTGAAAAGTACACAGCAAACGAATACCTAATGGAACGTCTAAGAGAGCTTGGCGTTATCTAGTCAGTTCAATGCTTCGTCCCTAAAATTGGGATAGATGTGAAAGGTCAGCTAAGTCGCTGACCTTTTTTGTATCCGTACCAAAGAATTGCGGCTTTATTACTAACGGTTGTATTCAACGAAATGGTACTCAGTTTTGACGATAAAAGGTGCCTTTAAGCCAAACGTTAGAAAGTTGTTTGTCCTTAAGCTCGACAAATCTTAGAAAATCGCTTTCAATTAAAGAAGATACGCAACGGATGCGAAACAGGTTACTTATAGTATCCACAGTTCTAGAAATCCATTAATTCAGAGAAGCTAACTGAGTCAACTATGTCGAATTATCAAGATGTGAGAGCAAACTTTCATTGCCATATGGAAAACCCATTGCTTTGGCCGATAATGGAAGTGCTTAAGCAAAAGCCAAGCGGATGGAAAGTACACACATTGGCAGCTCATCTGAACGATCTTGGGTTTGTGCCAGTGTTGGATGCTGTGCCTGAGAAAGAGTTGTTTAAAAAGAACTTCCTTATCATGAATGCGCTTTATCAGCTTCAAGAAACCTTACACCCAGATGGTTGGCTCCAAGTCCAAGCGATGGACATCGAATTGATGAATGGTCGTTATCACGGAAGCAGTCACAGCATCGATCATCAAGACCCACTTCGAGAATACTACATTAATTGGGTTAACTATGAAGCGGATGAAGGTGAAGTCAAAAGGCTGTTGAACGAATTTTGGACTCGGTATAGAAAGTATGTGGGTGGTGATGAACTCGATATGGATCGAAGTCGAGCATTGAACCTGTTTGAGTTACCTTTAGACGCGACACACCATGAAATTAGAAAACGTTGGCGACAACTGGCATTGAGATGGCATCCGGACAGAGACGAAGGCAACACCGCAAAATTTCAGACGCTCTGTGAAGCATGGCATGTATTAAGAAGCTCATAATCGACAGGCATTTTTAGCTGTCTAATTGCTTAGAACCCTAAAACAGAAAGCCCCACATTGTGAGTGACACAAGTGGGGCTTTGTCGTTATTACGCTATGTTTTGGGTAACTACGTTATGTGCTGTAGCGACTTAAGTTATTGGTGTTAGGAGTGATCTTTGCTCTCACCACTTTTATGTTCAAAGGCATAGTCGAGTACTTTACGGATATAAGGCGCACCAACTTTTGAGCCACCGTTACCGTGTTCAATAACCACAGTTGCGACATATTCAGGGTGTTCATACGGTGCGAAAGCCGTGTAAAGCGCATGGTCAAGCAAGTGTCTAGCGAGTTTCTTCGAGTTGTAGACCTGGTCTTTCGCAAGATCAAAGACTTGTGCAGTTCCTGATTTACCGCCGCTCGTGTATTCAGTTCCCTTAAATGCACGTCTGCCGCTGCCTCGATTACCGTGGTTTACGAGTCGCATCGCATTGATTGGCACATCCCAAATTCTATCCGGTACTTCGGTGATTGAGGGCATTGGCTCCGGTTCGACAAGTTGTTGTGTACTGAAATCTTCACCATGATCTAAGGTTGCTCTTAAGATATGAGGTGGCATCACCTTACCATGATTAACCAATACTGACGTTGCTTTAGCAAGTTGCATAGGTGTCGATGTCCAATAACCTTGGCCAATACCAATCGGAACTGTGTCACCCTGATACCAAGGGGTGCGATAACGCATCATCTTCCATTCTCGAGTCGGCATGTTGGCGGTACTTTCTTCATAGATATCAATGCCTGTCGGTTCACCAAATCCAAATCGGTTCATCCAACTTGAAATTCGGTCAATACCCAAATCGAAAGCGGTTTGATAGAAGAATGAATCTACCGACTCTTCAATGGCTTGAGTGACATCGACAGGTCCGTGACCCCAACGTTTCCAGTCACGCCACGATTTAGAGTTTCGTTTAGAGCCAGGAATTCTCCAAACGCCATGGTCGTTACGGATGGTATCTTCAGAGATGACATGTTCTTGCAGTCCTGCCACAGCCATAAATGGTTTAACGGTTGAGGCAGGAGGATAAACGCCTAGAGTGGTGCGGTTAACCAACGGGTGAGCCGGATCATTCAATAAACGTTGGTAGTTCTTACTCGAAATGCCGTCGACAAATAGGTTAGGGTCGTAACTCGGGCTTGATGCCATCGCCAACACGCTGTTGTCTTTCGGATCGAGAATAACCGCGCTTCCAGTTCGGTGATCAAGTTGCTCAAAGACGTATTTTTGCAGCTCAAGGTCAATATTTAACACGATATCTTTACCAGCTACTGGCGGCACGTACTCAATGGTTCGGACTATTCGCCCACGGCTGTTTACTTCGACTTCTTGATAACCTTTGGTGCCGTGCAGAATATCTTCGTAATAACGTTCAACACCCAGTTTTCCTATGATTGTTGTAGCTTGATAATTCGCTTCTATCCCTTGTTCTTCAAGCTTTCTGAGATCGCTATCATTGATGTGCGCCACGTAACCAAGAACATGGGTAAGCACCTCACCATTCGGGTAAAAACGCTTTAAGCTGGTATCTATAGATAAGCCGGGGAACTGGTACTGGTGCACGGAGAACTTGGCGATCTCTTCCTCCGTTAAGTTCTCTAGAATAGTCACAGATTTAAAACGGCGGGTGTTGTGATAGCGTTTTTTGAAACGAGCGATCTGCTCTGCATCACGGGGGACATATTTGTCTAGCTTGGTGAGCATTGCATCGACATCATCGGTTTGCTCAGGAATCATGGTTAGATCAAAGACAAGCTTGTTCTCTGCAAGCAACACGCCGTTACGGTCGTAAATAAGTCCACGAGTAGGGGCGATAGGTAATACTTTGATTCTGTTGCCATCGGCACGAGTTTGATAGCTTTTAAAATTTTCAACTTGAAGTCGGTATAGATTGCCGACTAAGACAAGAGTGAACATCAAGATCCCACAAAACGCGACGATTACGCGGTTTTTGAATAGGTTCACTTCGATTTTATGGTCACGCATCTTAACGCGTTTATGATTCATTGAAGCCTCAAGGGTCTGTTACATTTGGTTACACTTGTCGAATCGGGACTTTATCTGAATATCACTAGGGTTTTGTAAAAGCTGTGTCATGTTTTGAGGGATCGACAGCATTAGATGGCGGTAAACAGTGCCTTTAATTTTCTCATTACAAAAGATGATAAGTAATTGATGTAAAGATTGGTTTTATGAATTTATAAAGTTCAAGAGTTTTGACGACACTAGAGGTTAGGTCAAAAGAGGTTAGATAAATTTACGGCCCTCAGAATGAGAGCCGTAGAAGGTTAATTTGCTTATTTAGTGGCTTAGAAGCTTTAGTAAATTAGAAGATTAAAACTTCAAAAACCTAGAAGCACAATAAATCCGATATTTAACGAAATCAGTTCGAAGGCTTGAACTGAGATTTACGCATACGGTTCAGAGCAGCCATCACATCTAACGTTCTTGGTTTCGCTAGGTCACCGTAGTTAGGCATGTTAGCGTGCCATTCGTTTTCTAAAATAGCGTTAAACTCTTTAGCAGGGTTGTTTGACCAACCTGGAGTTTGTGCGAATTGGAACCAAGCCCAACCGATCGCATTCACTTCAGACGGTGATTCTAATTGCTCAAGCGCAGAAAGGTCTGCAAACTCTTTACCAAAACGTAGTGACTCTTTGCCTTTAGCATTAACACGGAATTTACCGTCAGTCAGAATGTTCATCAGTGAAGCACGGTTCAATGAACGCGGTACAAACGTTTCTAAAGCAGTTTCACATTCGTTAGTACGCTGAGTAGGGTGCTGAGCAATCACGTCTTTTGCTTTTTCAGTCACATCTACCGCTTGGTAGTCGTGCATTTGAATCACAGTGTTCGCGACATCTAGGTAATCACCAGAGCCACCCATTACAACAATGGTAGAGATATCCATCTCTTCACGAAGCTGACCAATGCGGTCGACAAGTGGTGTGATTGGCTCATCACCTTTTGACACTAGCGCTTGCATACGCTCGTCACGAATCATGAAGTTAGTCGCTGACGTATCTTCATCGATAAGTAGAGTTTGAACGCCGGCTTCAATCGATTCTTGTAACCAAGCCGCTTGAGACGTAGAACCTGACGCATCTTGTGTGCTGAAGTCAGATGTGTCTTTCTGCATTGGTAAATGGTTGATGTAGTTTGACAGGTTCAAGCTGTGCACACATCGACCATCTTCAGCGCGGATCTTCATCGTATCAATCGCAGTTACAATGCCTTCGCGACCGTCACCAGGAATATGGTTGTAGATAGAACGTTCAACGGCGTTCAACAGTGTCGATTTACCATGGAAACCACCACCAACGATCAGCGTAATGCCTTTTGGAATGCCTAGGCCGGTCACGTCACCTTGGTTTGGAGTATTTAACGTAACACTCAATGATTCTGGAGCCGCGAAAGGTACCGCGTTTTTCATTGGAAGGTCGCAGTTACCCGCGATACGAGGTAACACACTGCCGTTTGCAACGAAAGCGGCTAGGTTGTTTTCATCCAATTGAGCACGCAGCGCTTCTTGGTCTTCAATCGTTTCACAATGTTTGATCATTGCATCGATGTTTAACTCACGCTCAAGCGTCGCGCGACGAATAAACTTCGGTAAGTAGAAAGTGATGATGTTGTTCGCTTTCTTAGCAAGAATGCTACGACCATCAGCTGGTAAATTAATGCGGAAACGAATTTCGATGCCGTGGTCTGTGAATACAACAGCTGTGTTGTCTAATACGGTTTGACCCGTCAGCGCGATAGAAACGGTCGACTCTTGTTTCGCGAACTCAGAGAAGCTACGTGCGATAAAGTCACGAGCGGCTACTTGGTATTCGTAAGATTTTTCTTTCAGCCAATCTAACCCGGTCAAAGACCACGCGCGCGTTGCACGAAAACGAGAAGCTGACGCGTATGGGTCACCTTGGATGTGGTCGATGTGTAATTCAAAATCAGCAAAGTCGTATTGACCTTTAATTTGTTGATATGCACGGTAGTTTTGTTTTTCGAGCTTTTTAAGCTTTGCAGTCAACTGATCCATAACGAGGAATGCCTATATAAGGGGAAAGATAAAAACAGAAAGGCGGCGATTATAAAAATCACCACCTTTAGAGTAAAGAGAAAGTAGGCCTAAATCCAAAACTAACTGCTCTTTTTCGCTTTAAGCGTAACGAGTTGTCCCCAAATAGTTTTGATTGATTAAGCTGTGTTCGAATTCTTGGCTCGGCATTGGTCTTCCGTAAAGGTAACCTTGGCCCACATCGCAGCCTTCGTTAATAATAAATTGCTCCTGAACCTCCGTTTCTATGCCTTCAATCGTCACTTTTAAGTCGAGCTTTTTGGCAATTTGGACAATAGAACGAACAATTTCCGAGTCTTCGTGTGAGTTGAGCATTTGGTCGATAAAGCTCTTATCAATCTTAATGGTGTCGAATGGGAACTTCTTCAGATAACTGAAGGAGGCGTAGCCCGTACCGAAGTCATCTAGTGACAATGTAACGCCAATATCGTGCAAAGATCCCAAGGTATTCTTGGCAACCACTTCATCTGCTATCAGTCCACTCTCCGTAACTTCAAGTTCTAAGAAACGAGGCTCTAAATGATAGGTTTCGAGTAGGTGAACCACTTGTTCCGCAAAGTGTACGTTCTTGAGTTGAATTGCAGACACATTCACAGCCATCTTGAAATCTTCAACGTATTCGGACCACTCTTTGGCTTTTTCAATCGCATTGCGTAAAACAAAGCTGCCCACTTCGAAAATCAAACCGTTTTGTTCAGCCATGTGGATCAGGGTTTCGTTAGAGATATGACCCAAAACAGGATGTCGCCAACGAAGCAAAGCTTCAGCACCGACCCAGCGATGCGTCAACGGGCTAACTTTGGGTTGAAAGTAGAGCATAAGGTCATCATTACGAACGGCTTGAAGCAAATAGCCTTCGATCTTATTAATGTGAGTTTGTTCTTCGGTATGGGATTGAGAGTAGTAAGCGAACTTTTGTCCTGAATCTTTGCAGGCTAACATCGCTTCAGAAGATTTCTGCAGAATGCTTTCCGCGTCATCTTCGTCGTTCGTAATTGCAATCCCAATAAACGCGTGCAAATGCACTTTGTCACTTTCGATGTCGAATTCTGAATGACCAACTTTAACGAGCGTCTGGCAAAGTTCTTCAAGGCGATGGTGTAAATCTTTAACGCTAAACGCCAATACGAGGTCAACCGAAGTAGGGCGTGCAGTTAATACATCGATATCAGAAATACAGTCGATGCGTTTTCGGTATTCAACAAGCACTTGGTCTAACGCGTTATAGCCGTAGCGTGCTTGTATGCGTCTACCGTTGGTAAAACCAATATGAACGACTGCAAATGAGCTGTCTGTCAGCCTTCTCTGTGACAGTAGCTTGTGGTTTAAGCGAGATTCAAATGCGTTTCGGTTTAAAAAGCCGGTGCCGAGGTCGTGATTCTTTTGGAAGTTAATCTTCTGTTCAGCCGCTTTTCGTTTATCAATTTCTTGATTCAACGAGTAATTAAGGCTCGCGAGATCTTTAGTGCGATTGTAAACGCGGTTTTTTAGGTCGCGATTCATTTGGGTAAGCTTGGCGTGTTGGAATAGGGTTTTAAGCTGAGATTCAATCGAAGTCCGAAAGCTCTCTAACAGTTTGATATAAGTAGGGGTGTAGTGGTTTTCTTTCGAGTCTAAAATGCAGATAGTGCCAAATAATTCACCATTCGGCCAAAGCAGCGGAATGCCACAATAAGAGATTAAGCCAAGCTTCGTGTCGGGGTTGTTTTCCCAATCAACATCGGCAAGCGCATTGGGTACCACAAGTTGCTGCTGGGAATCCATCACCGTCTCACAGTAAAGCCCATTGCCTAGGGTTTCAGAATCACCTTTGTTGTAAGGGTTATTTTCATTTCGGCTGGTCGAGAATACTTCAATATAATTGGCGTGAACACGCATGATCAGTGCGGCGGGCACTTGAGTGATTTGAGCCAAGAGGTCGACAATATTTTGCCAACCAGACACCATATCGTCTGGGATATCTAAGTCTACTGTTTTTATCTTCTTCATATGACTCCGAGTCAATTATGCTAAATGCATCAACACATCCTGTGTTAATTATGATGAACCAAAGAGAACTATGAACCTTACGTTTAATAAGTATAAGAAATGTTGCACGAAAAAACCTCCGCAATTATGCAGAGGTTTTCAAATGTGAATCCGGGTCTCAGTAATGAGATAATTTTAGATTAAGGCTTTAACTTTATAAAATCTTCTGTATTAAGTTTCTGGCTATAATCTACCGATGGTTGAGCAAACCCATTTAATTGTAGAAATTCTTCTTTAAACCCTTGGTAATCCCCTAAGGTTTGGAAGTTGTTTTCGTCCATCTTTTCTAGCAGTTCAGTTACGTGCGCTTGGGTTTCTGGGTCTAATTCCCAATCATCCATACGGATCAATCGCTCACCATCAAGTGGTACTTTGGATTGACCATAAAGTTTACTGCCAAACAGACGCTGCATTTGTTGGATACAACCTTCGTGGGTCTCTTTCTCTTTCATCACCTTATACAAAGCAAGTAAGTAAGGGCTTAATCCAGGGATGAAAACGCTCGCTTTAGTGACTAGGGCTTTACATACCGCCGCGTAAGCGTTGCCATCAAAGTTAGCTAACTCTAGATTAAGAGCGTGGCTGGTTTGGTGAAGGTCGATCTTAGCGCGTCCCAATGTACCGTCTAAATAGATAGGATGTGTGACTTCTGGACCCACATAAGAAAACGCGATTGTCTTACAACCCGGAGCAATAGATTCTGCGTTGATGAGCTCATCTATCCATTGTTCCCAATCTTCGCCTCCCATCACTTTGAGTGTGCTTTCGGCTTCTTCTTCCGTCGCGGCTTCAAGCGTGTTGGTGACCCAGTTGTCGTGTTCCAGAGAAATGGTTGCGCCAGTTACGCTTTCACCAATAGGTTTGATGGCAGAGCGCCAAAACTCATCGGAATCTGGTTTAGGACGAACGCCTGCAGCTAAGCTATAGATAATCAGATCCACTTCACCTTCGAAGTAGGTTTCAATGGCTTCGACAACTTGTGAGCGTGTTTCTTGCGAAAATGCGTCGCCAACGATGTTGATAGCAGTGCGTTGCTCTCGTTCGGCTTCTTTTTTGAAGTAGATGTTGTTGTACCAACCAGCACTACCTAGGGATTTTTCGTTTGGACCGCGCTCGAATGAGACGCCGATAGTGTCAGCTTTTGCGCCGCCAAAGGTAAGGGCAATACGAGCGGCAAGGCCAAAGCCTGAGGAAGCGCCGATAATCAGTACTCGTTTAGGCCCATCTTTGATTTGCGGCGCACTCTTAACAAACTTGATTTGTTGCTTTACGGCTTCTTGACAGCCAAGAGGGTGAGCGCTTTTGGCTACCACACCCTTGATAACAGGTTCGATCAGCATAAATAACCTTACAGTTAACGGTGATATGCACTCAGGCTAACGTAAAGCTGTGTAAAATTTATTGAGCTAGACCATTAAAACTTAAAGATACTGATATAATTCTTCGGCGACGAATTCAGCAATCCAAGGTTGAGCTTCTGGTTTTGGATGCAGTCCATCGTTCATCATCCACTCAGGTTTGAGGATGATATGCTCTAGGAAAAACGGCAAAAGTGGCACGTTTTGTTGATCAGCAAGCGCTGCAAAAACGTATTCAAACTGCTGGTTGTAACGCTTTCCGTAATTTGGTGGGATTTTAATCTGCATCATTATAGGTTTGGCGCCCGCAGCTTTTATCTGCTCAATGATCTGCTCAAGATTTGCAGACATCAGCTTAGGTGGGAAACCACGAAGTCCATCATTCGCACCAAGTTCGATAAGAACGGTGTCTGGAGCATGTTCTTCAAGCAATTGTGGTAGGCGGGCTAAACCATTGCCCGTTGTATCACCAGAAATACTCCCGTTAACCACGGTTACCGTTTTGTCATGCTTTGCTAACGCGTCTGGTAACAGGCTTGGCCAACTCTGTTTGATGTCCATGTTGTAACCAGCACTCAGGCTATCACCAAGGACCAGTAACTTAGAATCTAAGCGGGTATCTTGAGCCAAAGAAGCGGTTGAAAATAAAATAAAGAATAAAAAGGAAATTAGTCGAGTCATGCATACATCCATCATTAAAGCAGAAGCTGTTTCGAAGACAGTGTCTACTAATCAAGAACATTTAACAATCCTAGAGCACGTCGATATCGATATTCGTGAAGGCGAAACTGTCGCGATTGTCGGCACGTCTGGCGCGGGTAAATCGACCTTAATGACGCTGCTTGCTGGTCTTGATGTACCAACGAAAGGCGAAATCAGTTTATTAGGACAGCCACTTTCACAGCTTGATGACGAGGCAAGAGCGAAGATCCGCAGTGAATCGGTAGGGTTTGTATTTCAAAGCTTCTTGTTAATTCCAAGTCTTTCAGCGCTACAAAATGTCACGTTACCTTGTTTGTTAAAGGGAGAAGACGAAGACATCGAACGCGCGACTGCTCTGCTTGAATCAGTAGGCTTGAAAGACAGGCTTGATCACTTACCGTCGCAGCTATCTGGTGGTGAACAACAAAGGGTCGCGTTGGCGCGCGCATTTATGATTAAGCCAAAAATTCTTTTTGCCGATGAACCCACAGGCAACCTAGACCAACAAACGGCAGCCAAAATTGTTGAGTTGTTGTTTGAATTGAACTCATCCCACGGCACAACTTTAGTTTTGGTGACACACGATCCTAAGCTTGCACAACGTTGCCAAAGAACACTCAAGATGCATGTCGGTCAGATAGAGGAAGTCTAAATTGAATTCATCAAACGGACTGAATAAACGCCTGTTTTCATGGAGTATCGAAGAGATTCGACACGGTCAGCTTTGGCCAGTTTCAATCGCTTTAACGCTTATTATTGCTTGTGTATTTGCATTGTCGGCGTTGGCCGAACGTATGGAGCAGGTAATTGTTAAGCAGGGCAAAGATGCGCTTACTGCTGATAGCGTGTTTATCTCAGCAAACCCAGTTCCACAATCCTTATTAGACCTCACTCAAGTTGAACAGTTAGAAAGCTCTCAGTTGACTCGTTTTTCAACCATGGCATTCAGTGACAACTCGATGCAGTTAGTGACGGTGAAAGCGGTTGAAAGTAATTATCCATTACGCGGTGAAATGATCTTAGTGGGTGCTGATAAAGCATCAAGTAACCATGTTGAGCCAGGGGAACTTTGGTTAGACGAGCGTATATTTGCACAGTTAGAGGTTGAGATTGGTGACGTTGTCACTATTGGCGATGCCGATTTAGCGATAACTGGACGAATCACTCAAGAACCAGGCTTAAGCTTTAACCCATTCCAACAGATGCCAGCCGTTCTGATTCATACAAGCGATATTGATGCCACGGGAGCGATTCAACCGGGCAGTCGTGTTAGTTTTAGGCTGTTTCTCAACGGTGATGATACAAAACTGCAAGCCGCGCAAGACAGCGTAGAATTAACACCAAGCGATCGCTGGCGTACTCAAGATTCTGCGAGCCGTACTAACGACATGTTCGAAAGCACGACTCAATATCTTTCGTTAACCGTTGCTATTGTTGTGATCATGGCTGCGACCACTTTGGTACTCACTTGCCAACATTATGTTGCGAGTCGCCGTAAAACCATCGCGATGCTTAAGAGTTTGGGTGCAAGCAAGCAGTGGATCGTTAAATGGTTGTCTGTACAGGTATCTTTATTAGTGGTTATCGGTGCAGTACTGGGAATAACTATCGGTATCGGCTTAGAGTTTTTGCTTCGTATACCTCTGGGTGACTTATTACCAACGCCACTTCCTAGCTATGGTATTGAACCTGCAATCTTGGCGATTTTATCAAGCATCTTAATTGGTGTTCCTGCTCTTGGTATCCCGTTAATTGGCTTGGTCAATACCTCGGCAATCAGCGTTATCCAATCAAGTCACCAGTCCAATGAAAGCTACAAGAAATATTTGTTGTTACTGGTACCGATTATTCCAATGATGCTGATGTATGGCGACAATCTATTGGTATGGATAGTTCTAGCGGGTATCGCTTGCCTGTTCTTAGTACTTGCGGTCGTTAGTACGCTTGTTCTGCGTTTGGTTGGCAAGTTACCGACATCTACGTCTATGCGTTTAGCATTGAGCAGAATTAATCGCACACCTTTAGCAACGGGGATTCAATTTGGCTCTTTAGCGCTTTCACTGATGTTGCTGTCTATCATCTGGTTGGTAAGAAGTGATTTACTGTCAGATTGGCAGCAAACCTTACCCGAGAACGCACCAAATGCGTTTGCACTTAACATTGCAAGCTATGAAAAAGACAGTTATCTCGAGACGATTGATGCAAACGAAGTAGAGCGTACTCAAGCGTTTCCAATTATCCGAGGACGACTGACGACGATAAACGGTGTCGAAGCATCGGAATACAGTGATACCTCTGGAGAAACAGACGCACTAAGCCGTGAGATCAACTTCACTTGGGGAGATAGCTTACCTAAGTACAATGAAGTATTAGAAGGTAACTGGACACAAGAGCATGGCGTATCTGTAGAATCGGATGTCGCGGAGCAACTGGATCTAAAGATTGGCGATGAGCTGTCATTCACAATCAACAGCCAGAATGTTTCTGCCAAGGTGAATAGCATCCGCAAAGTCGAGTGGCGAGAAATGAAGCCGAACTTCTACTTCATTTTTACTCCAGATGTCTTGAGTTCAATCCCTTCTACTTGGCTAGTGAGCTTCAGATTAGAAGAACAACACAATCAGATGCTCAACGAACTCTCTCGAAATCATCCAACCGTGAGTTTGATGGATATTCGTAAGATGGGTAGCAAGATCCAAGAGTTGCTTAAGCAGATTGTTTGGTCGATTACCGTACTTGCGGCGTTAGGTGTGGTGGCGGGGCTGTTGCTTATCTTCACTCTATTGCGATTGAGCTTATCTCAAAGACAACAAGAGATACGCTTGTATCGAACATTAGGCGCGAGTAAGAAGCGAATTCTCAATACTATTTGGTGTGAGTACGGTTTAATGGCGTTAGTCGCAGGCTCAATTGCAGCCCTTGGTTCTGAGCTTAGCGTGGCAGGAGTGATGAACTTTGGTTTTGAGTTACAACCTTCACTTCACCCGATGTTGTGGATAGCGCTACCGGTGCTAACGTTCATCACATTAGCCGCGGTAGTGAATAGCTTAATCAAACGTTTGTTGGCACCAGTAAACAAGGATTTTGGCTAGTCGTTAGCGAGATCTAGCCAAGCGCTTAAAACGGTCTAAAAGTGAGATTATTTATACTTAGTCATGCACTATTTATAATACGTCGCTTTAGACCGTTTTTTATTTAACCAACCGGTAGCATAAGTAAAAAATATCGCACCTTAGATTCCACTGTTTTAGCATTTTTTAAAACTAATTACCCAATAATGCCGATTTAATGAACAGCGGTTAGTCCCTGTAAACAAAGGGTTTGCGCAACTTAGCAAGAACGTTATCAACAGTTATCCACAAAAACGGTGGATAACTTTAGGGATAAGTTAACCGCTATGTTTTAAGAGTACTGAGGCAGCCTTTATGTGGCGTCACTTAGGACAAATTTGACTGTTAGAATAACCTTTAAAACCCTATCTGGAGTTATTGAGTCAAGAGATTATTTATGTTTTTTACATAGATATTAAATCCCGCCTATCTAAGACCTTGATAAAAATGTGTTTTAATTCATCGCAGAACAAAAGTAGAATAGAGGCAGTTAATCTTATTCTACAGAACACGATGAACCACAACAAAACGGATACAAATCAACCTTCTATTGCCATTGTTGGTGGTGGTATTGCCGGAACAACGAGCGCGATTCACTTTAGTGAGTTGGGTTTTAAGGTCACTATCTTAGAAAAAGGGCCGAGTTTGGTTAATGGTCCACCAATTTGCCACCTGCACGCTGGCGGCAATTTGTATCGAGATATTTCTGTAGAGCAGTGTCTTCAATTGCTCACACAGTCAATTGATACCGTCCGCTTATTCCCTCATACGATCAATATTCGTCCGACAATCATCGCCGTTCCGCACAGTGATGGTGGAGAGCCGTTGGATCTGCTTCCTCGTCTCAAGATAATCAAAAGCGCTTATGCCGATCTTGTTAAACAAGATAAAAGCAACCAAGTGCTCGGTGATCCGGAAGAGTATTATAAGCTGTACAGCAAAGAAGATTTATTAGCACTTTCTGCGAAAACACAGCCTCTGAAACCAACATCGCTTGATGATTGGTGTATTCCTTTCGCCAAGCATACGGATTTAGAGACCCTAAAGTATCCTGTTGCGATGGTCCAAGAGTATGGCTGGAGCGTATTCCGACTTTCTGCGACCGCTCAACTCTCTTTGGGGCAACAAGCTAACTGTACTGTGTTAACCAACAGCCGATTACAATCTGTTGAGTCGACAGGTCAAGGTTGGTCTTTGACTTATACCGATGCCGAAAACCAAAGCTGCCAACTAACGACCGATTACTTGATTAATGCGAGTGGGTTTGAAACGGGTATCGTAGATGACTTTGTTGGCTCTAAGCAGCAAAGACTTGTTGAGTTTAAAGCTGCATACGTTACAGAGTGGCCATATTCGCAAGAATGTAAGGAAGAGTGGCCAGAAGTTATCTTCCATGGCCCGAGAGGCACACCGCAAGGCATGGCGCAATTAACGCCGTATGCTGATGGTGTGTTCCAACTTCACGGCATGACAGAAGGGATTACTCTGTTTGAGGGTGGGCTTGTTTCATCGTCAACAGACTCGTCACAGCCACAGTTGCCTTCGAAGCTGCTTAAGAAAATCGTATCGGGTTGGAGTGAAGATCAGCTTGAATTAAGAACTCGCGCGGCAATAACGCATATGTCTCAGTTCATCCCAAGTTTCAGTTCTGCATTGGTCGGTGGTAAACCTTTGTTTGGTGCACAACAGATTCCGGGAACCGATCCAAGCTTAAGAGCTTCAGACGTTTCATTCTGTGGGGATCGCTATGCTCGACTTGAAGTAGTAAAAGCTTCTTCAACATTAGAAGCGGCACAAAAGGTCGCTGAGCAATGGTTTGATGTATCAGAGGCGGCATCTATTGAAGACACACACTCAGTGACAATGTCACTTAATCTAAATGATATTGAAAACAGAGCGATAGATTTGACACAAGAACGTGGATACCCAGAAGCGCTTGCCAAGGTGTCAGGTCAAGATCACGCTTAATAGCCTATAATTAGTCTATCATCATCGACTGCGTTTAATTTCTTCAATTCGGCTTACTGTAATAGGTAAGCCGAATCTTCATTTCAACATCTGCTTAGATACCGAACCTCATCTAAATGACATCTTCCTAGTTGATTATTCTCAGCTACATAGCATTTAGCACATAACACATCGCAAAAACTAATAGCCGAAAAACTGAGCCCATTGGCACCAAACATCTTGTAAGCCCAAGCGATCGCCCTTGCTGAACGATATCGCATGTCCAGGTTTTGCTTGCGCCAAGCGTGGTAAATCGATTCTGGCGACACATCCTATCTTCGGATAACCACCTATGGTCTGTCTATCATTAAGCAGCACGATAGGCTGTCCATCTTGTGGAATTTGAATCGCACCTAGGGCAATGCCTTCTGACAATAGCGAAATGTCAGGCGAGTCTACGGGCTCGCCACTGAGTCGATAACCCATCCGATTAGAGTTTTGGTCAACGTGATACTGCGCGTTATACAAAATCTCTCTTGCTGACTCGGAGAATAGCTCGCTTTGATAGCCTTCAATCACTCGTAGGTTCACGGGTAGATTGTAATCAGGCGTGTATCGGAAGGTAACACTCAACGCTTTAAATGGATGAGAGAGTTGGTGTTGGGTAAAAGCGATTTGTTGCCCTTGCTGGCATGGTTCGCCATCTTGCGTTAATCCACCAATCTTTTCACGAGTGACTGTAGAGCAGCTATCAAGAGTTGATGGAACATCGAAACCGCCCTTAATGGCTAAATACGCCCTTAGACCATTTTTAGGCAAACCAAATGAGAGAACTTGCCCCTTAAAAGCTTGAAAAGTGCTCCAGTTAGCCTGTGGTTTACCATCGAGTTTCGCTTGTAAATCACCCCCGCATAGTGCCATCTCGCAATCAAAATCGATTCTCAACGCACATTGCCCAAGCGTGATTTCCAACGCCGCTTGGTTGACTGGGTTGCCCAATAGATGGTTAGCCCAGCTATAAGAGTAGTCATCAACCGGTCCACCTTGCGTTAATCCAAGATGAGCAACACCAAATCGCCCAAAGTCTTGAATCAAACTCAACGGGCCGGGCTTAATCACTGTCAGTGTTGGTTTAGTTTTTGTCTTAGCCATTTACGATGCCTCCACCCAACTCTACAAATTCTTTTTTTGAAATCGCTATGAAACGGACGGTATCACCAACATTAAGCAGAGACAGTGGTCTTTGCGTGATATCGGCGTTCTTCAACTGGCTATGATCGAACAACGGAAGTGGGCAATTGCCAATAATATTCCAACCGCCCGGTGAATCCGAAGGGTACACAGCTGTTTTCGTATCCGCGATGGCGATACTGCCTTTGGGCACAATTAAGCGGGGTGTGGAGTGACGGGGCAAGGCAAGCTCATTAACCACATCCGACATAAAGGCAAAGCCAGGCGTAAACCCAATCGCACTGACGCTGTATGTCTGTGAGGTGTGATGTTGAATTATCTGGTCGAGCGACAGGCCTTTGTTTTGATATCGGTCTAAATCGAGCGCCGTTTCTGGTGAGTAATAGGCAGGAAGCTCAATCGTATCGCGAGTTTTACTAACACTAGAAAAGGACGACAGAGCATGACTCAACAAATTATTGAGCTGTTCAATGAGCTGCTGTTCTGATATTCGATAAGGGAGGTAATCGACCAATATTGTTTGGTAAGCCTGTGTCACATTCATCAACACCGATGCTAAGTTTTGGCGAATGGCATCGGAAAAGTGAGCTATGTATTGCGCATATTCGGCGCTAGATTGATTATTTGAAGGCGATAGCGTCAAGGTCACCAAAACGCTGCATTCCGCGACTGGCGCTATATTGAATTCAATCTGATTCGTCGTCATTTCGTTTCCATACGTTTGTTATCTTGCCTTTTTTAGCTTACTTGGCGTGTCTCACTTCCGTGTCCAAGCCAATACAAATCAATTAGATCTCACGAGCGATTAGACCATGCGTCATACCAATCACACGCTTCATACTAATTAAAAGCGTTGAGGTCTTGTCTGATTTTTCTAATTAATGCGATGGATTGAGGGTTATCACCATGAACACAGATAGTATCAGCTTCAATAGGCAGTCTTTCGCCCTCTAAAGTCGTAACCGAGCCATAGTTAATGATTTGCATAACTTGGTTATAGATATCGTCTTGATTGACGTAAACCGAGCCTTTTTGAGTACGTGGCGCTAATTGTCCGTTATTTAAATAAGCACGGTCGGCAAACGCTTCAAACAAGAGAGGCAAGTCATGGTCGTCAGCAATATCCAAATACTGTTGATTGTCTGATGAAGAGAGAATCATCAACGGGATGTTAAACTCAGCGACGGCTTGGGCTACCGCATTGAACACATCAATGTTTGCCATCATATCGTTATAAAGAGCGCCATGAGGTTTCACATAGCCAACAGTGGTATGGTGATAGCGGCAAAGGGCTTGTAATGCACCGACTTGATAACAAACCAGCTCACTGATTTCGTCCATGGTGTGTGGAATAGAACGGCGACCAAAACCAACGAGATCTTGATAACCGGGATGAGCACCAATTTGGGTGTGATAGTGCTGCGCCAGTTTTATCGTCTTGGACATAACGTGCGGATCAGACGCGTGGAAGCCACAAGCGATGTTTGCCATATCGACCCATTCCATGACCGACTCGTCATCGCCCATCTTCCAATTGCCGAAACTTTCTCCCATGTCGCAATTAAGCAAAATCTTCGTTGTCACGTGGTGCTAATCCTTTACGTTGAGGTAAGTAATGACGGTCTTATAAATACCATAAATAAACAGTGACCTAACTCAAACTTTCGACACCGTAGATTTGCCAGTATGGCATTTCATATATAGTTGAACTATTGATTAAAGGATTAATATCTATCTGTATATTAGGTGAGCACATGATATCCCGCCAGGTTTGCTTAGGACTAGCATTAACGATACCTGTTTTTGTCTCTGCTCAAGAAAACTCTCTAGACCAGCTGATGTCGATGAGCCTTGAAGAGTTGTCTATGTTAGATGTCGAAATGGAAACGGCTTCGAAAGTGACACAAAAACTTACCGAGATTTGTGTCAACCAAGAGTCCGTATTGTGAGGATCTCTCATGAATTCTAAATGGCTTAAGCACCGCATTAAGCTCGGCTTATCTAAACTAGGCTTAGCGGCTTTAACGATGCTTATTGTGCCGTTGAACACCTCAGCTGCTAGCTTCAAACCTTATGAAGTGAAAGCGGTGTACCTTTTTAGAATTGCGAATTTTATACGTTGGAATGATGAAAGCTCAATGAACGCTGTGAACTTTTGTGTGATTGGCGATGAAAAGGTAAGCCAAGTGCTAACGTCAATTACCGAGGGGAAATCTATTCGTTCGCTCGCTATCCGAGTTCAACAGTCGATTACTTCTAAGTGTGATATTACGTATTTGTCTGACCGTAAAAATGACCAATTTCTTAGTCAAGAGCACTCGCCACATACTGTGACAATCAGTGATATCCCTAACTTTACGGACTTAGGTGGAATCATTGAACTCACGCACATCGATAATAAGCTCAAACCTAAGATCAATCTAGAGAACGCAAGGCGCGGTGACTACGTCATTGGCTCGAACCTGTTACGAATCGCTATAGTGGAGGGCCAATAATGTTGTCTTTCATTAATAACATATCGATTAAAAACAAGCTGATATTACCCATTATCATCTTCATCGCAGTCACTTTTGTAACGATCCAATCGGTAAATTACACTGTCACGTTTGAGAGAGAGAAAGAGAGTCTTATTCAGCGTGTTAAAGTGCTAGCACAAGGTGTTGCTTATAACTTGCAAGCCGCGATTTTATTTGAAGACAAGTCATCGGCTCAGGAAATATTGTCAGCTTTCGTCGCAGATAAAGATATTGTTAGAGTGAAGCTCTATGACATCAAAGAACAGCTTTTTGCCAGCTATCAGGTGAGCAACACTCTGGTTCCAAGGCCAAACGCAGAAGAATTAGACGATATCGCCGATCATCAATTTGCCATCTCTGAGCATTTCATCTTCTTGCTCGTTCCAGTGACACTGGATGGCGCAGTGATCGCGAACTTGAGAGTAACAATATCGAAAGAGACGTTTAATTCGATCTTAACGAATATTTTCAAGGTTGCGGTCGTCTACCTGTTGTTTCTGGTGATGTTAGGCGGAGTAGTGGTCAAATTGGTGCAACGCTTGATTATCGAACCGATGTTTGACCTCAATGAGGCGATGCAAGCCTTTGTTGAGCGTCGTTCGAAGCAGCCTAAATTAGTCGTAACGAACCGCGATGAAATCGGCGATCTGGTTCGAGCTTTCAATACCATGTTAGAAAGGCTTCAACATCGCGATAACCAAATCAATTTTACGTTAGACAAGTTACAAGAAGAAAAATCATTCGCAAATGAGGTCATTGAAACCGTTCAGCACTCTTTGTTGGTGGTGGATGAAAAAGGGCTCATTCTTCATGCGAACGCAGCTACTCGGGATATTTTTAAATGCTCGGAAGCCTTTCTTGAGAATTTGTTGATCCAAGAGTTGATCGCGACCAAGCAAACGGGTTACTTACAAGATGTTATTGATGCCAATATTGAACTTAATGACGAATTGCTGGAAACCACCGATCTCTTTCAATCAAAACGCTGGCTTCGTGTGAGCAGTCGTTCTTTGACAAAACATGGTCGTATTCTTTATGCAATCCAAGATGTCACCGACATAGAAACGGCCATGAGTCGCCAACGTATTGCTGCGGGTGTTTTCGAAAACAGTAAAGACGGCTTGATCGTGCTCAACTCATCCAATGTGATAACCATGGTTAACCCGGCGATCACACAACTTCTCGGTTATCACTCTGATCTGCTGGTGGGCAAAACACCATTTGAAGTATTTTCGTGGCAGCAATTTTCATCATTGATGCCGACAATTCGCAGTTCGTTAGACAACTATGGTCAATGGCAAGGCGAAGTGTGGGAGAAAAGCGCGTCCGGCACGTTAGTTCCAATGTTTGTCAAAGTGAATCGAATTGCCTCAGACAACGAGAAAGACGAGTTTGATATGGTATTAACGCTGTCTGATTTATCCAACGTTAAAGAGATGGAAAGACTCGAACACTTGGCTCATCACGATGCATTAACCGGGTTAGCGAATAGAGCGCAGCTGTATAAGGTTATGGATGATGTTGTCACGTCGAGCCACTATTCAAATCAGCATTTTGCGGTTATTTACTTGGATTTGGATGGCTTCAAAGAAGTGAATGACAACTATGGTCACGATGCGGGTGACGAAATCCTTAAAGAAGTGTCAAACCGGTTATTATCTCAGGTAAGAGCGGGGGATTTGGTTGCACGTTTGTCGGGTGATGAATTTGTTCTTATTATTAAACAGACAAACAAAGTCTTATTAGCGAAGTTAGCCGAGCGATTGTTGGATCTGATCGGGCAAGAAGTGAATTATAAACAGCGTTCACTTCATGTTGGGGCGAGCTTAGGTATCAATTTAGTTGATGGCTCAGAGCGTGATATTGACGTGATTCTAAAGGTTGCTGATGAGGCTATGTACCAAGCGAAACGCAAAGGAAAAGGTCAGTTTGTGTTCGCTCGTGAGGGTAAATAGGCACCGGTGTTTGTGAGCTCACCCTAAGTTGTTGTATCATAAGTGATAGGTTGAATATTTTTAATTAAAAGGTCTGCTAAGCATGAATGTTTTAGTTACAGGTGGCATGGGTTACATTGGTAGCCATACAAGTATCCAGATGATCAACGCAGGTATGACACCTGTACTTTTTGATAGCTTGTACAACAGCAAACCAAGCGTTCTAGAGCGCATCGAAAAAGTCTCGGGCGTTCGTCCCAACTTCATTGAAGGTGACGTTCGTGATAAAGCGCTTTTGACTGAAACTATGAAGCAACACAACATCGAAGCGGTTATCCATTTTGCTGGTCTGAAAGCCGTCGGAGAGTCTGTGGAAAAGCCTCTTGAATACTACGACAACAACGTAAACGGCACTTTAGTTCTTGTTGATGCAATGCGTGACGCTGGTGTGAAAACCTTAGTATTCAGCTCTTCAGCAACGGTCTACGGCGATCCTGCGAGTGTGCCTATCACAGAAGATTTTCCAACAAGCGCAACCAATCCTTACGGTCGTAGTAAGCTAATGGTTGAAGAGTGCTTAACCGATTTCCAAAAAGCTAATCCAGATTGGAGCATTACACTGCTGCGTTACTTTAACCCTGTAGGTTCACATCCAAGTGGTGAGCTAGGTGAAGACCCGCAAGGTATCCCAAATAACCTAATGCCATTTGTCTCTCAAGTAGCAGTGGGCCGCCGTGAATTCCTATCTGTATTTGGTAGCGATTATCCAACAAAAGACGGGACTGGCGTTCGCGATTACATCCACGTAATGGATCTGTCTGATGGCCACATCGCAGCGCTTGAGAAAGTAGGGTGCAAAGACGGTCTTCATATCTACAACCTTGGTACGGGTAACGGTTCAAGTGTGTTAGACATGGTTAAAGCATTCGAACAAGCAAGCGGTAAAGAGATCCCTTACAAGCTAGTTGAACGCCGTCCTGGTGACATCGCAGAGTGTTGGGCAGATCCAGCTAAAGCTCAGAAAGAACTGGGCTGGAATGCAAGCCGCACATTGGCTGAAATGACCGAAGATACATGGCGCTGGCAGTCAACAAACCCGAATGGATTCCCTGGTTAACCTAGTGGTTTCGTGAATGATTCAAAAATTAAAAGATGCTTTCGGGCATCTTTTTTGATCTTAATCGAATAAAAAGTAAATTAGTGGTTAAAAAGTATCATTCTGTATCCGCTGTGTTATTATGCTCGCGAATTATATGTTTAATGTTAATTTTCTTTGGAGTTAATCATGGAACTAGGCCTAATCATCACTTTCATCGTTGCTGCTGCAGTAATGGTTAAAAAAGAGATGGCAGAGAAGTAATTTCACTTATTACCTTTTTTATACAATTTTTTAGTGAAATAAATTAAAAGCCAGCAATTAAGCTGGCTTTTTAGTTTCTGCTGTATCAGATTCTGTCGTTAAGTTTTCTAACGAGTTAGAATTCGTATTTAGCTGTAATTGACCAGTTACGACCTGCTTGCGTGTAATCTTTATCTTCTTGTGAGAATCCACGAACGTCATTCCACGAGTAGTACTCTTCATCCGTAACGTTGAAGAGACCTGCTCTAAGCGTAAGATCCTTCATCGGCAAGTAGTATGCTGTTAGGTCAACTACAGTTGCTGAATCAATTGGTAGAATTTCATCATTCAAACCATCGCTGTTGATATCACTAGACTTCTTACCTGCTGTGTAGCTTATGTTAAGTGATGTACCCCATAGTGCTGAAGGAGCATCATAGTTAAAACCAACGACAGCGTTCCAAGGGTTTACACTGTTAAGAGGATTACCTTCGCCATCTTCACCTTCAGTATACGTTGCAGAAACACGAGTACTAACACCTTTCACTGGCATGAAGCTATTCCAAGACTGTGTATTTGACGCTTCGATACCTTTAATTACGGCTTCATCAATGTTTACATTCTGATATATTGTTGGATCGGCCGGAGTGGCTGAGCCACTAACTGCTACGTTATCAATAAAGTTATCATAATCGCTGTAGAAGATAGCGATTTCGCTTGATGAATAATTTGTGTTATGACGCCAACCTAACTCGTATGAAATACTTTCTTCAGCTTCTAAGTCAGGGTTAGGGGCATTCAAATAACCGTGAGCAGGATTACCAAATGAGTAGTAAAGCTCTTGGAAATCAGGAGCTCTAAAGCCTTGGCTGATTTGACCGAAGATCTTATTTTCATCATTAAGCGTGTAAGTTGTACCCAAACGTCCGGTAACAGCTGAGTCTGAATATTTTGCATAAGACTCTTCTGGGTTACCACTTGGGTTTTGACTTGTATCACCTGGATCAGTTTCAAAACCATCAAAACGAACACCCGGAGTAATCATCCAATTTCCGATCGTCATTTCATTTTGAGCAAAGAATCCATATTTTCTTTCAGATGCGGCAGGGATGTAGAAAATAACTTGGTCTGCGCTGATGGAGTTATATTCGTTATTAACGTTTTTAATGTCTTTGTCCGAATATGAAGCGCCATAGATAAAGTAGTTTTCTACATTACCCGTCATGAAGAACTTATCGAATTGCACATCAAATTGATAACCTTCATCCTCGTAGATATAGTCCTTTTTCTGAACATTACCTGCCGGAGGTAGGAACATACCGCCATTAGAAGTACGATTAGTTACGCCATTCTCTTCTTTGCTCAGCCAGTCAGCTTGCCAAGTAATAGTATCTGCAAACGCTAGGTCTGCATCCCAAATATGTTTGATACCGATTTGCTGTTGGCTAGTTGTGTCTTCGCCAGTGTAGTCGGTGTAACTTGCACTATTTAAATCGGTATCACCAGAATTCTCAATGAAGTTACCAGAAAACTCTAAACGGTGTTGTTCGTTTAATTGGTACTGAAGCTTAACCAACAAGTTGTTGTTCTGAGTATCTTGCTCATCAGGTGTACCAAAGTTATCAGTTTGCTCACCGTCTCTGCGAGTATAAGCAACTAACGTTTCTAGGTCGCCAATACGATTTGCTAAAGCAACCGATTCGCTAAAGGTATTATCAGATGAAGAGTAGTTGAACTTCGCGTGGCCACCGAAGTCTTTGTCTTTTAAAAAGTCACTCGGGTCTTTTGTTTCGAACGCAGCAATACCACCAATCGCGTCAGAACCATACAGAGAAGAAGCCGCACCTTTAACAATCTCGACAGACTTCAACATATCCGTATCGACATCAATGCGTGAAGAGTTAATGAAGTTATATGACTGAGTACCACTTGGAGTAAATTGGCTAGTTTGTGATACTCCATCAACGATAACCTTTACTCGGTTACCTTCCATACCACGAATGTTAATACCTTGAATCCCTTGGCGAGAATTCGTAGTCACCGTGACACCTGGTGTGTACTTAAATAAGTCTTCTACATCCGTAACCATGTTTTTTTCGATATCTTTATCGTTAATCACAGTTACCGACGCAGCAACATCTTCAAGTTGTTGATTAGTACGAGTCGAAGATACAACAACCTCGTCAAATAGGGCATAATCTTCAGCAAAGGCTGATGTTGATGAAAGCGCTAAAACGATTGAAGCAGAGAGCAGGGATTGCTTATACATCTGATAGTTACCTTAGTTCCATAGTATTATCTTGATTTGCGAAATATAATATTGGATCTAAATGATAATTACTATTATTTGCATTTAAATAATTTTCAATTTTATCAACTAACTCATAATTAATACTCTTAAATATCTGTATTAAAAAGACTTTTACAGTTCCATTCACAGCCTGAATGCTTCTGTTTTTGTGATTCAAGTCTCATTTATAAAGTAGGAAAGCTATGCATAGTCCAATAACACTTGAAGCGTTACACATCCTAGACGCCATCGACCGACGTGGAAGTTTCGCCGCCGCGGCCAATGAAATGGACAGAGCGCCTTCATCACTCAGCTATCAAATACAGAAGCTTGAACAAGATCTAGACATCATGATTTTTGACCGCTCAGGCCACCGTGCAAATTTCACGGAAGCGGGTCAGTTGATACTTGAGCAAGGTAGAATCATTCTTGGAGCTACAGAACGTCTTGTTAACGAGGCAAGCATTCTAGCCAATGGTTGGGAGCTCGATTTGACCATCGCCTTTGATGGCATTATCCCGATTGCTAACTTTTTCCCACTGGTAGATGAACTAGGAAAAATCAGTAAAACACGCGTTCGTTTGCAAGAGGAAATCTTAGCGGGTTGTTGGGAATCTCTCACAGATGGTCGTGCTGACTTATTGATATGCCCTAAGCTCGATACAATTCCAAACGATATGAAAAGTGACGTAATTGGTAAAATGGAGATGGTGTGGGTCGCGGCATCAAGCCACTATGTTCACAAGCGTTCTGGTGAATTCGATCAGAAGGCGAGAGAAAGTTACAGGGTTATTGTCATTGCAGACACCGCACGCGATCAGCCAGCACTAAGCATCAATATTCTAGAGAAACAGCCACGTTTAACCGTGACAAGCTTTCCTGCGAAAGTAGAGGCTTTGACATCAGGACTAGGGATTGGCACCTTACCGAATAGTGTCGCTAAACCTTTGATTGAATCTGGCGTACTACAGCAGATCTCCGGTACAGAACCACAACCGATCGATATTGTTATGGCTTGGCGACGCAACAAAATGGGCGACGCCAAGTCTTGGTGTATCCAACATCTTAAAAAGACATGGGCGTTAAAGTAACGGTAACACCATATCTGCAGTACCATCTTCAAAACTGATATCTAGCTTAAAACCGAGCTTTTGAGCTAGTGTCAGCATCCCTCTATTAGTTGGCATCGTCATACCCGACATCTGCTTGGTCTGCTTCGCACGGCAGTAATCGATAACCTTGGTCATAAGAATGCGACCTAGACCAACACCTTTAAGGTCAGAACGAATCAATATTGCGAATTCGGCGTCTGTGTTCTCAGGGTTAATCAGCGCACGGGACACGCCGATGATCGCTGGAACGCCTTGTTCCTCGCGAACGACCACAAAGGCGATTTCTCTATCGAAATCAATCTGAGTGAAATTCGCCAACGCCTCATGATTGAATTCACCGACATCACTAAAGAAACGCTTATAGAGATCTTCCTTAGACACACGGTTAATGAAGTCAGCATGAAGCGGTTCATCTTCGGGAAGAATAGGACGTAACAACACTTCGGTTCCATCTTTTAGCTGGATACGTTCTTCAAGCTCGACCGGATAAGGGCGAATCGCAAGACGTTCCTGTGGATCGCCTTCGTACGCTTTCAAGATGATATCGGCATCTAATATCGTGAACTTGTCACCATTGGCCAGTACTGGATGGATATCCAAATCATGTATTTCAGGGCAATCCACTACCATTTGCGATATACGTACCAATAACTCAGACAAACCTTCTATATCGATGGGGTTAGGGAGTTTTTGTAGACGAATCTTGCCGCTTTTTATCGCTCGAATAATCAAGTAACGCGCCAGTGTCATGTTGAGCGGTGGAAAAGCAGCTGCGGCATCAATCGACTCATCCCACTCCGAACCACCTTGTCCAAGTAATATGATTGGGCCGAAGGTTTCGTCTGTTGTAACCTTAATACGCAACTCTTGGCCGCCCGCGAGCTTAGCCATACCTTGAATTAACAAGCCGTGGATGTTTGCTGTAGGGAAGGATAATTGAGAACGATCGAGAATTGCCTGAGCCGCATTGGCAACTTCACTGCTGTTTCGCAAATTGAGCATCACGCCTTGTACGTCTGACTTATGTGCAATATCCGGCGAACGTAATTTTACTGCGACGGGATAACCGATCGTTTCAGCGATGTGTACCGCTTCACTTGGGTCAGAAGCGATCCAAGTTGGTAACACATCGAGGTTGAAGCTCTTGAAAAACTGACTGTTTTGGTGAGTATCTAGGCTAACTGTATCTTTATCCAGTAGTTTTCTTTCTATCCAACCTTTCGCATCTGCTAGATCTTCAATGTGTACTTTTTCTGCAGTGGTCGGCGTTTCCATTAACTGACGTTGGTTACGTCTGTACTCGACTAAGTGCATGAATGCGACCACAGAGCTTTCAGGGGTCCGATAAGTTGGGAAACCCGCTTCGGTAAACAGCTTTCGTGCGGGCCTTGCTGTTAGCTCACCAGACCAATTCGTCAGGATGTTAAAGCGCTTGTGGCGAGGGTGCTTCTTAATCGCTTCAATAATTCGTTCTGCCGTTTTAGCGGAATGTGCGACCGCTGAAGGGCTGTGCATGATAAGAATCGCGTCTGCTTCATCGCCATCGAGTAAGATGTTTATAGTGTCGATATAACGTTGATCACCAGCGTCGCCGACAATATCGATAGGATTGCTATGAGACCAACTCGATGGCAAAACCTTGTTCAACTTATCAAGTGTCTCTTCTGAAAACTCTGCGAGCTTACCACCGCGGTCAAATAGGGTGTCCACAGCCATAATCGCAGGGCCGCCACCATTAGTAACAATAGCCAAGCGCTCGCCTCGCAATGGTACTGAATGAGTCAGTGTTTCTACCGCAGCAAACAGTTCATGTAAGTTCTTAACTCGTAGCATGCCGCTGCGTCGGATTGCGGAATCATAAATAATATCTAATGTGTCGGCACCGCCAGTGTGAGCCATTGCTGCGGCTCTGCCTTTCGCCGTTCGACCGCCTTTCAACACCAAAATTCGTCGGTTACGCGAAGCCGCACGCGCTGCAGAAATAAAGCGCCTCGCATCAGTAATGCTGTCTACATAAAGCAATATCGCTTCGGTGTGAGAGTCGGTACTGAGATAATCCAATAACTCCGAGAATTCGATATCGCTACCATTGCCTATAGAGATAAACGCCGAAAAACCGATCTCTTTGTCATTAGCCCAATCGAGAATAGTGGTACACACAGCTGCCGACTGAGAAACAAAGGCGATCTTACCGGGTAATGCTGTCACTGGAGAGAATGAGGCGTTCAAATTTAACCAAGGAACAATCACCCCCAAACTATTGGAACCCAACACTCGAATGTTGTGCTTTTTGGCAATCGCTAGGCATCGTTCATCATACGTCTCACCATTATCGCTTTCTTGCTGCATGTCTGAAGAAAGCACAATGACAGAGGCTATACCTTTCTCAGCCAGTTCTTCAAAAATAGCGACATTACGGGTCGCATTGGTACACAAGATTGCGAGGTCAGGAACAATCGGTAACGACAAAATGTTCTTGTAAGAAAGCACACCGGCCACTGAATCATATTTCGGCGTAACCGGCATCACCGCACCTTTAAAATCCCCATGCAACAAATTGTTCATAACAATATATCCTGCGCGTGTTTCTCGTTGAGAAGCACCAACAACAGCGATTGAACGGGGTTTAAGTAGGGGATCAAGATGATTCATAGACATATCCTAGCAATGCACGTAAGTTCATCGTAACTTACTTTGCACTCACAGGTTGATGGCAAATTCACCGAATTCAGATGAATAAGCAAACACTGCATAAAGTTTGTGAAATAGGTCACCCACTAATGGTGTATAATCCCAAAGTTAACTTGATTCTAAACCGACGTATCGGCATGATTTATAGTAATTATTATTAAGGATATAGAGCTTTCCATGAAAAAATTTGCAATTGTGACTTTGCCACTGCTCTTGGCTGCGTGTGTATCTGACGACTACGTTACCAATGTCACTTCAGATAGTTATCAAGAAGAGTACAAAACGGCAAAAGTTGAAGCTCCAGTTGTATCTCAATCTGAGCAAACAAGCGTTGTTGAAGAAAATGTTGTCAACGTTATCAGAACCGAACCTGTTGAACAGAAAGTCGCTCAAACGACTAAAGCTAAGCCAGTTGCAGTAGTGACAGGCCCAACCAAGAAACAACAAGACATGAACCAACGTTTTGGTTACACAGTTCAAGTTGTTGCTGTTGGCAGCCAAAGTAAAGTCGATTCTTTCGTGAAAATGCTACCTACGACTTCTCAACCAGTTTGGGAAAACTACAAAATGGTTAACGGCACTAAGTGGTTCACGGTACTTTATGGTGACTACGCAACACGCTTAGAAGCTAAAAAGGCAATCTCAACACTGCCGAACACTTTCCAAAACTTGAAGCCGTTCGTTAAGAGCATTGATGACATCAAGAACTCTGAATACCCAACGCTTAACAAGTTGAACTAAGTTTTGATTCATAAAGAAGGGGCAAATGCTCCTCCTTTTGTTTTAAGACTCGCTGTTTTGTTTAATAGTTAATCGCTCGATCTTTCGAACGCAATTTTAACAATCAAAACACTGTACCTATCTCGACTTTTGTTTATCATTGAAGTCAGTACTCCTAGTTTCAAGGACCGAATTTACCCATGAACACCACAAACATCCTTCTACTTTGCGGCGGTGGATCTTCAGAGCATGAAGTATCTTTAGTTTCAGCCAATTACCTTTTTGAACAACTTAATAGCGTTGCAGATTTTAACGTTGTAAGAGTTGAAATTAAGAACGAAGGCTGGTGTCTTGATTCAGGTGAATTGGTTTATCTTGATATTAACGACCAAACCTTACGCGGTGACAATTTAGCATCTAAAGTCGATTTCATTGTGCCTTGCATACACGGTTTCCCAGGTGAAACAGGTGACATTCAATCACTGTTTGAAATGGCTAAAATTCCATACCTAGGTTGTGGTCCAGAAGCAAGCAACAACAGCTTTAACAAAATCACGTCAAAGCTTTGGTACGACGCACTTGGTATTCCAAACACGCCGTACCTGTTCTTATCAGACAACAATGATCAAGCTCACTCACAAGCAACTCAAGCATTTGAAAAGTGGGGTAAAGTGTTTGTGAAAGCGGCTCGTCAAGGTTCTTCTGTAGGTTGTTACCAAGTTAACCAAGTAGAAGATTTAAGCGAGGCTATCAACAAGGCGTTCACTTTCTCGGACCAAGTATTGGTTGAGAAATCAGTGGTGCCTAGAGAGCTAGAAATTGCTGCTTATGAAATCGATGGCGAGCTACACATCAGCAAGCCGGGTGAGGTGATTGCACCGAATGGCGCATTTTACTCTTACGAAGAGAAGTACAGTGCAGACAGCCACTCGATCACTGAAGTTGAAGCAAGTAATTTAACTGACGAACAGCGTGAATTGATTGCAGACAGCGCACGAAAAGTCTTCACCCAGATGAAGCTTCGTCACTTGTCTCGTATCGACTTCTTTTTAACGCAAGACAACGAAATCTACCTGAACGAAGTCAACACCTTCCCAGGTATGACGCCAATCTCCATGTTCCCTAAAATGGTTGAGCATGACGGCCACAAATTCAGCCAGTTCTTAGAAAACTGCGTGAGAACAAGCCTTTCTTAGGTTTCTAACTCGTTTTCGTTCACTTAGAGCTGAACCCAAAAGTGCCTTAAGCTTTCGCCAAGGCACTTTTTGTTTTTAAAGCTAGCCGTTTTTTACGAATCTATCATTTAGCCACAACTTATATCCAAGTAACAATATCCAAGTAATTACGAACCGTTTATTGCCAAGGTATTAGCGCCTTAAACTTCATCTTCTCACTCTCAGCCGTTCCCGTGAAACCCACATATTGGGCTGGCATGGCAGGGCTAAGCCAGCGACCAAAGTCCTGAATCTCTCTAACCTTAAGACCTTGTTTCGACAACTCTTGTGCAGCACCAACACGAATCGAATTTCCAGAGAAATGGTGATTTTCTGGCAGTTGAAGTAAGTCGCTAGCTCTTCTCAATATCCTATAGATGGACGAATCATCTAAAGGCTGCAAACCAATATTCTCATGCTTGTCTATCGCACGAAATACTGGCAAGTCATCTTGTATACCAGTAAACGAAAGCCAACGTTGAAGTGCAACACTGGCTATTTGTGACAACTGATAAGCCGAATCTTTGACTGTTACTTGGTAATGATCTTCAACGTACTCAACATCACTCATCGATAACAACTTAAGCTCTGAGCGCTTTAAAGCACACTCGAACATCACGTTATAAATAGCAATGTCTCTGATCTCTTTCAGGTTTGCTTTCTCATGGGAGAGTAACGTATTCAAATCAGTGAGATGCACAGATGTCATAGCATTGGTTTGTTTAGCGTCACCGGCCATTTGAGATTGTAAGTGGAGTAGGGTAAAGCGAACTTGCCTGTGCTTGATCGGGTTAGCAAAGCTCAACACAGTATGTAACATGCTAAGCGTTGCAGTGTAACGTTTTAGCGATGCGTATTTTCTATCGTTAGACTCCGTTTCAAGAAAACGACGAACAGCGGTTATAGATGCGGGAAGTGTGTTAATACGATGTTTGGTACAGAACGCATGATAGCGATTCCAATCACTGTAAATGCCCAACAGTGAATTGCGAGAGTATTGAAATCCTGTCAACTCATCTATAATTTCTATTGTCGCGTTGCTGTTTAATTTTTCAACAAATGAATTAATTATCACAGAGTCAGTTAAAATAGGGACTTTTTTTCTCAAATTACCATACCTCGACAGGTGTTTTACCATATTATGCTTGATATCATTATTAGTATACTTATGATTAATGCAGTGAAAACAGAAAGATGATTAATAGATATGGCTAATTCAATTTACCGAAGCGTCCATCTTCAATCGATAGATGCTAACAACACAGTTTGGCGTGCTAAGTTAAAAAACAACGTTATTCAGGGCAACCTAGCAGCCGTGAAAAAGAGTATTGATTGGTGGATTGATACCGCATCTATTATTGATCCAAAAGAATTCATGTCATTAAATAAGTCGAGAGGAACTGGTGGCTCGACTGAAAACTTCAACGGCTACCAAATCAAGAATGACACCGGTGAGCCTAATGCGTGGTATTGCATGTTTAACGGTCGCTTAATCAAAGGCGGCAAGGTTGCAATCCAACGCCATATAGAAGCTTACTTACTCGCAAAACAAAAAGCAGAGCAACAAAAGAAGTAAATTATGAGCCTAGTATATTCAACAGAAACAGGTCGCATTAAGCCTGAAGAAGAGAAAGTCCAACGTCCTAAAGGCGATGGTATCGTTCGAATCCAAAAAGAAACCAAAGGCCGTAAAGGCAAAGGCGTTTCTGTCGTAACTGGCTTAGACCTAGATGACGCACCATTAAAACTAATGGCAGCAGAACTCAAGAAAGTTTGCGGCTGCGGTGGCTCAGTAAAAGATGGCAACATCGAAATTCAAGGTGACGCGCGCGACAAGATCAAAGCGCACCTTGAAAAGAAAGGCTACAAAGTTAAATTTGCTGGCGGTTAATCTCTAACTAATACCAGGGTTAAAATCGAAGATTATTATCACTGGTTATTAGGTATTTTATGGTAAATAGTCAGTTTGGTTAAATACACAGTATAAATTAGAGAATATCGGCACAATACAAAGGCAGGGCATCACACAAAGATACCTGCCTTATAAACATCAAAATCCATTTAACATAACAAATATAATACGCACTGAGATAGGCAAAAAATAAAGGCATCTTTTTTAATTAAATCAATTAGATACCCTTACTTTTTGCCTATCAAATTATGCTGTTTTTTTATCTTCGGTTAGTCTCTCGATTGCTTCAATTACACGGTCATTTTTAGATCGTTCAGCAAGAATAGACAGTAGCGTTAAATCTACATCCAATCCCAACATTTCTGCCACTTCACAGGCTATATCATCACTCATAACACCGCCTTTTCTCCAGTTCTGAACTGATGTGTGGCTGATATCAAGCAATTTTGCAACTTGTCGGTCGCTAGACAGTTTGTGCTTTAGGATTATGCGTTTCAAAAGTTCTAATGTTGTAATCATTTTCCACCTCCTGACTGGAGTATAGCGCATGCCAACGCTGGACAATACGGTTGCCATCAAAGTGCAAATGCTCTTTAATCTATCTCGTCAAGTCGGGAGACTTTACGAACATCCTTTAAGCCCCCTAATTGATTCGAAGCTTTTACGGGGGCTGTCTGAAAACAAGTGATGTTCCAAGGCTTTAAGTATTGACCAGACTTATAAAAAAAGGATCAGCACCATGTCAAATCAAAGTAAAACTCCACGCCAACAAAGCAAAGTCCGCAACCTAGCCGTAGATTTAATGTACCGCGCAATCGAACTCACCCAGACTACTAAGCACGACGTGCGATGCGATTATTCAGGATACGTAAATCACATATCATTAGAAATTCACCTAGATGGTTACAAGAAAGGTGTAGAACCAATTTACGTGAAGCGAAACCCTACTAAAACTGAGCTTGAATATAAAAGCTTTGTTATTTCTGGCATTTACCTCAATGACAACATTAACGAAGTGATCGACTTCTTCAATGTAGCGAATGCTGAGCTAGATAAGCTTACCGCTTCTGATAAGGCGGCTTAACCCACCATGAGTATGTACGACTTAACCAAAAAGCAGCGTAAAGACCGCCCACTGGCGGCTCTTAATCGTTCTGTTTTGGATAAGATTGTTAAATGCCCATCTAGCTCTATAGCATTCCTTACGGCTAATGGCCGTGGCGTTCGTAAGAGCTTTGCTCGTGATATTGCGATCGTAATGAAAGCCCTAGTAAACGAAATGTGCCTAAGCTCGAATAAGATTGGTGTAGCTACAAAGGACGGCTTTGCTCTACGTTCTTGGGGCTACATTGCTGATATCTGCGATTTCCCTATCTGGCGTGTTAAGCAGTGCGTTAAGTTCGCGTTTAACAAAGGTTGGATCACATCCAAACAGCCTAGAGAAACCTACACCGGCAAAGACAACCTGCAAAAATGGCGCGGCCTAGCGTCTATCAAGCGTGTTACAGACGCTTATTTTCACGATATCGGTATCTTTGAACAGTACAAAGAAGCCAAGACAGCGTCTAAACGTTGGCTTAAGACTTTTGCTAACCGCATTGGTCGTCCTGTGAAATACATTCAAACCCCTATCACACTGCTACGCAAACGCCGCAAAGAAGCGGTAGAAGCTAAAAACCCAGTCCCAATACCACAATAGACCAAACTCTTCTCTATGCGCCTTAACTGGCGTTATTTGCGATCTCTCAGCATCATTCACGGCCAAAACTGGCTCATTCTCGCCACTCTAACCGCTTATTTTACTCTAACTTATCCACAAGTAGGTTATTTTTTAACCGCTTGAGATTGGTATTCTCTCGATCTCGTTTGGCCTGTGCAAAAGTCGCGTATATATGGATCTAAACTACTCCTAGTTCTTACTATTAGTTCCTACTCCTTTTATTTAGCCCTCATAGTCTTCGACTAGAACCATGATATTAAGGATAGTAATGGTATTAATGCTTTTACCCCCTCGAAACTCGGGGATAAGTTAATGAAGCGGCCTCTCTTAGTCGCAAGCGACTTGCGGCCTTGTGTGCCTGTGGACGATACACAACAAAAGAATGGTGATTCTACGGGTGGGGATTAGTTGGACGTGATTCTAAGAGCCTATCGCTACGCGATGATTCTGGCAGGAAGGAAAGGCGAGAGTTTGAGAGCTGTCATTTCAAATATGCAACATGATTATTTTAAATACTGTATAATTCCTATCCGATGATTCGTAAAAACTCTAAGACTTGTTTCTATAACGTCAGTTAAGGATAACAAGCCATGAGCCTATTATTAGAAAAGTACCAACAGCTAGAAACCGCATTAGGTGAGTATCTAGAAAACCTCAACGCTAAACCCCCTCTAGGGTTTGGAACGTTTTTAAAACCTCTCAACCAATCTTTTCAATTGTGCCGTATCCAAGGCCGCTTGATTAAAGACCAAGCAAAGAAACTCGAAGAGCTCGAAAAGCAGCTGTCTACCCTAGCCCCTCAAGCTACGGAGGCCGCAACCGATGAGTGATACACGAGAACCGATCGGCTTTAGAGCTTGTAAAAAGTGCCTATCTTTAAAATCCATCTTCCAAGGCCAAGGAAAGCGGGCGCGTTTTCTCTATGCCAAATGTAATTGCGGTTTAGACCAGCGCACCGGTGAACCCGTTCAAGCCTCTTTCGCTAACCACAAGTCGAAAGAAGAAGCACAAGCCGAGCTTGAAACATTCAAGCTACCGAAACCAACCGAACCACCAAAGGAAAAAAGCAGCAAAGCCCCATGGGTGATTGCTGGCGTTCTTGGCGTGTTTGGCCTGTTAAGTCTTCGGGGGTAAGCATGGGGGGACCTAGTATTGCACCAAGCAAACGCGGCCATGCTGTTTTCGAATGTCAGTGTGGTGAATCGCTAACTGTGATTTTTAATAAGTCTTTGCGCCCTAGTCCTAAAAAGTGCGTTAAGTGTGACAAGCCTATGAAATTGAAGTGGGAGCTTTAAAATGGATGTTGAAGAACTAGAAGTACCAACCTACAGCGAAGATGAAGCTGCATTTATCGCATCACTTGAGAGTGACAGCGCAACGTTTACCGATGATGCAACCGAAACGGCCAGTGATGCGCTCGATATGCAAGGCGCAACAGCCACCGCTTTGATGCTGCTAAACACGGTCGAAGCGATTACAAAACAAATGGCTCACCCTGCTTTCTCTTTGGGCGATGCTGAGAAACAAGCCACAGCCGAAGCAGTCGCGCCGGCACTGGCTAAAAATGGTGGTCAGCTTCCTGAATGGCTAGAACCTTACAAAGAAGAAATGATCGCCTTGTTTGCGGTTGGCTCTTTGGCGTTTGGTGGCTACATGCAGGTTAAGCAGCTGCGAGAGCTTGAAGCCCTTAAAGCGAAACAAGAACCGGAGCAGAAACCAGATCTAGCAGAGGAAAAACCTATTGCAGCCTAAGAACCCAAACAACGACTTAAAAAATGGTCACGTTTGGATTTCTGGCATGAGTGGTAGCGGTAAAACCTACCACACCAAGAACACGCTTATTAAGCCAAATGACCAGTTGATAGCCTATGACCCTCAAGGCGACTACAGCGGCACAGTGGCGCGTTCTAAGTGCCGTGTTTACCATGATATTAAAACCTTTGCGGCGGCTCTCTTTGCTGGCCGCAAAACAAAGCAAGGTTTCAAAATCATTTGGCAACCAAGGCATGTGACCACGTGGGAAGATTTGGATCTGTTTTGCAAAGTGGCATGGGCTGCCGGTGACGGCCACCACTCCCACCCGTTAAAGGTGGTGTGTGAAGAACTGGCCGACAACAGCAAGACAACACAAATGACCACCCCGTATCACCGTAAGCTGCTTACAGTTAGCCGTAAATATGGCATTCACACCATCAACTGCTTTCAACGTGGCCAAGACGTATCGAAGACCATCATTGATAACTGTCATACTTGCGTGATTATGATGCAGAAAACCAAGAAGTCAGCTAAATATTTAGAAGACTTAACCGGCATACCATGGCAAGTAATAGACGGACTCGAAGAGTATCAACACATACTGCAAGTCGGTAAAAAGTGGACAGCAAGCAAAAAGCCCCGTTAATCGGGGCTCTTTTTTGAAACCTTTCAAATGTATTCCAAACACATTGCAAATAAGTGTTTGTAAACCATTCTAAATAACCCCGTTTAATTGCCGTGTCCTTGCTCATTTGAGCTTTTATTAACACGGAGTTACACCATGAAAAAATATCTGATTACTGCCGGTATTGTGCTGGTCACAATGGCCGTTGCTAACCGAATCGATCCGGTTCGAAACGTAGTCAATCCTTAAGCGATTTTCTTATTTAAATTTCATTAGATAGGAGAATTTTCTAATGGCACGACGTTTAAAAAAACTACCGTCTATTTCTAATGTAGCCGCAGGTTCTACCGCTACGCTAGAGCTACCGCGTGGTCTTTCTTATCACCAAATCATTTTGAAATACACGAACGTGACCCTTGCGCAGTTGAAAAACATTCGCATGGAAGTGAACGGCAAAGTATTCCAAACGCATAAAGACGGTGTGGAGCTAGACACTATCAACGGTCACTTTAACCGTGGTAAAGCAGAAAACGGTTTTATCGTTCTTCACTTCGCACGTCCAGAGCTAGACGACCTACTTCAACAACGTACTTTTGCGCTAGGTACTGCCGATATTTCTACGCTAGCACTTCGCATTGATATCGATGCAGCCGCAACGAACCCACAACTAGAAGCGCATGCGCTACAAGGCCAAGACGCGCCGATGGGTTACATCACTAAGTTGAAGTCTTACCCAGTGAGTTACGCGACTTCGGGCGTTCATGAACTGGATAAACTGCCGACACCGGCGTCAGCTCGTATCGCTGCTATTCACTTAATGACAGACAAGGTGAGTCACGCAGAGCTAGAAGTCGACGGCAATATCGCTTTCCAAGCTGAGAAGCTACTCGAAGCGAAGATCCAAAAAGACGCTGGCCGCGTCCCAACTACCGGCAAATTCACGCTTGATTTCATCAAAGAGAACGACACGGCACAGGCTCAAGTTCTTGCAGGTGTTCAAGATTTCCGAATCCGTATGGATCTCACGGAAGCAACAGCTTTTAACGTGTTGGTCGAGTACCTAGATATTCAGCAAGGGCTGTAAGGGGGCTACATGGATTTAGGTAGCTTGATGAACAGCGGCGGCGATATGTTCGAAACGGGCATGAATTACTGGCTTCAATATGAAGCGATTCAGCAAGGTGCAGACTTTGCCGGTACTTCTCAGAACCAAGTAAACAATACGCCCGAAGTTGTGTCACCAGAGCCTAACCCTGCCCCTACACCAGTACCAGCGGCTGCTAATGTCGCTGGTGTACCGGTGACTTACCTTGTGTTAGGTGGTGTGGTTTTGGTTGGCGCAGTTTTGATCGCTAAAAGCTAGGGGGCTGCATGTTTGGAGCTATGACAAGTTTGACAGGTGGCGGTGGTTTACAAGGCGGAAGCGCCGGACCATCTACCGCAACCAGTACAAGCAACACGACAAACAATAACGGCTTTAGTGCGGCCTCTTATAACTTCGGTTCGAATAACGGGATACCGAGTTGGGCATTGATTGCCGGCGCGGTCGCTGTGGGGCTTTATGTGTATCAGTCGAAGAAATAACTTTTACTCGATGCCATGGGAATTAGCACGCCCTCACCTACTTGATGCGCTAGACGGTTACGACCCTAGCGCAGAAGTAGAAGCAGGTCGTGCTTTTGCTTTCCATCTAGACGGGGCTTACATGCTAGTGAGAACAGAAGATAAAGAATTGGTTGTGATCGCGTTCAATGGGGTTCACAAGCTCAAGAACGCAAGCCAAATCATTATCCAGTTAGCCAAGCAAATCAAAGCCCGTTCAATTCGAGTTCATACAAAAAGGCGTGGTGAACAACGCTTTTTAAATTCAAATGGATGTGATTTCCAACTCGCGGAAAAGCGCGGTGGAGAATTCATATTAAGGATGGTGATTAATGGGCGGTAGTTCCAAGAGTTCGAACGCAACAACCAACAACACGACCACCAATAACGAAAGTAACAGCGCGGCGTTCAATGGTGATATGTCGGGGCATGTGATGTCGGGTATCAAAAATTCGACCATTAACATGACTGACGGGGGCGCAGTCAATAAAGCGTTAGAGGCGATGTTTGAAAACAGCAAAGAAGCCTTTTCGTTTGGTGAAGAAGCTTTAGATATTAATGAAGCTGTTTCAAAGGCTGCAATATCATCAAACCAAAACACAGCATATAAGGCGATGAGTTCAAACTTATCGACGACAAACAAAGCTCTTAGTTTTGCAGACGGTGTAATGGGTGATTTTTCGGGCGTATTAGATGAAGCGTTTCGATTTGGCCGTGAAGCGATGGATTCAGCCGAAACAGCAACAGATTCCGCTTTAGGTGTGGCTAAGAACTTATCGCTTGATAGTGACGCAGCTACAGCGCGAGACGCTAACAAGAACATGATGTACACCACCGTTGCAATCGCGGTAGCTGTCGCAATCATTGCCTTTAAAAAGTAGGTGTAACCATGGCGATTAACAAAGTAATAGCAAGACCGACCATTTACACATTCACAGGCCAAGGGCGAATCTTTCAGCTTTTAAGCGGCGCACAAGTACACCTTCGTTTTCGTGGCATCGATGACACTTGGAGCGAAGAAGTTGATCTAACCGTTGGTGATTCACTCAAGTTCGACCGTGACTATTTCAACATTGAAATTAGCAGCGAATTTGAAACGGCTATTGAGTTCTATTCTGGCTTTGCCGATATGCGCCGAGCTAGAACCGATTTAACTCCAGTTGGAGCAACACAAATCAAGTCGAGAATGGTTCAAGTCGTCAAAGGCGAAAAGATGCTGATTGAAGCTAACCGCAACCGCCGAAGCTTAACAATAAAGCCTTTAAGCGGTGAGATTTACATCGGCGCGTTAAGTACTTCGATGAATGACAAAATGCCGGTTGAAGTTGGCGTTCCTTTACAGCTCGATGTGCAGGGGGCGGTTTACGCCCAAATCAGTCCGAACTTCGAACGTGACACTGTAGACGTTCGAATCATTGAGGAAATTAACTAATGACAGTGACGTATCAAGTTTTAAATATGGCTAACGGTGGCGGTAGTGAAAACCTACTGATTAACCCTCGCGGCAAGATTAACCAAGCCAACGAAAGTGACGGTGTATTAAGTGCCGGTCAATATTTTTGTGATGGTTGGAAAGCTGGCGCAGCTGGTGCCGAAGTGTACCGTGATGCTGACGGGTTCCGACTGATTAGCGGCTCAATTCTTCAACTAGTACCCAATAACCTAGATATTGGCCGCACTATCAAAGGCAATATGGACTCGATTTTGGGTAATCCAGCCATTCGTATTAACGGCGGTACAGATAGCGAATTATCAGACGACCAGCCCTATATCACGTTTGAAGTGTTTGGCAATAACTCAAAGTTCACTCGCTTGATTTTGGCAGAGTCTGAAGACTTACCCATCTATCAGCAATCATCTGATGAACTAACACCGTGTAAGCGCTTTTATCAAAGGGTTGAGCATAGAATGTACACGCATGCTTACAGTAGTACTTGGTATAACGCTGATGTGGTTTTTGAATGTGAAATGCATGCTACTCCCGCGCTAATGATTAACGTATCAGGTATTGGTGCAGGTGCTGACCGCGAGGTGGATACGGCTTATACGGGTAAAAACTTTAATAAAACGAAGTTTCATATGAGTAGTTCGTCTACCTCTTCTTATATTGATGGTTATATTGCAGACGCGAGGCTCTAGCATGAAATACACAAACCAAGACAAAAACGCAGTTATCTGTAATCACCCAACCAACGGCCAAGAATGGACAGTCCCTCGCGGTCACCGTTTTTGGAGTGAATTTGGGATTGACCAAGCCGAGCAGCGCGGAGAAATAGCCGATGCAGACCCGCAACCAGATCTTACTGTTAGCTAGTGCAGCCGCAGCCGGCGCACTGCTTTACCTTTACCGGAAGCAATCAAGCGATATAAACAACTATTCGCTTGATAACTTCCCTTTTCCATCCAGCAACAACGGGACGTTTGATATGGGAAAAATACTAGACCAGGCACAAAAGCCGCGTGGTATCCGAAACAACAACCCAGGGAACATTGAAGACAACGGCACACCGTGGAAAGGTCGCACCGGAAACGATGGGCGTTTTATCACATTCGATAAGCCTGAAAACGGCATTCGTGCGATAGCTCGAATCCTTAACACCTACTCCAATTCTCACGGTATCAACACACTTGAAACCATTATTTCAAGATGGGCACCACCAGTAGAGAATGACACCGAGTCTTATATCAAGCATGCAGAAAAAGAACTGAACGTCTCGCGTCATGTTCCTGTAGGTGAACAACACAAGGCCGCATTAATCAAAGTGATCATTGCACACGAAAACGGCCAACAACCCTATAGCGATAAGGTGATTTATGACGGTATCGCCGCAGCTTGAAAAACGTCTAATTGACTTAGGTTTTGTCGTGGTTGGTGGCTTAACTGTTTGGTATCTAACACAAAAGATAGGTACACACCTGCAGAAGACAGCCAGCAAAGCGACACAACCCGTAGGTGAACTACTCAGTGACCTAACCGCCGGCTTAAACGGTTGGGAAGCGGTGGAGCTTTCCCCCTTAATGATTCGTGACAGCTATCTGAATGATGATTACACCCTCACCCCAGAAGCAAGCGCGACACTTTGGAAAATTGACCAGTATTACCCGTTAATGCTGAAAATCTTCGGGTATCAAGGCGGCACAATGAACGCCAAATATCACCCACTAATCAACGTACCTATACAGGGCTAGAACAATGAAAATACAACCATCAACAATAAAAGGCTTAACACTCTTACTTTCGACCGTTGCCGCGTTCTTTGGATATGGAAACCTATTCAGCGCAGAAATTACCGACCAAGGTTTAGAACTTGGTGGCGTGATTGGTGCAGCCGTTCCCGTAGTTGTCGGCGTTTATGAAGTCGTACGCGATGAAGTGAAAGATTCAAAGCGGCTTATAGAAAAGGCAGGTTAACGGATGGAATTTCAACTAATCAACATATTGCGAGAATGGGGACTAACCCCTCAGATTGTGATCCTTGCGTGGCTGATGTGGTCTAACTTAAACACACTCAAAAGCAACCTATCGAAGACAACCGAACTATTAACCGGCTTAAACAACCGTGTAACCGTTCTGGAGGTAAAAAAGGATGAACATTCCAACTAACTTCGCGGTCGATGTGAACACACCAGAACCCGTAACAGTGAAAATAGACGTAACAGAGCGAACCATTATCCTCGTGTCTGTTGTCGCTGTCATAGCTGGCGCAGTAGTCATTAAGCTTAAGAAATAGCAGGGCATGTGCCCTGCTTTTTAAGTTTAAATCGTCTCTTTTTTTTTCGCCTAAACTGAATCACATTCGAAGTCATATCAAGACTCATCTTGATATCTAACTCCATCAAATCAAACGCTGTAAGCTCTCGCCCTCCGGGAGTGTAAAGCACATCACCCCGAATCTTAAAACCTCGCCACGGCTTAGACGTGGGTAAATATCCCCTATGCATCACCAGAAGCAAGCGAACCACCGACAACGGCCAATTCCCCTTGCTGATCCAGTTCTTAACCGTCTGAGGTGTTACACCGAAGTATTCCGCCGCTTCATCGTGGCCGTCGAAGTGCCACAGCAACAAGTCATTAATCTGGTTGATGTATAGGCCGTTATTGAATAGCTCGTCCTTTAACTTATTTTTCATGTGATCTTTGTCTCATTCTTATAAATGGGACGAAAATCATATTTTTCGTAGGGTTTAGTGACAATCTTCATAAGAGCTTCATATATACAAATATTTAAGTTTGTGAGTGACTTATAAGTTGTCTATCAAATGCATAGTGTTAATTTAAACATTAGTGTAACTAATTGAACATAAACAGGCATAATACGCAGTTAATAATACGTGTAGTTAATTCTAAAGGTAGTATTCTCATCTTTTGTCCTTAAAATCCTTGTTCCAACTGACTCTCACGCTTCTTGCGCCGTTCAGAGTTTTCTTATCGCATTTGAAATCTAATAATTATATGTACGGCCAGCGTCTACACAATTCAATCTTCATTCAGAAAATCTAATTGACGCGAAACTTTGTCCGTCTGGTTTAACTTATATGCCACTTCTCTGTTTGCACTAACGGTTCGCTGCGCTGTGTGCAATTCTTGTAAGCATTGCTGTTGTTTCTATTCCAGATTTCACACACGCGACCAATGTTTCTTATCAACTGCACATGCTTAGCTCTCGTTTAAATCCATCAACTAATATAGTTCGTGTGTCTTATGTAGACCCGCACACAGATTTTTCAAACCTTCTTAACGATTCTCTCTAGAGTTAGTACTTTGTGTTCAGTTTGCATAGATTCATTACACTTATTGCTGGTACACAACACCGATACTTGAGAGATCCATAATCACGGTTTGCCCTGAAATTACGTTCAATTGGACTTAGGTAGCTTTGGTAATAAACCTAAGAGTTACTTTAAACCCATTGCGCTTAGTTTTTCTTTACTTGTTTTCTCTAACTGATATGCCTGCTTTGAAGTCGCAATGGTGTTACCGCCTGAGATTAGAAAGCTTATAATGTTTATCGACACATGTAATCAATAAGTAAAGTGACACTGTAGCTAGCTGTACAGGTAAAGCTTGGTCCTATGGAACACAAAATAAAGAACCCAAATAATAACTGTATATTTACACAGTTAAATTATTATCCCCTTAAAAACGTTACCTTTCGTATAAATACCGAACAAAAACAACGCTATTTAGGCATATATCTGTCGCTGGGCGCGTATTTTTGCCTAGCAATCACGCTAGTGTCGTTGATCTCTTTTAATACGCTCATGGATAAGAACTACATCATCACACCTGACAGATAGCCTACGCGCGTAAATACGGACAGAGACCACGATGGTGGCACCGTAGGCTCATTACATAAGTCAGAAGATGGAATTGAGTTACAGTGTGACTTCGAACAAACCTATAGCTTACCCTTCTGTGAAATTGAGTTCGTTATATCGACCCAAAATAAAGGGCTCGATCTCTCAACGTTCGATTCGGTCACCATCAATATAGAATATGAAGGTCAAGAGGAGCCAAGGTTTCGATTCTACATACGTAACCACGACGACAACTACAGCGCTCAAAGCGACCCTATTTCTAACAAGTTCTATCGCTTAGACTTATCATTCCCCAATAGAAAACACATCAATTTAGCATTCTCAAATTGATACGCGCCGCATTCCTTAATCGACTTCTACACAACACCTTACGCCTCGTAAGCTTTTTAAATACTTATTCTGTAAAGCACATATGTGGCAACGAAGCTTGCTCTAAGCGATGGTAAGCCATTCGCGATATCGGTTTTGAACATTACCGCTGTGGATTGTCTCGCCCTGTTCTTCGATGAAATCCTCATTTGTCTGCTTCTGAACATTCATGGATTCTCATCCGTTCAAAATACAAGTCACAACGTCACTAGCCGTAAAAAACGCCATATATTTAATGACTTAGGCGTGGTGACACAAATGCTGACACCCAAAGTGGTGATTGTTTTACTTTCAGGTCTTGCTGTAATTTAATTACAACCCAAAGCCAAGTAAAGCCTGAGAAGTTAATTACTCTGACGTAACTTGTTGAATAAAAAGTATTTAAGAGTTTTGGACAGGTCGGGATTTAGAGAAACTAAAGAGTAGGTATGTACGAGATAATATACTAGAGGGTAATATGTTTAGTTATAGTGCACTATCGTATTAAAAAAGAAGGGCTGATGCCCTACTCTTCTTTATTACTCATTTCTTCACGGATTTGCTCAGCAACGATTTTGATAGCTTGTGCTGTGCTGATGCCTTGGGTCATCATTTCTTGAATTCGTTCAACAGCTTTCTGTTGTTCTTCGTGAGAAAGGGTTGGTAAGTCGTTTAGCATGCTCTGCTCCTTTATTTAGGAGCAGAACTATATAAGGACTGTTAGTAACTAGCAAGGAAATTGATGGATGCACCCATTGCATTTTCATTCGTGTAGTTAGCACTTAGATCTAGCTGAAACAAGTTCAATGGCGAGATACCAACACCAGCTGTCACTGTTCCTTCTGAATCAGAGTAAGCCAGGTTCTTGTAATACCCTCCCCTTAGCTTAAGCTGACGTAACAGGTCGACTTCAGTACCAACACGAATCATCTGTTCGTTGTCTTCGAACGAAGTAAACTTCTCTGCTTCATTCAAATCATAATCAACACTCAACGTAAAGTAATCAGAAACGATCCCCGCACCAACAGTGTAGACCGGCCCCAGGTTATAAGAATGACTCGATGTTACTGTTCTTGTAGCCCCTGTGCTGCTTGTTAGCTGTTGGCTAACGGATTTAGTTTCAATCTCACGGTCTATAATATTCGTTGCAGAAAAACCCACTCTAAATGGGCCGTAAAACCAAAGCGCACCTGCATCAATATTAAATGTAGTTTCCGCGGTGTCGTTTTCTCGAACATCACTTAGATCGTAGTTTTGTGCCGAGGCAATGTAGTTATACGTATAGATTCTTTGGAGTTTTGGAGAAATACCAAACGACAAATGTTGTCCCATGAACGTTTGATATTTTGCTAATGATATACCAGCTTCCATAATGCCAATAGAAACAGCTTTAACAGCAGTTAACTCAGCATTAACCAAGTCACTATTAGCAGCGTCACTAGATGTATCAGGGGTTACAAATGATTCAGTGTATGCTTTTGCAAATACGTTTGCTGCAATATACTGATTTGGTAGAGCGAATGCTACAACACCACCTAAATCAACATTCAGGCTATCACCATTAAGAGCATCTAGATCAGAACCAGTCACAGTACCTGACTCAATGCTGTCAACTAAATTATCGATATCATCAACTAAGTTATTAGGGTCATTATAATTACCGCCAAAACTTGGCGTGATCATTCCCATGTCATCATTACGACGATAAATCGCAACAAGTGCTGGGTTATAGAATGGAGCAGTTAGGAAGTTTGCTGAAACAACACCAACACCACCCATCGCATCACCACGCGCTTCAATGGCGTAGTTTGCTGCTGAAAGAGGAAGACTGGCGAATGCAATTGACGCTGCGAGTAGTTTTGTAGTTTTTTTCATGCCGTTTATCTTTGTTAGATCCCTTACATAGTTAACGGCACAATTTTAAATTACTTTAACTCTTCTTCGCTAGAAATATCATAAGTTTTACTGATAGTTTGTGCTTGTTCTATCGCTATGTCGCCTTGCCAGCGTGAATGCACCATTGAAACCGCTAAAACATAGCGATCATTAGGAAGTTCTTCACCAGTAAGGTTCATTGGATAATCAGATTCGTAGCTCTTGCCCCAGACCTGTTCATAGTGTTCATCAACGTAATCGTACAAACCGATTTCGAGCTTAGGGAGCGGACAATAAGGATTGAGTAGTTCTTTTTTATCGATTCGCCACGTGTCTTTTGATGCCCAACGAACTTGCTGACGAAAAGCAACGTCACCAAGAATAATCCAAGTACTCCATGAATTACCGCCATCGCCTTTCACACTTAAACGATACAGGCCTGACTCAAGTTGAGATGCTAAATTGTAACGCTTGCGGTATAGGCTCACCGATGCGTTGTTTACCACTTCACTGTCTTTGGTTAGCTCACTGTCCGATGAAACAATCTTATCGACCCATTTCTCGAAGGTAATATCTTGAATGTTGTTTTCGGATTCAACATCAATCGATACGCGAAAAGTATCTCGGCCAGGGCTTTGAATGATGTGTCTTTTAACGACGACTGAACTGATCCAATCTGGGAGTGTTTTTCTGGTGAGGGTTTTACCACAATCTTTGTTCAATGCTTGATCGAACAGCTCATTGAGGTGATCTTCTCGTGATTGAGAAGAGTTGATTTGCCAAACTTCCACTAGTGAATCAAACATCTGAGGTAAGTCATTATCCAACAGGTGTTTATGAACTTGAGTTAGAGTATCACTACTCTTAAACCAATCCGCAGCTTGCGCGGTATTCACCACGCAAGACAACATTAATAGTGGAAGTAAGGCTTTTTTCATTACGCTTTCATCTTGTAACCAACGCCACGCAGCGTTTCGATTTCTAGACCCGGCAGTTTCTGTCTTAGTTGCAGAACGTGCGTGTCTACCGTACGTGTTGTTGGGAAATGGTTGTAACCCCATACATGGTCAAGCAGCTCATCACGAGTGAATACACGGCCAAGGTTGCTTGCCAAAAATAGCAGTAGGTCAAACTCAGTACGCGTTAGGGTGACTTCCAGTTCATTGAAAAACACTTCACGTGTCGCTTTATCGATAACTAGATTTTGAGCCATCACTTTTGATGCATCTTGATCTTCAGCATCAGGCAGGCGTAACTGCGCGCGAATTCGAGCAAACAATTCAGCTTCAGCGAAAGGCTTAGTTAGATAGTCGTTTGCACCTGAGTCTAGGCCCGCAACTTTGTCTTTTACTGTGACGAGAGCCGTTAGCAAAATAACTGGGATGTCTTTCTTTTTCTTCCAACCTGGAAGTGAATCTACTGAGTCACCATCAGGAAGTTGACGGTCTAGAATCACTAGGTCCGCTTGTTCCCAGTAGCCTTCAACTTCAGAGATCAGTTCTGCATGCAAACATTCATATCCAGCTTGCTCAAGGCTAACTAATAAACCGTCAGCTAAATTTTTATCATCTTCAACGAGAAGCAATGTCTGTTTCACAAGGTATCTCCAAAATAAATGTTGTTGGGGGGCCGATAAGCGTCATGTGACCGCCCATTTTTCCGACCATAGATTCCACTATCGTCAGACCTAAACCGAGTCCACTCTTACTTACGAATGGCTTTCTTAGTTGCCCCCAATCTTTGCGGGACAAGTCTCCATTATCTATAACTTTGAATGTCAGCTTCTTGTCAGAAGTATTCAGTTCTAGTATCACTGGTGCGACACCGTATTTCACGGCGTTTCTGATCAGGTTGTCGATGCACGTTCCTAACCAATATACGTTTATTTTTGCAGCAATATCTTTGTTTACACGGAGTTCAATACCCGGTGCAAATTCTTCTTCAACTTTGTATTGAAGCCACTCTTCAACGCTTGGTACCCACTCTGTTGCGAGCGGTTGGTTGTCTGATTGCAAATAGTCTTTACTTGCTTCTGCCAACTGTCTTAAACGGCGTGTATCTTCACACAGCCTACGAAACTCATCATATACTGATTCTGGTAAGTGTTCGAACTCGCGTCTGAACCCTTCAACCGTCAATGACAAACTTGCAATCGGCGTTCTTAATTCGTGCGTTAGGATTTGAAGCACCAGCATGCGGCTCTTCATCTCTTGTTTCTTACTGTTCCAACGGTAAACCGCCCAACCTAAGACAAGCATGATGTTGGCAATAACCAAGATAAACATGGCGACTTGCAGAAGCTCTGAATGATCTTCTATTTCCCAACACACATTACCACGCTGGACAAAACAGCTTTTACCTTCTGAAGACAAGCTAAACGATAACCCAGCAAGCGTGGCATTTTCGTTCCAGACTGATTTTTTATACAGGTAATATCTGTAGCCGCGTTTTACCCACATCTCATCAAGCTCAACAAACATACTCGCACCCGCTAACAGCGCGGTGATTGCTTCGCTATCCATTTGTTGCAAGCGAGACAGTAGTTCATCGTGTTCGGTGTTTGGTCGCTCTTGAATATGCATAAAGCGCTTCAGAGAGTCGAATTTTTCTGGGTACTTCTCAACGTATCGTGCCGCATAAGAACCGCCGCCAGGGTGAATCAAACCACTACGGCTAAACCAACGGTCAGAAAGCTTGGTGCCTTTACACATTGCACGAGTAAAAACTAAAGGCTCAGTAATCAAAGGGCTTAACGGCAGTTTACCACTACAGGTTTTTGATAACTGGTACAAGCGCTGAATGTCTTTTAACGGGTACTCTGCTGTTTGTGGCAGCATAGAAGACGGCATGATCAAACGTGTTGGATAATCAGCCTGTAGCACTCGAATATCGTAAGATTCGATTGCCGTTTCATGATCAAAGAGTTTGGTGAAATTATCGATACGCTCAGGTAAAGAGTCAGCAAATGCGTTTGCAGACACAGACAACGTAGCGATAAGAAGAGTAAATGTTCTTTTGATGATCACAAACCAACGCAAATTCATATAGATCAGCCAAATATATACCATTCGCTATCAAAGATAAATTTTTAACCGCATGAAAAACATTGAGAATGGCGAGCTACAGAGATAAAGGCCAATATATTACGGCCACATTGTACATACGTACTAGTAGGCTGATTGGCAAGCCAAACCTCAATTGCGACAAGTTTTGCATCAGGCTTCGTCAACTTCGTATCAACTGAGATCACACATAGAGTCGCTTTCGTAAGATAAAAAAAGGAGCTCAAATGAGCTCCTTATCGAGTTGTTACAGATTGTTTAGAGGTGATCTCTATAGATGTTCTAAGATACTTAGACAACTCTTTTTAGCATCGCCAAACAGCATCTGCGTGTTCTCTTTGAAGAACAGTGGGTTTTGCACACCGGCGTAACCTGTGTTCATCGAACGCTTGAATACGATAACATTCTGAGCGTTCCAAACTTCAAGTACTGGCATACCAGCAATTGGGCTGTTTGGATCTTCAAGTGCTGCAGGGTTTACGGTGTCATTCGCACCAATTACCAATACAGTATCTGTCTCATCGAAGTCATCGTTGATTTCGTCCATTTCTAGAACGATATCGTAAGGCACTTTCGCTTCAGCAAGCAGTACGTTCATGTGACCCGGTAACCTACCAGCAACTGGGTGGATACCAAATCGAACATTAATGCCCTGCGCTCGTAGCTTCTCAGTGATTTCATGCACTGGGTATTGTGCTTGAGCTACTGCCATGCCGTATCCAGGAGTGATGATTACTGACTTAGAGTTTTTCAGCATATCAGCCACATCTTCAGCTGATGTTTCGCGGTGTTCACCTTGCTCTTCATCGCCATCAGACACAACCACTTCTTGGCCGAATCCACCAGCAATAACACTAATGAAAGAGCGGTTCATCGCCTTACACATAATGTAAGACAGAATCGCACCCGACGAACCAACCAATGCACCAGTTACGATAAGCAGATCGTTTGCAAGCATGAAACCTGCCGCTGCTGCTGCCCAACCAGAGTACGAGTTAAGCATAGAGACAACTACTGGCATATCTGCGCCGCCAATCGATGCCACTAAGTGGTAACCGAATGCGAATGCGATAAGCGTCATCACCATTAGCGCGAACATGCTGCCGTCCGCTTTAACGAACATGATCATCAGTAGTGTAGAAACTACGATAGCCGCTAGATTCCACTTGTGCTTATGAGGGATGTTCAATGCAGACGAAGAGATAACGCCACGAAGCTTTCCAAACGCAACAATAGAACCCGTGAACGTCACCGCACCGATAAACACGCCAAGGAACACTTCCACTAGATGGATAACGTGCTCTGCATGAATATCTGCAGGGTTGATAGAAACAGCAGCAGGTGGATCGATGTAGCTGTTGTAACCTACAAGTACTGCAGCCATACCTACGAAGCTGTGCAGAATTGCAACCAGCTCTGGCATTTCAGTCATTTCTACTTTTCTTGCGTAGTGGATACCAATACCACCACCGATCACCATAGCAATGATGATCCACACAATACCAGCAGAGTGAGGGCCAAAGATCGTTGCGATCAACGCGATTGCCATACCCGTGATACCGTAATAGTTACCTGCACGCGCAGATTCCTGTTTCGATAACCCAGCCAAGCTCATAATAAAAAATACAGCAGCAACAATATAAGCTGCTTGTACTAATCCTTCAGACATCTGTTACTCCTTAGTCTTTACGGAACATTTCAAGCATACGTTTGGTCACGGTAAAGCCACCAAAGATATTGATACTTGCAATTAATACGGCAATAAATGATAAGAACGTGACGACGCCACTTCCTTGCCCGATCTGTAACAGTGCACCTACTACAATGATGCCTGAAATCGCGTTAGTCACGGACATCAAAGGCGTATGCAGAGAATGGCTTACATTCCAAACTACGTAATAACCCACCACACAAGCGAGAACAAAAACGGTAAAGTGAGATAAGAACGCAGCTGGAGCAACCGAAGCTACCCAAGCGAATGCACCAACAGCTACCGCCATACCCGCCACTTTCTTAATTGGAGAAACAGGTTCTTCAACTTTAGGCTCTGGTTTGGCCGCTTTTGGCTTAACTTGTTGTGGTTGAGCTGAAACTTGAATTGGTGGAGCTGGCCAAGTGACCTCGCCCTCTTTAACCACAGTAACACCACGCAGAACAACATCTTCAAAGTCGATTTTGATGTTGCCATCTTTCTCTTTGCAAAGCAGTTTCAGAAGGTTAACTAGGTTCGTTGCATACAGTTGAGATGATTGAGTCGGCAGTCGACCAACCATATCAGTGTAACCAACCACCTTCACACCATTAGCCGTTGTAATGACTTGATCCGCAACCGTGTATTCACAGTTACCGCCATTGGCCGCCGCAAGGTCTACAATCACACTACCTGCACTCATGCTGTCTACCATCTCTTTGGTAATCAGCTTCGGAGCCGGGCGACCTGGAATCAGCGCCGTTGTAATGATGATATCAACGTCTTTTGCTTGAGCTGCATAAAGCTCTTCCGCTTTCTTATTGAATGCTTCAGACATCTCTTTTGCGTAGCCGTCACCAGCACTGGTATCTTCCTTGAAATCCACTTCCAAGAATTCAGCACCCATCGACTCAACTTGTTCTTTAACTTCAGGACGAACATCGAATGAACGAACGATTGCACCTAAGCTACCCGCAGCGCCGATTGCCGCTAGGCCAGCAACACCAGCACCTGCAACCAGTACTTTTGCTGGCGGAACTTTACCCGCAGCCGTAATCTGACCCGTGAAGAATCGACCAAACTCATGCGCCGCTTCAACAACAGCACGATAACCCGCGATGTTTGCCATAGAACTCAATGCATCTAACGCCTGAGCTCTTGAAATTCGTGGTACAGAATCCATCGCCATCACGTTGATGTTACGACTGGACAATTGTTCCATTAACTCTGGATTTTGAGCAGGCCAAATAAAGCTGACCAATGTTGCGCCATCTTTAAGAAGATCGATTTCATTTTTAGACTCGTCAACGATCGGAGCGTTAACTTTAAAGATAATATCGGATTTCCAAGCTTCATCTGCGGTGACAACTTTTGCTCCAGCTTGTTCATAAGCTGCATCTTCAAAACTTGCTAACGCACCTGCTTGTGATTCAACACAAACTTCAAATCCTAATTTTAGAAGCTGTTCTACCGATTTCGGCGAAGCAGCGACTCGCGTTTCACCTGCGAGCGTTTCTCTTGGTACACCAATTTGCATAGCTATTCCTTGACTATTGGCACGAATGACTTATTCGTTTGTATCTAACGACAACTAATACTTCAAGCGTTTTGTTCAAAGAACAGGAAAAGTTATTACTTATAACGATTTGGACGGAATTTGAGCGCTTCATTCGGATAAATGACGACCGTCTCGAACCAAGAGGTCAAACCACTTGCAAATAATCCTTTTAATAACAACTCACTAGCTGTTCTTTATCCATAAAACTAAAAAGAGCTTTCAGCATATACACTGAAAGCTCTCTAAATTATGACCAACATCAATTCTAACCCTAATTGGTTAGCTAAATATATTGTCGCCCATTTGGTCGATGAACATCTGCGATTTTTTGAGCATCAATTCATCGGCATCTTGTTTGTTTGAAACAACATCTGAACGAATAAAACGGTGAGTTTTGATTTCACCATCGAATTCTTTCTCGATTCGCCCAGCAACACGGTATTGACCAGATTCTGCAATGGCATCTTGATAGATATTGAAACCCTTATATTCGACTGGCTCAATCTCTACTTTTTGTTCGGTTTTTTCTTTGCCACCAAATAATCTAGAAAAGAATCCCACGTTTTTTTACTCCTTAAATGACCGTATTCACCCTAAACTATCATGACTGTTTACGGTTCAACAACGGCTTTTCATACCATTGCAATTCTACGTCATCGTCAAAATTGTGTTGACTAAATATAACAGGCACATTGTCGTCACGTTCACGTCTTCGATCGTCAATAATCATACTTTCTGCATTTTTGACCGCGATCTCACTATTGCGTTTATAGAGCACCAATTTGTCTTCTGGCAATGCTGACAGAAAATCGATATCAAAACGAATATAGATAGGTTTTAGCTGGCCCAAAGCCAAGCACGCGAGATCGGCCAACTGTTCGTTGGTATAACTAGACACATATTCCTCGGTAGCCAATACATGACCGACCAGAGTTTCCATATAGTTATGTACATCAACACTAATTTGCATACCACACCTCCATTTGTAGCGGTTTTTCTAGTCGCAGTCGTTTCTAAAGTCACTTGAAACCATGCAATTCCTAATAGCTTTCTATAACTCAGTTATAGGTTTTACTGTCCATAGTTGAAACTTAGGTATTATTTAATCTTACTCTGACTTCATTACAGATCTTCGTCGCTTAATGAAAAGGTCACTCAATGATAACTGATCATCAAGCCCTTTAAGTGACAGCGCCAACGTAAGAGCAGCAGAGCAGATTTTGTTAAGTATCTATAACGACTAATTAATTTCTCATATATACTGTGTAGTTCGTTCTAAGGTTAATAGCAACTCAAAATACATATAAAAATGATTGCACCAATAGCGACCTATGACTATGTTTTTGCTCTAATTTAGGTAAAAAGCTTGGCAATCGCTTGTTTAACCGTATCCTACGCATAGTATTAAATAATAAGATCATCAATATAGTTAGGCTCACCACATAAATGGCATCATCTTTTGTAACGTCGAGCATGTTTCGATTTTGCTTCCCTTTAGTCCTGTTAACAATTTTGCTCGTTGGTATGGACAACGTCATTCTCGTGACGGACTCAAATTTAGGGTTTGCTAGCAACCTCCCTTACATTTTATTGAGCGTTGCGGTTCTGCTATGCCATACGTTCAGACAAGGTCGAATGGCGATGGTATCGGTGACCATGCTTGTCGCTTATCTGATCATCCAAGTTCGCTTACAAACGCCTCTCAATACTGGCACAACGCTATTAGAGCTCTCGTTACTTGCGGCATTAGTACCTGTCACTTGCTTACTTGTTTATGCCTTCCCTGATAACGGCGTAAACTCAAAGTCGATGCTGCTCTACGCCATCGTTCTTGTTCTGTTTATGGTGTGGGCACAATTGATCGTCTCTCACTTCCATGCCGGCGGTTTTGAATCATGGAGTGATGGTCTTCTATTTATTGTCAGAGACTTCTCCAAACTGCCTTTTGTTTTAGTGCTGTATAGCCTTTGCTTGCTTGGCCTTACTGCCATTCTCGTGTTGGTGTATAACCGCTCTATCGATGTTGTGGTTTATAGCGCTATCCTGCTTTCTTCTTGTACGTTCATCTTCTTCGATATTCAGTACATCTCGAGCACCATGTTCTCGCTGTCAGGCACGTTGATCATCGTCTATGTGATGTCTGCTAGTCATGATATGGCCTTTAATGACCAACTGACTAACATTCCAGGTCGACACGCCTTAGAAGTCGATATGAAGCACTTGGGGCGTAAGTATTCGATGGCGATGGTCGATATCGATCACTTTAAGCAATTCAACGACACCTACGGACATGACATTGGGGACGATGTGTTAAAACTGGTGGCACGCATTCTGAGAGAAACCACAGGCGGCGCTAAAGCTTATCGCTATGGTGGTGAAGAGTTCACGATTATCTTCAAAGGCAAACATTCGGAACAAGTTAAAGAGCACCTTCAAGCTCTGATTTCCGAGGTTCAAAACTACGACATGACGATTCGCAATAGTCACGAGCGCCCTGACGATCATGAAGTGGGGATGAAAAAGCGTGGTAAGAACGGCAAACCATCGGAAGTGGTGAATGTGACGGTGAGTATTGGATTGTCTGACAGTACAACCACCAGACATCCTGAAGAGGTGTTGAAGCTTGCTGACCAAGCGCTGTATAAAGCGAAAGAAACCGGTCGAAACAAACTGTGTATTGACCGTTAACAATAGTTGATAGCGAAAGATATTGAGTGCTAGAGATCTAAATAGCTTAAGCCATTAATAGCGATCTGCTTCAATAACTATCACTTCCAAGTTCAACGAGCCTCATTGATTTGAGGCCGTATGGGCTTAACTGGAAAAAAGAGCTTAATCTTGGTTGAAGAATATAACCAAGCTGCCACCTTTTAAGCTACTTCCGTAGTTAATCGTAAAACCTATTCCCACGTTATCGACCCACTCATTAAACAGGTTTGGGTTAAGCAACCAACCAACACTGCCCTCGTAGTAAGATGTGGTGCCCATAGATGCCACGGTGTCACCACCAATATCAATTCGTCTTATACTCGAGTACATCGAAGTGATGTTCTTATCCCAACGCACGAGATCATAGAAAACCTTGGCTTCATTGGCGATATACCACCCTTCAGGATGACCGACATTGCCATTATTCGCCTCGCCCCAGCCGATGCCATTAAAGTAATGCCAACTGGTGCTCAATTTATACTTTCCCCAGTCATTCTTATCTTCGTACATCAGCTTGATTTTAGGCTCGATGATGTAAGCCCAAGCATCAGTATTGAGATATACGCCATCCAGTTGGTCTTGAATAGGCTTTAGCAACGAAGCGCGATATTCATAATCATTGCGGTAGTAAGAGATGTGGTTACCGATTGCAGAGCTGAAGCTCCAATATTCGTCTAGCTGGGACACATTCGCGAATTCGACGTAGCCAGACACTACCGACTCTTTTTGAAAATCGTTTCTGTTTGCTGCCGCGTACTCGACATCGTTCTCGATTCGCAATGCAGACAAGCGTAGCGTCACCTCTTGATGGTTGTCTTCGATGTAACTTGGTAATTCAAATGTGTAAGGCAAACTCAGGGAGGTGATGTTTTGGCGACGACTTACCGAATCATTCGAACCGATGTCTTCATTGTCCAAACTAAACACTTTATTGGGGTCAAAGTTATTGATACCAAAAGTGAAAACATCGGTGTCGTTGAGCAATACACTGGTGGCAAAGCTCTGCTCTAGATCCTTTCGAAAAAGATCAGATAGCGTATTGGCATTAACAGTGGTCGCCAAAGCGGTAAAAAATAGAGGAACCGCAAGCGTCCAAGATGTGTTAGTCATAGAAAATGACTTCGAATGTGGCATTTCTTTTATCACTTAAAGCACTTCCTAGCTCAAACGCTATTAGAAGTATAAATTCAAATATCTAAAAGAGCTCGCCAACTAACGCGCAAGCTCCAAAATGTTACGTTGTACAAAGGTATTTCTACCACTTTGCTTCGCTTGATAAAGCGCTTGATCGACCTTTTCGTAAATAGACGCAATAGATTCGCCACCTTCTGGCACAAATGACAACACACCTTGTGACGCTGTCACTCTATCCGATACCGTTGAGTGTTCATGAGCGTAGTTCATCTCATGCAATGCCTCTTTAACTCGAGTCGCGTGTACCTTAGCGCCTTCACTGTCTGTGTCGCTAAGAATCAGAACAAACTCTTCACCGCCATAACGACCTACAAATTCTCCCGCACGAACAAACAGCTGTTTCAAGGTATTAGCAAGCCCTTGTAAGCACTTATCCCCTTGAATATGACCATAATTATCGTTGTAAGGCTTAAAGAAGTCTACATCTAGAAGTATGACTGTCATGGATATATTACGTCTTCCGTGCCACGCTATGCTCTCTTCAAGCTTAGTATCCATATATCGACGGTTATACAATTTGGTCAGGCCATCTTCGTTGGCTTGTTGCTGCAGAAGGATGTTCAGTTCTTCGAGTTTGGCTGTGCTTTGTTTTAGCTCTCGTCTCATGTGCGCGATACGTTGCATCGCAATCAGCTTAGAATTCAAAACAACCTTGTTTACTGGCTTGATCAGGTAATCATCGCCACCAGCGTCAATCGCTTTTGCGATCATCTCAGGTTCTTCGTGACCACTAAGAAAGATGATGGGAACCCATTCTGGGAATCGGCTTCGAACCTCATTCGCCACTTCAAAACCATCCATATCAGGCATGCTGATATCAAGTAACACGAGTTCAGGATCAAAATCAGAATAAACACTCAGGGCTTCTTTTCCGCTACCGACAGCTTCTACAATATGACCCAGTTGCTTGAGTCGGATAGCAAGTTGCATCCTGTCTAGTTGAACGTCATCAACCAGCAATATGCGCATTGAAGATCCCTTTTCTATCATCACATCACCTTTATCTAGTGTCGAATATTCAAAGTAGCTCAAATTTGGGCTTAAATCATGCCCTAATCTCTATATTATATTGACTTTTTTACAGATCTTTTTAGCATTGTTTCTTTTTAAAGAGAAATACTATGTCAGACGCTACAAACAACGAACAACAAGAAATCGATTTAACCACCATCTCACCAGAACTTCGTCAAGTTATCGAATTTGATGGCGTACCAAAAGAGATGCACTTTATGGTTACTTCTATTCACGAAGTGTCTGAAGAAGCAGTACGCGAAGCTTGGGATAGTCTTCCAGCAAGCGCACAAAATGTTTTAGACAACTTCGAGCAGTTCCACGCTCTAATCTCAGTTAGCCAAGCTTTCGCTGGTGTTAACGTGATGGAAGAGTTCCCTACTCTTAAACTTCCAGAAGACATGTCTGACGAAGAAAAAGAAGAGTACCGTGCTCAACTGCTAGACCAAGTTCTACACAACTGTGTAAAAGACATGGTTAAACAAATCAAGAAAGCTCGTCGTGATGCAATCTTGAAGCGTGATTTCAAAGAAGTTTTTACTAAGTAAGTCGCTAGTCGCCTAAACTAGGCTAAGCGCTAACAGTACTACTTAGAATTAAGCCGCATGTTTCTTTAAACACGCGGCTTTTTTATATCCGCTATTTTCTGTTCGTCGATCGTTACGTCTGTATGTTCTTGTTGCTAATGTTCATATGATTCGACAAATCATATGCTTTAACACTCATATAGTGTGGCGCAAAACTGGCAGTTATACCGTATAAAAATGACGCATGTATCCAATCATGGAATCAAGACCGAATTTTCAGAACCTATAACAGGCAGTATCGCGACAATATCGAAAAGCAAACCTTCTCAGGTTTAATGCGTTACCGCGATATCTCTTTGAGCGACACTCACACCTTTAATTTGAGCGTAAACACGCTGCCCGATTTCTAGATTTAACTCATCCAGCGCCCACAATGTAATGGTTGCCCATAGGTAGCACCCAGACTCTAACTCTAGCTCGACCTCGACACTCTGCTTATTTGTGCCTTGTTGGTGCGTCTCTACGCTTTTAATGGTCACTGGAAGGATGTTACGTATAGAAGTCCCTTTCGGCCGTTCTAGCGTGATAGAGACATCATTTGCCCTAACTTGCAGCCTCACTGTCGTACCAAGCTCACTCGATACTTTCTGAACCCATAACGACGTCGACTTTCCTAGCATCAGGCGAGACAGCGCATAATCGTCATTGTGTTCCGCTAATGTCGCTTCAAACAACGAGCTTTGCTCTGAGAAAGATTGCCAAGGTTGCATGGCTCTCGATGCCCAAACCTCTTCCGTCACACCCGACGAAATCACTTTGCCTTGGTCAATAATCACAAGGTGATTTGCCAAGCGTAAAATTTCATTGAGGCTATGAGTGACATAGATGATCGGTATTTGGACGGTTTCGGATAAGTTTTCCAGAAATGGCATCACTTCGCGCTTACGAGGCAAGTCGAGAGACGCTAAAGGCTCATCCATCAACAAAATGCTCGGCTTTGATAACAAAGCGCGGCCAATCGCCACACGTTGCTTCTCACCGCCAGACAAACGAGCTGGGTATCGGTCAAGCAATGAACCCAAAGACAACAGCGAGACTATTTGCTCAAAGTGCGCTTGATCGACGCTTTTCATACCGTATTTAAGGTTCGCTGCCACCTTCATATGTGGAAACAATCGCGACTCTTGGAACACATAACCGACGTTGCGTTTGTGAGTCGGCAAATTAATGCCATTTTCACTATCGAACAGTGTGGTTCCAGATACGCTGATCAGACCTTTATCGGGCTGTTTAAGGCCACTGATTGCATTGATAAGTGAGGTTTTACCCGCGCCAGAACGACCAAAAATTGCCGTAATGCCGCTACTTGGTAATTCCAAGTCGATATCAAAGAACGTTTCACCAAGTTGTTGTTGATATTGGAGGATCAAAGCACTCATGCATTGCCTCCCAAGCGTTGTGCTGACTTTTTGTTGAGCCACTCAGATAGCATCAATGAACCCAGCGCTATCACAATAGAAATGACACACAAACGCGCGGCTTCCATTTCAGCGCCAGGGGTTTCAATAAAAGTATACATAGCCAAAGGAATGGTTTGAGTTTCACCGGGAATATTTGAAACGAAGCTGATGGTCGCGCCAAACTCCCCTAGGCTTCTTGCGAATGAAAGCATGGTGCCGGTAATGACCCCTGGGATCATCAAGGGTAAAGTGATCGTGAAAAACACACGAAGAGGTGAAGCGCCTAATGTAGCAGCCGCCTCTTCAAGCTTACTGTCTACGGTTTCTAGGCTCAATCTAATAGAGCGAACCATCAGCGGCAACGCCACAACCACACAAGCGAGTGCCGCGCCCTTCCAGCTAAAGCTGAATACAATACCAAACACGTCATTGAGCCACGAACCTATGATACCTTGCCTGCCCATCATCACTAGCAGTAAATAGCCAATAACCACAGGTGGAAGTACCAAAGGTAAATGGACAATACTCTCAACAATGCTCTTACCTACAAATTGTTTCTTAGCAAGTAGCCATGCTAAGCCAATACCGATAGGGATAAGCCATAAGATTGCAAACCCAGCGACTTTTAAGCTCAGCATTAAGGCTTGGTATTCGTATTCCGATAAATACATCATTTAACGCACTTCAAATCCAAAACTGTTCAAGGTGTCTTTCGCTTTTTCGCTCTTTAGGAAAGTATAGAACTCTTCTGCCACAACTTTATCACTCAACTTCGCTACAGGGTAACGTATTGGTGTGTGCAGATCTGATGGGAAGGTCGACACTAGGTTTACTTCTTTAGAAAGCAACGCATCCGTTTTGTAGACAATGCCAAGCTTAGCTTCACTGCGCTCGACTAAGGCTAAGGCCATACGAACATTGTTACTTGGTGCCAATCGAGTTTTCACATCGTCCCATACACCTAACGTTTCTAACGCTTCTTTTGCATAGATACCAGCAGGAACCGACATGGTGTTACCCACTGCAAGCCTTTCATTAGTAAGAAGTTTAGCCCATTGTTCACCTTTTGATAGGTCTAACGTTACCGATGTCTCTTTAGGAGCAATCAGCACCAGTTCGTTTTCACATAGGTTTGTGACATTGTCACTATAAACCAATTTACGATCGACTAAATGCGTCATCCATTTCTCATTTGCCGAGATAAAAATGTCTGCTGGTGCTCCTCTTTCGATTTGTCGCACCAAAGACGATGTACTCGCGTACACAGGAATCACATCGACAGAATGGTCTTTCTCAAACTCTTCAACCAACAGATTAACCGCATTGGTCATCGACGATGCAGCGTAAACTCGTAGCTTTTCCGCAGCAAAAAGATGACTAGAACTCAATGCCGAAGTTAAAGCCATGGTTAAAAGGAAGACTCGCTTTTTCATTGTTATCACTTATCTATTGTTCGTTTAAGTTCTTTAGCTAACTTCTAAATGGCGGCTTAAGCTGTTAACTCTGGCCAATTAACTCTGGCCAAAGCAGATCAAGATTTAAGTACTCTTCGATGGCATCAGCGATTCGATTAATACCCAGCTCTTTAAGCTGTTCGTGGTCAATCGCGGTCACATCGTTGGCTCCTGCCCATTCGCAAATAAGCGACAACGCATCACTGTTGTCGAATACGCCATGCAAGTAAGTACCAAAAATCGAGTTATCTTGATTCACAGCGCCATCTAGGCTGCCAGATTCTAACTGAACCGGTAAGGCTGTTTCTTTGACATCAGTCCTACCTACGTGGATTTCATAACCTTTTACTTGTGCTGTTTTGCCATCCAGCGTCATGGTGCCGCGTACGTTGGTTAAGGTTTTCTGCTGTGTAAGGGTCGTTTCAGTATCCAGATACCCTAACCCTTCGCTGCTGCCGGGTTCCCCTTCAACGCCATCAGGATCGTGGATGATGTTACCTAACATTTGGTAGCCACCGCAGATACCCATCACTTTGCCGCCTAAGCGCAGGTGGCGTTGAATATCTTTATCCCAGCCTTGTTCTTTTAGGTAATCCAAATCTGCTCTTACCGACTTTGTACCCGGCAAGATAATTAAATCAGCATTGTTTACACGTTCGCCTTTACCGACATAACGTAAATCAATCGAAGGATTCAATCTTAACGCGTCAAAGTCTGTATGGTTGCTGATTCGGGTTAGCACTGGCACCGCCACCTTAAGCTTAGCTTCTCCGTAAGACTCTTGAGCAGAGGTAATGGCATCTTCCGCTTCTAAGTTAAAACCATGCAGATATGGCAAAACACCAATGACTGGCTTGCCGGTTTTTTCCTCTAGCCAATCTAGGCCAGATTGAAGCAGTGCGATATCGCCTCTAAAACGATTTATCACAAAGCCTTTTACACGAGCTTGTTCAGATTCAGACAATAGAGCTAATGTCCCGTAGAGATGCGCAAAAACGCCACCACGGTCAATATCAGCAACGATGATCACAGGGATGTCCGCTTTCTCAGCAAATCCCATGTTAGCGATATCATTTTCACGAAGATTGATTTCGGCTGGGCTCCCCGCACCTTCAATCATCACGCTTTCATATTCTTCAGAAAGTCGGTCAAACGAATCGATAACTGTATCCATCGCCACTTTCTTGTAATCATGATAACCCGTCGCTTCCATGTTGCTCAGCGCTCGGCCTTGCAGAATCACTTGCGCGCCGGTATCTGAATTAGGCTTTAACAATACAGGGTTCATGTGAACGGTTGGCTCTATATTGCAAGCTTGCGCCTGAACCGCTTGAGCGCGACCAATTTCGCCACCATCTTTTGTCACAGCACTGTTCAACGCCATGTTTTGTGGCTTAAAAGGTGCCACTTTGATTCCTTTCCTTGCCAAAACACGGCATAAACCTGCCACCAAAACACTTTTTCCGGCATCTGACGTTGTCCCTTGAACCATAAGGGCACTTAATGGTGCTCGCATTTGTACTTAAATCCTTAATTTCTTAATTTCTTAATTTTCAATTTATAGCAGTGGGCAATATTTCTCTGCGACCATCTTAACGTCATTGCCGAGTAGATGCTCAATAAAATGAATGGAAAATGAATGTGTTACTCACTCTGGATTCAACCCCAGTGTTGTTTAATAGCTCCATCGAAACGAAGCTTGTGAACGATAACAGGCGCTTCAACAAAAAACGTACTAACGAAAAGAAACGTTTCAAATTCAGAAAAACGTTTCTACTAAAAACAACATTAAGGGATTCACCATGAAAAAAACTGTATTAGCTATCGCATCTACTATTATCCTTGCTCCTACTTTCGCAATGGCTAGTGACCACAACAGCAACAAGCACGAAAGCGCTATTGCTTATACTGGCCCAATTGAAACCGTTTCTGTTGCGACACTACTTGCCGACACAAGCATGTTCGCAGAGCAAGAAGCAATTGTGGATGGCAAGATCGTTCGTCAACTTAAGAATGACACGTTTGTCTTCTCTGATGGCCAGAGTGAAATTCAAATCGAACTGGATGATGATATCCGCCTAGCACAACCACTGACCGCTGATACAAAAGTTCGTATCTTCGGTGAATATGAAGGTGGTAAGACACCTGAAATCGAAGTGGACCACATCCAGGTTCTATAAGCGATTAATATAAAAATACCGACTTCAAATAATTGGCCTGCATATTGCAAGCTTTTTTGTATTATACTGCCGCAAAATACAATTTATATGGAGTCACCATGCTAGGTTGCACGAATAAGACTGTCCTTTTAGGACTCGCTGCACTGTGTTCATTCTCTGCGTCTGCAAACAACTTTAACTACAACACATTCGAGCTGCGCATGGGTACTAGCCCAAGTACTTTCGGTGGTGAAGTCACAACAATGTTCACTCAGAACTCTCATTTTGTTGCTCGTATCGATTCAGAATTTGAAAGTGATTGGGATGCAGCGGTAGGTATGGGATTCAACGGCCCAATCAGTCAATTTGCTGACGTTACTGGCCAAATGTTACTGCACAACATTGAACGGAATGACGATAACCACATCAAAACAGAAATTAACCTTGGCTTGAGAGCTTGGTTAATGGCAAACGTTGAAGTTAACGCACGCCTTGGTCAACTGATCGACAACGATGACACTCGTTCAATTTTGGGTATCGGTGCTCGTTTCCATTCAACTGATCAACTGTCTGTTGGTCTTGATATGCGCAATAACGGCACATATGGCCACCAAATCTTAATGTCGGCTCGATTCGGATTCTAATCTAGATTTCAATTACTGAGTAATAAATAGCTAAACGTATTACATAGAAAAGCCCCGAACATATTAATGTTCGGGGCTTTTTTGTTTGTTAGTTTCGCTGGCTTTTAGTCGTTCACGACCTGAGCCAGCGACTTGCTTTATAAGCTAACCATCAGCATCTTTTTCTGGTGATCTAAGTACTCTTCATAAGTACCTTGGAAGCTCACTAGCTGTTGATCTTTTACATCGATGATGTGTGTTGCTAATGAAGAAACGAACTCTCGGTCATGGCTTACGAAGATAAGCGTGCCAGTGTAAACCTTCAACGCGTCGTTCAGGGCTTGGATTGCTTCCATGTCCATGTGGTTGGTTGGTTCGTCCATTACAAGCACGTTGATGTCTTGCATCATTAGCTTGCCGAATAACAGACGGTTCTTCTCACCACCAGAACAGTTACGCGCTTTTTTGTTCGCATCGTCAGCAGTAAACAATAGGCGACCTAGAATGCCACGTACCATAAGGTCATCGTGCTTCACTGTGCGCCATTGTGAGATCCAATCGAAGATGCTCAGGTCGTTATCAAAGTCAGACGTACTATCTTGTGGGCAGTAGCCTACAGATGCGTTTTCAGACCATTTTACGATACCTTCGTTTTGCTCTAGCTCTTGAACTAGGCAACGTAGCAGCGTGGTTTTACCTACACCGTTCTCACCGATAACCGCAAGACGAGTACCCGCTTCAAGCAGCAAGTTACCACCGGCAAACAATGTTTCGCCATCGAAGCCGTGACCAAGGTCTTGAAGTTCAAGCGCTTGACGGTGTAGTTTCTTACCTTCGCCAAAATCAATAGATGGGCTCATACGGCTCGATGATTTCACTTCATCAAGCGTGATCTTATCCATTTTCTTGGCACGAGAGCTTGCTTGTTTTGCTTTAGATGCGTTAGCACCAAAACGGTTTACGAAATCTTGAAGCTCGCTGATTTCAGCCGCTTTCTTAGCGTTGCTTGCTAAAAGCTGTTCACGAATCAAGCCAGATGCTTCTAGGAAGTACTCGTAGTTACCAGGGTAGACACGTAGCTCACCGTAGTCGATGTCTGCCATGTGTGTACACACAGAGTTCAGGAAGTGTCTATCGTGCGAAATGATGATCATTGTACATTTACGCTGGTTTAGCTCTTCAGCAAGCCAGTTGATCGTGTGAATGTCCAAGTTGTTGGTTGGTTCATCAAGAAGCAGGATATCTGGGTTTGCAAACAGAGCTTGTGCCAATAGCACACGCAGTTTCCAACCTGGAGCTACTTGCTGCATCAAGCCGAAATGGAACTCTTCTTCAATACCCGCTTGAATTAGGATGTCGCCAGCACGGCTTTCTGCTGTGTAGCCATCCATTTCCGCGAATTCACTTTCAAGTTCTGCGACTTTCATGCCGTCGTCTTCGCTCATTTCTGGCAAAGAGTAAATGCGGTCACGTTCTTGTTTTACTTCCCAAAGTTTTCTGTCGCCCATGATCACAACGTCGATAACGCTGTACTGTTCGAAAGCGAACTGATCTTGGCTTAGCACACCCAGTTTTTCTCCTGGAGTGATAGAAACGTTGCCCGAGCTTGGCGTTAATGCGCCACTTAGGATTTTCATGAACGTTGATTTGCCGCAACCATTAGCGCCGATCAAACCATAACGGTTGCCGTTACCAAATTTAGCAGAGATGTTTTCAAACAGCGGCTCTGCGCCAAATTGCATTGTGATGTTCGCGGTAGATATCAAAGAACTAATTCCTAAGCGTGTACTGACAGATAATTATTAGGCTATTTCAAGAACCTAAATAAGAAGTACGAAAGTATGGATTAAACAAAAATCGAAGCGCGGATTATATAGAGATCTCGATCACGTTGTCGAGGCTAAACAGTAAACGAATAGTAAACATAGACCATTTAGATGCTTTTCATACGTTATGGGGTGTAAATAAAAAAATCCCCACCAGCAGAACTGGTAGGGATTTCATTTATCAACACTAAAAGTCTTTTAAGCTCGTCACCTTTGAAACTATAGCTCTTCAAAACGAAAAGCTTTGATGACGAGCAGAACTTGTTATTTAGTAATTTTCTTCTGAACGTATTTTTTGCTCACGTCGACAACCGCAACATCTCTAAAGAAGCTTCTACCCAACAGAAGTGGGAAAGAAAGATGCGTTCGGTCGGCTAGCGTAAATTCAGTTTTGTCTTTTAGATCGCCAATTTGAATCGAAGCTACAACCACAGCGCGTCGTTGTGTGCCTTCTGCGCTTGATTGCTTGATCTTAACCCAGCGTTCTACTGGTAAGCTGATCTCTTCAGTTGTAATTCCGTCGTGTTCAATCTTGAACTTAACCCAGTCTTTGCCGTCACGTTCAAAATCAACAATATCAACTGCACTGATTGAAGAGGTTGTTGCACCGGTATCGACACGTGCTTTAAACGCTTCTTTTAAACCAGGAACAAACACCCACTCTTCTTCACCAAGAATCAGTTTGCCGTCACTTGTTTTTCTAACCTTCTCTACTGGTTTTTCAACAGGTGCAGGTTTTACTTCCGGCTCAGTTGGTTTTACTTCTTCAGGCTTCTCAGTAGGTTCCGTTACTTTCTCGCCTTCTGTTGCGTCAGTTTTTGAAGAGTCATCCACAACAGGTTGTTCGATTTGAGGCTTTTGCTCTGGCTCAACAGGAGCTTGAGTTGTAGCCGAACAAGCAAACAGGCCACCACTTAGCATTAAAACTACAATCGCTTTCCAATTATACATTCAGTCACCTTCTATTTTGAAACGTTTGCTATCGCTTTTGCTACATAAGGAATATGAGATTCGGAAAGGCCTGCGATATTGATGCGTCCATCACCAACACCATAGACTCCATATTCTTCACGTAATTGATTCATTTGAGTTTCTTTAAAGCCTAGTACACTAAACATGCCTTTATGGCTTTCAATGAAGTCAAACTGTGACGTGTTATAAGTATTTCGCAATTCATCACATAAACTTTGGCGCAGATTTAACAAACGTTGCTGCATTTCACTCAATTCTTGCTTCCAAATCGAGGTTAGCTCTTGATTCTGAAGAATTGTTTTAACCAAAGCTGCACCATGATCTGGCGGCATTGTGTAAGTTGAACGAGCAAGCGTTAGAAGCTTACCTTTAGCATTGCCAACGTGTTCGCTGTTTTTGCCAATCACGATAGCGGCACCCGTTCTTTCTCGGTATAAACCGAAGTTCTTCGAGCAAGATGTCGTAATCAACATCTCTTCGACGTTGTTAGCCATGTGTTGAAGACCTTTTGCGTCTTCTTCTAAGCCATCACCAAAGCCTTGGTAAGCAATATCAACGAACGGCAAGAAGCCATTTTTCTGCGATAGTTTGGTAATTTCCTGCCACGCCTCAAAGTCGATATCCGCACCCGTTGGGTTATGACAGCAACCGTGCAGTAGTACCACATCTGATGGACCCGCTTTTGAAAGGTCATCCAACATTCTTGCAGTATCAACTTGCTTCGTTTCAGGACTGAAGTAATTGTAATATCGAACTTTTAAGCCTGCCGCTTCCATCACCGGTTTGTGGTTAACGTAGCTTGGGTTTGAAATCCAAACCGTGGTGTCTGGTTGAGAAACTTTCATTAAGTCACCCAACATGCGAAGTGCACCACTTGCACCCGGTGTTTGAATCGCAGCTACGCGATCCATTGCAGAAGTCCCTTTAAGCAGCAGATCAACCATGCTCTGGTTAAACTCTTCACAGCCTGCTAGGCCAACGTAAGCTTTGGTTTTCTGCGTTTCAACAACGATATCTTGAGCCATAGAAACGGCTTTCATGATCGGAGTTTCGCCTTGATCGTTTTTGTAAACGCCAATGCCTAAGTCGACTTTATCAGTACGAGTATCGCCGCGGTAAGCAACAGAAAGAGATAGAATTGGATCTAAAGTTGGTTTTGGTAGATGTGAAAACATGAAAGTCACAACCCTTTGAAATTCAAGTAATGGCCTCCAAGTTATCATTTTATTTACAATTTAAGAAACAGAAATTCATCAAAGTTTTGATTTTTAGGAGATAACTCTAGTTGAGACTGGTGCAATCTAATATTCCCTATTCCATATAGTTCAATATTCAATCAATTTACAAATTTAGAACGTCATAAAATAAAAAAGCCTCAACAGAGAAGCTGAGGCTACTAATTTGCACTAATGTAGGTTGACGTTAACTAACGAAAGTCTACTAGAGTCGGAACCGATGAATAATTTGGTTTGAACTACCACGCCAATCCAACATTGGATCCGCTTTATCTTGCTCAAAACGACCATCAATCAAAGTATCAACATATTCAAGTACTTGCCTCTGCTTTTCGTCGAGTTCGTCGAGCTCGTAGCCCGTCCACATCCAGATGTCTTTGCCTTCACATTCTGCTTTTACACGCTGAACAAGCTTAAGCACTTCAGATACATTTGCAGGATGAAGAGGATCACCACCTGAAAGCGACAAGCCACGACGCTTGATTCGTGGATCATTGAGATCAGCGATAATGTGGTCTTGCAGCTCTTGAGTAAACAAATGCCCGGAGTCCAACCTTTGCGTCGATTGGTTATAACACCCGCGACACTGGTGTACACAACCCGACACAAACAAAGTGCAGCGTGTTCCAGGGCCATTTACAACGTCGATTGGGTGATATTGGTGATAATTCATAAGGCAGTATTGAAAACTCGTGATTACTTAATAGTTTGAGAAGATGTGTTGTAAAAGCTGAAACGAAAGAATTGGTATCGACATAACGCCGATACCAATCATATTTCTTGAAACGTAGCTCTTCTAAATAAGCTAGCTAATAATCTTAGAGCTTACTAAAGATGCTTCACTCGGCGTTTAACTTCTTCTTGCTTACCGAAGTTAAATGGTCGTGCATCTGGGCTACCAAGGTAACCACAAACACGGCGTGTTACCGATACTTTGGTTGAGTCATGGTTGCCACACTTAGGACACGTAAAGCCCTTACTAGTACAGTCAAATTCACCGTTGTAACCACATTCGTAGCACTCATCAATCGGCGTATTTGTACCGTAGTAAGGAACACGTGTGTAGCTGTAGTCCCATACGTTTTCTAGTGCTTCGATGTTCTTCTGCATGTTCGGGAACTCACCGTAACAGATGAAACCACCACTAGAGATTTCAGGATAAGGCATCTCAAAATCGATCTTGTCGTATGGGTTCACTTTCTTCTGCACGTCTAAGTGAAAGCTGTTGGTGTAATAACCACGGTCTGTTACGCCATCAATCACACCAAACTCTTTGGTGTCGATGCTGCAGAAACGACTACATAGGTTTTCACTTGGTGTGCCGTATAGGCTGAATGCATAACCTGTCTCTTTGGTCCAAGATTCTACTTCACGCTTCATGTACTCCACTAGCTCAAGCGCTTTAGCACGCATTTCGCCGTCGTCGTACAAGTGAACGTCTGTGCCGTAAAGCGCAGTCATTGCTTCGTGGATACCGATGTAACCAAGAGAAACAGACGCACGGCCGTTCTTGAAGATGTCTGCAATAGAGTCGTCTGCTTTCAAGCGAACGCCACACGCACCTTCCATGTATAGGATTGGAGCAACACGCGCTTTCACGTTTTCTAGACGAGAAATACGAGTTTCTAATGCACGACGAGCCAGCTTGAGTTTATCATCAAGCAGTTCGTAGAACTGAGCCATATCTTGTTTTGCGTTAATCGCAATACGTGGCAAGTTCAAGCTAACAACACCTAAGTTGTTACGGCCTTCGTGAATCAACTCACCATTTTCTTCGTAAGTATTCAAGAAGCTACGACAACCCATAGGAGTTTTAAATGACCCTGTCACTTCTACTACTTTGTCGTAGTTAAGAATGTCTGGGTACATACGCTTAGACGCACACTCTAGCGCTAATTGCTTGATGTCGTAGTTTGGATCTTGCTTCTGGTGGTTCAAACCATCTTTGATCGCAAATACCAGTTTAGGGAACACGGCTGTTTTACGGTTCTTACCCAAACCTGCAATGCGGTTTTTCAAGATTGATTGCTGAATCAATTTCGAGCCCCAGCTTTCACCTAAACCAAAACCAAACGTCACGAATGGTGTTTGTCCATTAGCGGTGTGCAGCGTGTTTACTTCGTACTCCAGAGATTGGAACGCGTCGTAACACTCTTTCTCTGTGCGAGAGATAGCAAAAGCTTCTGGGCTATGAATGTCCCACTCTTTCGCTAGCGATAAGTGCTTCTCGTAGCTCGCCATAACGTAAGGTTCAAGAACCTCATCGATGCGGTTAATCGTTGTGCCGCCGTAGATGTGACTCGCCACTTGCGCGATGATCTGCGCGGTTACCGCTGTCGCCGTAGAAATAGACTTAGGTGTGTCGATTTCCGCGTTACCCATCTTGAAGCCATGCGTTAACATGCCTTTCAGATCGATAAGCATGCAGTTAAACATTGGGAAGAACGGTGCGTAGTCTAGATCGTGGTAGTGAATATCACCACATTCGTGAGCATGTACGATATCACGTGGCAAAATGTGAGTTTTCGCATAGTGTTTAGCCACGATACCCGCCAGCAGGTCACGCTGAGTTGGGATTACTTTGCCATCTTTGTTCGCGTTTTCATTGATTAGATCAACGTTGCTTTCTTCGATCAAACCTTCGATCTCACGCGTTAAAGCGCTTTGCTTCTCACGGGCGATGTCGCGGTCATGACGATATTCAATGTAGGCACGAGCCAGAGACTTGTATGGTCCCTGCATTAGCTCGTTCTCGACCATGGTTTGAATTTCAGAGATATGAACTTCATCGTAGTCTTCGAGCTTCAACTCAACTGCTAATGCCACATTCAGTGCATAAATAGCAATTTCCTTATCGGCTTTGTCTGATGCTGCTTCCACTGCAGCTTGGATGCGATCTCTACTGAATGGAGCTCTTGAGCCATCACGCTTGATTACGATTGATTTCACCACTTCTCCTTACTCTTGAGGTATTCACAGACTTATCCACAAACACACTATATAGAGCGATTTATCGTTTAACTAACACTAGATATTGTGGCGTATTTAACGAGAACCACCAACTTTGAGTATTGATTTGGATCAATAAAAAGAGAACGCTGACTAAGATCAATTCAATATTATTACGCTAGTTCTCAAGTCGAAAAGAAACAATGTAACAATAAAAAAACTCCTAAAAAGAGTTGAATTTTTGGTAAGTGTTGTAGGATAACGGCTCATCAATATTGGCAGACAAAATTAGGGATATTTGGCATGAAACGACTTCAAAACTGGATAATGTTAGGCTGCTTACTCAGTAGCCAGACATTTGCTGAACCTTTGACCATATCCAGTTGGAATATCGAATGGTTATCAACCAACGAGGCTGTGAATAAGTTTTCTGACAAACGTGATCAAGCTGATTTCGACAAACTCGCAACTTATTTTCAATCCTTAGACGCAGACGTGGTTGCGTTTCAAGAAGTCGATAACGTAAATGCCATTCAGCGTGTGGCTGGTGATCAATACAAGATATTGATGTCTGACCGGGCGCTATCTAAGAACAGCAACCGCCAATTTAAAGAAGTGAACCAATACACGGGATTTGCAGTTCGTAAAGGAGTAGCCCTCACCGACTACGCTGACTTTCCGCTTGAAACCACATCCAACAGTAAACTTAGGTTTGCCAGCTATATCGTTGTAGAAACAAACTTTAAACCCATTCACATGTTGTCTGTGCATTTAAAGGCAGGTTGTAGCGGAGCGTATAAGTCCAACCGCGATTGCTCTCGTTTAAAAGAGCAAGCTCAGCAACTGAACAAGTGGATAAAGCAAAGAGAGCGCAATAACGAAGACTACGCCATTCTTGGCGACTTTAACCATAACCTCGCTTACTCACGAGATTGGATGTGGAAAGAGTTATCACAATATACTGATGCGCAGTTAGCGACACGAAAGACCCGTGCAGATTGTAAGGTACGCTCTAACCGCAACAATTATCGCACACATCAGTTCCGCTCTGTTATTGATCATATTGTGGTGAGTGAGTCGCTAAATGCTTCTCCTGCAAAGCAGAAGGTATTTGAAACACAAGATGTTCTGGACTACAAACTCAGCGACCACTGTCCAGTTTCAACGACTATTAAATAGTAGATTTTAGATAACAGCAGATTGTAGATAGCTGAAAATAATAGAAACAGTAAATATAGAAAGAGGCTGACTGACTTTCGTGCTGAAAGCGAGTCAACCTCTATGCTTGGTCAGCTCAGAACGGATAACGTCAAAGCCAATGTAATCAGCTATAAGCTTGCTACTAACACGTTTTGTTCATACGATCCGCCAGCCACATTCCCACCAGCATGCTTATCATAAACACCCACACCGTCGGGTTGCCGCCACTTAGGCTGGTTACCGCAGGGCCTGGGCAAAAGCCTGCAATCCCCCAGCCTAAGCCAAACGCTGTAGATCCAAGAATCAGCTTTCTGTCTATCAACGGATTGTTACGGCTATCTAACGGCTCGCCATTGATGGCTTTAGCGCGCTTTTTAATGACCAGATGATAAAACGGTGCAAAGACCAATAGCGCGCCACCCATGACGAATGCCAAACTAATGTCCCAGTTACCGGTAATGTCTAAGAAGCCGAGTACCTTCTCAGGATCAACCATCCCTGAGATGATCATGCCAGAGCCAAAAAGAATACCTGCGACCAAACCGATAACGATAGTAAATGAAGCGTTTTTCATTATGCCCCCAAGCCAGTCAGATTCTTGATAAACACGGTTACGATTGCCACACCCATAAATACACAGGTCGCAACAATAGAACGTTTAGATAAACGCGCCATTCCGACAATGCCATGCCCGCTAGTACAACCGTTCGCTGTTTTAGTACCAAAGCCCACCAGAAGGCCAGCAATAATCACTAAAGCGAGATTCATCTCTTCTAACTGCGGAAGTTGGTAGCCCGTCGGAATTAATAGCCAACCACTTGCGACCATTCCCACAACAAAGGCGATACGCCAGTGTTTTTCGGTGTTTGCTGTATCCGCATCTTTACGTTCTTTGTTGCTGGTGCCAGTTGGCAATAATCGGCTGACAATGCCACTAATGCCAGCAACTCGACCAATCCCCAACATTAAAACAATGGCCGACACGCCTAACAACATGCCGCCGAAAAAAGCATCCCAAGGAATCAAACTAAGCACAAACCTCTCCTATCCACAAACATCATAAACTCATAACAACCTATAAATTAGAGTTTACTAATAAATATAAATTAGTCAATGCTAATGTACTGCGAGTATGTGTCGTTTTGTAAGTCTGGAATTAACAAGCGCCCTGCATGAAAAAAGCCCCTAGGCGTTAACCTAAGGGCTTATGATTTAATTCGGTTGTATTGGTTGTATTATGTAAGCTACTTAGTCTTGTTCTTTTCAGCTATCCACTGGGACATATACTTCGTGCTCGCCATGCTGTGGTGTTTGAGCATCGAACCAAAGAAGTTATCCAGTCGATGAGATTCAAGATCCGACTCTAACGCAATCAATCGCTCAATCAATGTGTCGCCCAGTTTATTCTGCTCGTAGTGCGCTTCAAGGATTGAATGACATCGGCTTTGTGCCTTAAGCCACTTCTCTTCATCTTTATAAAGGGCAACTGCAGCTTCAACAAATTCGTCGATATCATCAGCAACCGCACCTGGCCATTGCAGTTCTCCTTGTGGCAACATGCCTTCGCTGCCGATTTCACTGGTCACGTTCGGAGTCTGTAGCTTCATCGCATCAAGTAACTTGCCTTTAATGCCTGCGCCAAATCGTAAAGGTGCAACACACACACGAGCCTGCTCCATCACTTCTTGAGCGTCTTTCGCCCAACCTTTGATATGGAAGCCAGTTTTAGGGTTATGCAAAGCGGTTGCTTTTGGCGGCGGATACGATCCATAAATATGAAGTTCAGTGTCAGGTAACTGTTTACGAATCTTCGGCCAAATCTTCTGTAACTGAAGCACTGCATCCCAGTTAGGCGCATGTCTAAAATTACCTATCGTCATGAAATGCTTACGTTCTTCAAAGCTTTTCGTACTTTCAGGCAACGTGTTGAGATCAACCATGAACGGCAGGTGATGTAATAGTTTTGGATCGATATTGAACTCAGATTGGAGCAATTCCATCTCGTAACTTGAGATGATCAACGAAAGATCACAGCGCAGGATTGCAGCGATTTCACGTTTCGCCAAGTCACTGTACAGGTGCTCTTTCGTTAACTCTGTCTCTTTCTTAACAGCTTCATGTCGAGCATTGCGTAGGAATTGTAAATCTTCAGTATCCAGTAGCTTAAAGGCATTGGGACATACCTTCTCGACGCGCCAGCCGAATTGCTCTTCCATCATAAAACGGTCAAACATCACAACATCGGGCTGCAGCTCTTCAATGTAATCGTCAAAGCTATCGCAATTTAACTGTATAGATTGGCTTGTGATGCCCTCTTCAGAGAGATCAATCATGTGCTCGGTTTCTTGAGCGGGTGTTGCAAATTCAACTGACCAACCTTGTCTCTTAAATAGACGTAAAAGAGACATCATATGGCTGCCAGCCGCCGATGAATTCGGTTCTGGCCAAACGTAGCCAATTGCTAAAACTTTCTTCAAAATACTTCCTAAGAAATAACAAAAGGGCCACAGAAGCCCCTAATAAAACGTTAATCGAGTTATGCCGCTGATAATAATGGTTCTAAGAACTCAGCGATCAGATTCGTTCACCTACATTGCGAGCTATCATAAGCACTTCATCGGCTGAGTAAAAGTTTGAAATCGTGGTTTCGACTTGAGCGCCCAATGTCGACTGATAGAGCTTTTGTGCAAAGTTATCTGCTCTGGTGGTCACTAATACATGTTTTAGTGTCGAGCCCTGCTCTGATAGCTTCTGCTTCACTTGAGGCAAAGAGTCTAGAATCAGCTTTTTGCCCAATCCTTGCCCCTGAGCACTCGGTAACACAGCAAGTTGTTCTAGCTCCAAAACAGCTTCAGGCCTAAACCCACTCTTTTGAACCCAAATAATGTAGCCGACAATCTCGCCATCGCTTTCAGCAACAAAGTTAAGAAAGCGTGGCGCAGCATTTAAGTTACATTGTAACCAATTTTTTGAGTTTTGCTGTCGAACAAAAGTAGCTTGGTGAACTAAAGCCGCTCCATCGAGGTCGGCTTCTGTCATAAAACGAACTTGCGCCATGCTGCTACTCATTCTCAGAATTAGGACGCGTTTTACAGTGTAAAATGGCTTTCTCTAGAAGTTCTAATGCCGAGCTATCTGCTTCTGGAAGCTTAGCGTCCGATTGACCTAACGGATCAACACGGCTACCCCACTTAATATGGCCTGCCCCCCAAGTTAAACCGGCACCGAATGCCGCCACAAGGATGTTTGAGTTCGGTTTAACAAAGCCTTGCTCTAACGATTCACACAATGCAATTGGCACAGTCGCAGCCGACGTGTTGCCATAGTTTTGAATGTTCACAAACGCTTTCTCACGTTCAATGCCCGCCATATCACACAGAGTTTGAATAATTCGGATGTTCGCTTGGTGCGGAATCACAACATCGATGTTTTCAGTTGAGATGCCAGTGCGACTCAATACTGTATGTGCTGCAGCGCCCATTCCTTTCACTGCACGCTTGAAGATCTCTTTACCAACGAAATCAAAATCCCAGTAACCGTTATCAGCAGCAAAGCGGTCCATAGACGTACCGAATTTTGGTACTGCTAGAATGTCACGGCCCTCTGCGTCACAACCGATTTGAGCTTCTTGTAAACCCACTTGTTCTTCAGTACGCGATAAAACCACAGCGCCAGCGCCATCACCGAATAGAACCGCAGTATCACGCTTGGTCCAGTCGATGAAGAATGAAAGACGCTCTGCACCCACAACGATCGCATTGCGGTAGTTGCCCGCTTGAATCAATCGAGTTGCTGTTTCAACACCGTAGATAAAGCCTGTACACGCTGCATTAAGGTCAAAAGCTGCTGCGCTCTTGATGCCTAAGTTCTGTTGAACTTTAGACGCGGTATTTGGAATAAGAGAGTCTGGACTGCACGTCGCTAAGATCACAAGATCGATATCTTCGGCTGTTAAACCAGCACACGCCATTGCATGTTGAGCAGCAACGGTCGCTAGCTCAGAGGTATTTACATGACTGATACGACGATTTTCGATACCAGTTCGAGTACGAATCCACTCGTCAGACGTATCAATGAAAGTGCTTAAATCATCATTGGATAGCACGGCTGGTGGCAGACACTTTCCCCAGCCCGTAATTTCAGCGTAAAATTTTGTCATCATTTACCTGTTTATTGTTTGTTTTTATTTGAGTATCTTATTCTTGTTTTAAACAGTATAAGCGTTCCGTACATGATTCGTAAATCGCGTTAGGCACGGAGACGCAATAAAAAGAGAAAGTTATGTCTACATTCAACACACGTTGCCCTTCTTGCGGTGGCGTAAACCGAGTTCCTTCAGAAAGAATTTCAGAAAGCCCTACTTGTGGTAAGTGCAAAAACGCACTTCTAGACGGTGCACCAATCGAAGGTACGTCACTGAATTTCCAATCAATTTTGAACAGTTCACAGCCTGTCGTTGTCGATTTTTGGGCGACATGGTGCAACCCATGTGTAGGTTTCGCACCTGTATTTAGCGATGTCGCTAAAGAGCGCGCTGGCGATGTTCGATTTGTTAAAATTGATACCGAAGCTCAACAGCAACTGGCGGCTATGTATCAAATCAGAAGCATCCCAACGGTGATGGTGTTCAAGAACGGTCAACGTGTTGATACGATTAACGGTGCACTGCCAAAAGGTCTATTTGATCAGTGGCTTAATCAAGCACTAACTAAGTAATACTATTGGTTAAGCTATTGATTTAGCATTACTTAATTCTAAGTAAGCACACAAAAATAGGTTAGAGAGTCTTACCAAATCAAGACTATCTAACCTACTGTTTTATTTATGGTTATCACTTAACTTCTTGAATAAAACTACAGCTTCGCCTTTCGCTTGAATATTAGATTCTTGCTTGCCAAACCCGTATTGCTGTTTGATTTGATCTGCGACTTTCTCAGCAATCATAATGGTTGGTGCATTGGTGTTTGCCCCAATCAGTGTCGGCATCACAGAAGCATCAATGACTCTCAAATTATCCAATCCATAAACTTTGAGATCTTTATCTACCACAGCTAAAGAATCGCTACTAGGTCCCATTTTACAGGTCCCGATCGGGTGATACTGAGTGTCTGCACGATTGCGAATATCTTGCTCGATAGCCTTGTCATCACTGGCGTCCACAGGGTAGAAAGCATTGCCTCGGATATCATCAAACGCGGAACTCTCTAACATTTGATACTGCTTCTTCCAGCCCTTAATCATGATCTCCATGTCTTCAGGATGACTGAAAAACGCAGGATCGATCTTAGGCGGATCATAGGGATCATTACTATTGAGCGTTACGGTGCCGTAGCTCTTCGGTCGCAATAAGGTGACATGAGAGGTAAAGCCATGACTGGTATGAATTTTTCTAGCATGGTCATCTACAACAGCGACCACAAATACAAACTCTAAATCCGGTACAGCGATATGATCTTCGGAACAGAGAAAGCCTATTCCCTCTGCAAAATTACTGCTCATTTTACCGCGGCGTTCTTTGTGCCATAGTGGTAAGGCTTTGGTCATTTCAGAGGCCATTTGCAGCGAGATACCAAAAGTTTCACGCTTTTCACTGCATTTATACGAATGTACTAAGTCGATATGATCTTGAAGGTTCTTGCCCACTCCAGGTAATTCATGAACCTGTTCGATTCCATGTGTCTCTAGTTCAGTTTGAGCACCGACACCAGACAGTAACAGCAATTGGGGAGAACCAAACGCGCCAGCGGAAAGAATCACTTCTTTGTTGCATCGTATCTGATAACGCTTTCCGCTAGAACCATATTCAACACCAATCGCCTTCTTGCCTTCAAACAAAACCTTATGTGTGGTGGCTTTAGTCACGACCGTGAGATTCGATCGTGAAAGGTTTGGCGTTAAGTAAGCCTTGGCAGCACTGCATCGTTCACCATTCAGCTGTGTTACCTGCGTCGGCATCGCCCCAAACTGAGCAGCGCCGTTAATATCCTCATTGCGAGGTACACCTATCGATTCACACGCCGTTAAATAACGTTCCAACATAGGGCTTGGCGATCTAAGATTGGCCACATTAAGAGGACCACCTTGGCCATGGAACTCATCTTGGTGGACTTCGTTGTTTTCTGCTTTCTTAAAGTAAGGCAAACAGGATTCATAGTTCCAGCCAGCATTGCCCAAGCTTTCCCATCTATCGTAGTCATAGCGATGTCCACGAGCGTACATCATGGCATTGATAGAGCTAGAACCGCCAAGTGTCTTACCTCTAGGCTGATAGCCTTTACGACCGTTCAAACCCGGCTGCTCAACCGTTTCGAATGCCCAATTATTGAGTTTGGTTGGCATCATCGCCACCACGCCAACGGGTGTGTGAATGAATGGGCTGGTGTCTTTACCACCCGCTTCTAACAAGCAAACCGTCACATCAGGATCTTCCGACAGCCGAGAAGCCATCACACACCCAGCTGAACCACCGCCAACAATAATAAAATCATAACTATCCATTTGCCATCTCCGCTATTTCTAGTGGGTGTAACTCACGCTTCAAGATTTTTCCGGTTGCTGTCATGGGTAAGGCTTTACGAATGAATACCTTACGCGGGTATTTGTAGTCGGCGAGTTGCTCACGACACCATGCTATCAAGGCGGCACTATCACATTGCGTATGTTCGTGAAGAACCACATGCGCGTGGATCTCCTCGCCTAAATGTTCATGATGCTCGCCTACCACCGCGACCATTTCGACATCGGGGTGACACATCAACACTTCTTCGACTTCACGTGGATAAACGTTGTACCCACCACGAATAATCATGTCTTTAACACGGTCAACAATGAACAAATTGCCATGCTCATCGACGCGACCGATATCTCCCGTTAAGAACCAACCATCACGAATAGATTCAGCTGTCGCCTCTGGCCTTTGATAATAGCCTTTCATCACACTTGGGCTTTTAATGCAGACTTCGCCGAGTTCACCCATAGCGACAGAGTTGCCTTGTATATCAGTAATCTTGATGAGGTGGCCACATAAAGGCTGACCGACACTACCCGATAAACGATCGCCATCAATATGATTAAAGGTCGCAACCGGCGCCGTTTCCGAGAGCCCATAACCTTCTAAGACTGGTAATTCAAAACGAGATTCAAACTGTCGTATAACCTCAAGCGGCATAGAAGCACCGCCAGAAACACCTAACCTCAAGCTGTGTTTAACCTGTTCAGAGCGTTTGCTTGTGTTTTCTAAACTATCAGAAGACTCTTCTCCCGCCTTTAATAGCGCGTTCAAAGGCACGACTACACAACCCGCTTTTAGAATCCCGTAATAGGCTATCGGAAAGTAAGTCACGTTCGGGCATGACAACGCTACCTTATCTCCGTTCTGCAACCCAAGTCTTTTCAAGTTAGCAGCCACGTTTCCAGAAAGTTGTTCTAACTGAGAAAAACTGATTTCATCCGATCCCATACGCAGAGCGGCTTTAGTTGGAAAAAGCGAAGCGCTACGCTCCAAATTAACAGCAAGATTGTGCATCCATGATCTCCTTGTGCGGCTTAGACCTGTTTGTGACGGTCACCGTAGACGTTCTAATCGTTGTAATAAGTCTCTTTCTTGTCATCACGAGCCTGCACATTGGTGTGTCATGTAGATAAGAGTCGTTATTGAGCAAAATGTTTGAGACGCTCCAATGTGCAGCCCAATAAATTACAACATTTCGATAACATTTCGAACAGGTTTCAAAAAGACAAAAACCGGTGATATTCGGACACAGCCTGCGCTAGCACAATAAAACCTTGCACACATAAACCAAAATTTGGAACAAGCTTGCGAAAGTGAGAACAAGCAACAGGCGTAAATGTTAAAAGTTCGGTTAAGATATCGATATTCAACAAGAGGCAGCTTATGGAATACACCGCAGTTTACGAACCCGACATGCAAGCATTCGGCATTCTGGATCTTCAGTTGCTGCATCGTTACCTGTCGCCTGTTCTCAGTATCGAAGAGTTGCTCGAAGGAAGTAACATCGATGCTCTCCAACTCAACACACCCGATACACACATCACTTTGGCGCAAAAGCTTGCTGTGTTCAGTAATGCGTTAGCGAATTCCAACGAAGACGGATTGGGGCTTAAAGTTGGCCAACAAGCGAGGTTCAGCGATTTCGGCGTGCTCGGTTATGCGGTGTTTAGCAGCGAAACACTACTCGATGCCTTTTTAATCGGGTTTAAGTATCTGCAACTTGCTGGCCCTGTCCTCAGGAAAACCATGTCTGTAGAAGACAACATTGGTTACTTTCGCGCAGAGCAACTTATCGAACTCGATTCTTTACTGCCCTTTTGTTGTGAATACTGGTTCTCGGCGATACACAGTTTGTGCGAAGAGGTCTTACAGCAGCCCTTTCCTTCTCAAGTGATCCGCTTCCCCTATCCAAAACCTGAATACGGCGATCTATACACAGAGATTTTCCGCTGCCCGGTTGAATTCAATAGTGACCGGCTTGAATGGGAGTTCGACGCAACCACCTTGTATTCATCTCTTCCTACCGCCAACCCCATCACTTTACAGATGTGCTTAAAATCGTGTGATGACATGTTGGCAAAAGTCAGTGCACCCAGTAGCCTCAAAGAGAAAGTCTCTCAGATGCTGATTGAAAGGCCAGGATGTTACCCTTCTATAGAATCCATTTCTTCAGAACTGGGCATGTCTTCTCGAACTCTGCGTCGTCACCTGAAAGCAGCCGATACCAGCTACCAGAAGATACTGGACCACGTTCGTTTTCACCTTTCTCGACACTACCTTTCTTCAACTCGAATGAGTCTTGAAGAGATATCTGAACGAGTTGGCTTTTCTGATAGCGCTAACTTTCGTCATGCCTTTCGTAAGTGGAGTGGTAACTCGCCACGTCAATACCGTAAAGAAACGGTCTAACACTTAAAATCCCACTCAATCCAAATCATAAAAAGACAATCACGCTGCAATCTTTTTCTAAATTAAACCACCAATGAACAACGGCTTAACGACTTTTTGCCCGCATAAAATCTCGCCAAACCACCAAATATCGCAACCGTATTTTAGTTTAGTTGGTCGATAAATTTCTTTTATCTTAACGACCATTTTTATTTGTTTTACCCAATTCAGTTTCTCCCCCATAGTCGCGGAAAATTCATCGTTTCTTTTACTATCAGAGGCTCCTGCATTGGACAACATCCAACCAACAACTCGCATAACTGTTCCTGTTATTGCATTGTCTTTTTACGCGATCGCTTCAGGCTACTTAATGAGTTCATTACCATTAATGCTGTCTGAGTATGGCTTAGACAAAGATCTATCGAGTTGGTTGGCGAGTGCATTCTATGCAGGTCTACTGGCTGGTACGTTATTGATTGAACGTGCCATTGCGCGTGTTGGCCACAAAGATGCGTTCGTCATCGCATTGAGTGTGTTCATCGCAACGATCCTTGTATTGCCATTGATCCCACACCAAGCAGTATGGCTACTAGCTCGCTTTGTGGCTGGTGTGGCGGTTGCAGGTATCTTCGTGATTGTAGAGTCTTGGCTAATGAGCGGTGACGAGTCACAACGCGCAAAACGTCTCGCTATCTACATGTGTTCACTGTACGGCGGTTCTGCAGTTGGTCAGCTTGGTATCGGTTACTTAGGTATTACTGGTGGCGTACCTTTCATCGCAATGTTCACCCTTCTGTTTGGTGCGATCATTGTGCTGATGTACGGACAAGCAACTCCACCACAGATCCACGATGCGCAATCTTTGTCTTTAAAGCAGATCAGCAAATTAAGCCACAGCGCGCTAATTGGCTGCATTGTTTCCGGATTAACGCTAGGTGCGATTTACGGCTTGATGCCAGTTGAACTTGCTCAACGTAACATTGCACACGAAGACATTGGTGGTTTGATGGCTTTGGTTATCATGGGTGGTATGGCTGTACAGCCGATGGTGACTTGGTTATCTCACCACGTAGGACAAGTGTTATTAATGGCTCTGTTCTGCCTGCTAGGGGTTGCAAGCATTGGTGTGCTGACTATCAATCACGATTTCTACGTACTAGGCATGAGCTTGTTCGTATTAGGCATGGCCACATTTGCGCTATACCCAATCGCGATTAACTTAGGTTGCCGTAACCTTGACCCAAGCTACTTGGTGTCAGTGACTCAAATCATGCTACTTTGCTACAGCATCGGTTCTGTTGCGGGACCAATCGTTGCAGACAGCTTTATGGATTCACAAGCAGGATTGTTCACTTACCTGTTCGCGTCTCTACTTGCTACAACGATCTACATGTTGATTGCTAGCCTAAAGCGCTCTCACCTACAGATTGCAGGCGAGTAAGCTTAAATAGACAGACACTAGATGCGTGTCATTAGGGCTCCGAGTTCAGACTTTATGTCTAAGCGAAGGGCTCTTTTCAACTCATGCCTATATGTAACCTTCTTCTCCCACACTTCTCATTTCATCGTGCAAGGCTAACCAAGAAGTCGATGGCTCTTTCGATATTGACTGGGTGACAAACCGAAATGCTTTTTGAAACGATGCGAAAAGTTATAAGGATCTTTGTAGCCTAAGCGATTAGCAATCATAGAAACTGACCAATCTTGATATTTCAGTAGACTGGTGGCTTTGTCCATGCGTAATTGAATCAATTTACTGCGTGGTGAGAGGTTGAATAGCGTCTTGGTGACTCTATTGAGTTGCTCTTCACTGATAAACACTCTTTCAGCCATCCCTGCCACTGTCCATGGCTGATGCAGACTACTTTCAATTTCGTTATAGAGCGCTTGAACACGTGCAGTGGTGCTGGTCGACTTAGGCTCAAACCCCGTCAATGTTCGGATAATTTCACTCAAGAGTAACTTACGGTAACTGGCTCTACCGCCTATCTCAAAGTAAACCAAGTTCATTAATGACCAGATCTGCTCACACTCTCCAAAAGGCACAATCCCCTGTCCTAAACTTGCTATGTGCTGCCATTGCTTGGTGTCAGGCGTCAGCATCCACGCCATTTTCCAATAATTATATTGAGGATCGAGTTCAAAACGAAATGGGGTTTCAGCAGGAAGCACCACGAGTGTATAAGGTGTAATCGCTTGGACCGATGTTGCGGTTGTTAGAATGCCGCCACCTTCCATAGTGAAAATCAACGTATGAACATTAACGGATTCGCGCTCAACCCAGTAGCCATCATATAGCTTCGCCATGCCGCCCATATAGACACCAAAGCTTTTCATCTCTGGAATATCTTCAACGGTCAAAAAACGTTCTTTGCACTGTTCAGCGAGAAAAACATCATCATGCCAAGTTGATTTTGGTCTCATTGAATCAATGACGGATTCGCACAGGTTTTGTTGTTTTTTAAACATGTTGTTACTTCGCTCAAATCACTATAGTTCTGCCATAAATCGGAGAGCTTATGACAACTAACATCAACCCTAACTCATCTATGAATAACAAGCCAGAGAGCATCTTACCTCGTATCGTTAAACTGGGTTTACCTGTTGCTTTACAAAGTGCGCTTGTCGCTATTCTTGCCCTTGCTGACGTATTAATGGTCAGTGATTATGGTATGGAAGCAGCTGCGGCTGTGGGAATTGCATCAAAATGGCACTTCGTTGCTATTATGATTATGGCAGGGTTGGCCTCAGCAAACGGAACATTAGTCGCTCAATACTGGGGAAAGAACGACCGAAAAAGCGCGCGAACGGTATCATCTATCGCAATGGTGTTTGGCTTAAAAGTTCTGCTGCCTGTTACTGCAATCATCACTCTTGGTTCTCAGTTTTTAATGATGTTGCAGACCAGCGATCAAACCGTGATTGAACTTGGCGCGACTTACCTGTGGTATGGATTCCCTGTCCTTCTGCTGACTCACATTGTGGTCGTGGTAGAAGCAAGCATGCGCTCATCAGGTGACACCGTAACCCCGCTACTATTAGGCGCGGTGACCATTGCACTCAACATTGCGCTTAACTTCGTTCTAATCAAAGGTGCCTTTGGTATTCCCGCTATGGGCGTAGCAGGTGCAGCACTAGCGACGACACTCGCTCGCGCAATTCAAGTCGGCTTGATGTATAGCTACATGCGCATGCGTAAACATTGGTTGTTAACCACGCCTAGCTCACCACATCGTCCATCATTGTGGCTATCTTACCGTCGTATTGCTTTGCCACTAACGATGAATGCCGTGTTATGGGCAATGGGTACTATGGCATACCAAATGATCTTCGGTCACATGGGCACAACGGAACTTGCTGTGTTCTCTATGCTCGCGCCTTTTGAGTCGCTGTGTTACTCGATATTCTTTGGTATTTCTGTAGCGTGTTCCGTGTTGCTTGGTCACTCACTCGGTCGTGATGAGTTTGATGACGCTATGAGTATGGGTCTGACGTTCATCAAAGCCGTGGTTGGTTTTGGTGCGGTTGTAGGCTTGCTATTGTTTATGGGTAAAGAGCACGTTCTGTCATGGTTAAACCTGACCAAAGACGCTTTATACCCGCTTGCTTCACCTGCGATGATGATCATGTGCTTTGCGGTCGTGATTCGCATGCTCAACATGGTGATCATTAACGGTATTATTCGTGCTGGTGGTGATAATGCGTTCTGCCTTCGCATGGATTTCATCGCGATGTGGATGGTGGGCATTCCAGTATGTGTTTACGGCGCGTTTGTCGCTGAATGGGACTTTAAATACATCTATGGTCTAATGTTGGTAGAAGAAGTCGTGAAATTGACCATCTGTTCACACCGTTACTTGAGCCGACGCTGGATCAACAACCTAACGGTGACCTACGAAGAGCCTCAAGCGGCGTAAGTTTCAGTTACCTGGCTATATTCAAACTTAGATAAAACGTATCTACATAAAAAAGGTCTGAGAAATCAGACCTTTTGCATTTCTTTAGAAATTACTTTAAAGCGCCACTTACTTCTTGTTCATTCGGATATGGCGGTTCGACACATTCGGCAACGGCTTTTCAGGCACTTTCCGTTTCTCATGAATCAGATGTCGAATCGCTAATATCGGATGCTTAAGTAGCATTCTTGGCCCGGCATAGCGCATCACCAATCGCATTTGCTCTTTCGGGTCTGGTTTATAGCAATGAATCGGACACTTATTACAGGTCGGTTTTGCTTCGCCATAAGGACATCTATCCAGTCGTGTTTCGGCGTAACGCAACAGTTGCTCACACTCCTCACATAACGCGTTATTCTGACGAACTTCACCGTGGTGATCTTTGCAATAGATGTGCACCATCGCAATAACGGTTTTGTACTCCGTTGCGAGCTCACCTTGTAGAATATTGTTATGTTGGAACATGTTTTAATTACCTAATGAGAAACCGTACAGGTTGAGATTAACGCTTTCGCTTATCACATCTTCAACTCGCTCGAACACAAAGCCTAACTTAGTCAGTAGTGTGATACTTCGAATGTTATCAGAGGTAGTGATGGCAACTAAATGATCGATATCAGCATTCTGCTTAGCTTGTTCAATTATCGCCTCCGCGGCTTCTTGGGCAAAGCCTTGACCATAAAACTCAGGAGCAAACCCGTAGCCAATATCATGCGACGCTAAGGTGTCTCTTTTTATTAATCCGCAGATACCAATTGGCGTTGAAGTTTCTTTGATTTCAACCATCAACAAACAGACACCCTTCTCTTCATGCATCTTAAGAATGTTGTTTTCAATGTACTCGACAGCCTTTTCAGTGTTGTTGATTTCCTTATCACCAATGTAACGCAGGAAATCTTCTGAGCTGTATAGTCGTTGAATAAACGCCGCATCTTGAGGTGTGATCATTCTTAATCTTAAACGTTCGGTCTCGACTGACTGCATAGTGATATTTTCCTTGCTGAATACCATGTAAATATTGAGTTCTAGAGCTAAAATGATTATCCTCCACCGCCTAAACTAAATACAAGGCTATGCAGCAATGAACCGTAAGAAAAAAATCAATCAAATTCTAAAAAAGAAGCAGAAACAGGCGAATTCTAAACTGCATAGTAGCAACAAGCCTCGCTACATCTCTAAAGCTGACCGTGCAAAAATGGAAGCTGAAGAACAAGCGAAAGCAGCTCAAGAGCAAGCTGAAGGTTCAGTAGAAGCAACTGTTGAAGCTGAAGAGACAAAAGCTGCAGAGTAAGTTTATACTCGCAGTCCTCTTGTCTGACACTCTTTTCAGAGCCAACAGACAAGAACAAAAAAGCAGCCTCAAATTGGGCTGCTTTTTTGATCCTACCATTTTTAATCGCGCTGGTTAGCCTTTGAATGGCTGCACTTCCCAACGGGCAAACGGTGCTTTTGCGTTGATTCCCGCTCTGCCCCAACGATCAACAGAATCCACTACCAAGATACGCTCATTCGGTACCAATGATTTAATCAAGTTGCTTGGCTTTTTCGCTGTAACTAACCATAGAGCATCATCTTCCGAAAACATCTCTTTAAGCTTGGCTTTGTCCTGCTCTGTCCATTCCAGTTCAGCTTTGAATATACGCTCTTCAACAAACAGTTGACTACCTGAAGCGAAATCTTCCAAACTTTCTGAAAGCAACAATACTGAATCTACGTCATTGTCGAGCAATACTGCTTGCTGCTTGTTGATCAGTTCACGAACATCCAACATCACACGTTGTAAGTTGCTATCAATCGTTTCAGCTTGCGCAGGCCACAACAACTTAAAGTCGTCAGCCACAATCGCCGCCATACGTGTTAAGTTGGTCGGGTTTAACCATGCGTATTTAGACACATCACCATTCGACAATGTAAGCGCAGCAACGCCTTGTGCACGCGGTGTAATCGCTTGAGCGGCATCAACCTCAACTAAACGGATATTGCTTTGTCTTGCGTATACAAACGTAGGGTCGGCTTGCCAGATCGATGACAACGTTACCGCAACGGTCGCCTTTTCACCCGATTGAAGCACTTTACTCGCACCCTTGGTACCAAACCAATTCGGCAGACGGTCAATACCGTAGCGCTTAGGTGGTAGATATTCGGTCGTAATGTCCGTGCCTTTGGTTAGCTCTGTCGCCAATGCATAAGTCACAGGTGTACTGGTTAGGATGTCTTCTGCATTCACGTTCAGTGACATCACAGAACCAGCCATTAATACACTACCAAGTACACTCACTTGAGCCGTTGCTTTTACTGAGCTAGCGATACGATTCATTAAACAAGTCATGATTACGCCTTTCTTACAATTCGGTATAGCGTTGCTGCTAGGAAAAACGTTGCAGAAACGATGATGATTGAAGCGCCCGATGGCACTGGCAGTTTGAGTTCCATAGGCAACACGGTTCCAACCAAACATGCGATGGTTGCGAGTAATGCCGACAAGAGAACAAAGCTCCCCATACGTTTAGTTAACAATCGAGCGGTCGCACCTGGAATCAACAATAACGCACCCACTAGAACTGCACCTACGATCTTCACGGCCGCAATTGTCACTAAGGTGATCATCATGACAAACAAGTAATCGTAAAAGCTGGTGTTGTAACCACGAACCTTAGCTATATCAGGGCTGATACAAGTCAGGAGAATGCGGTTGAATGTCGGTATCAAGAGCAAGATGATGATCGCGCAACTACCTGCGAGAATCGCTAAGTCTTGGTCTGTTACCGTAAGAATCGAGCCAAACAGTACGTTTTCAAGCATGTGGATATTGATCTTACGAGCAACATACATCAGTAACGCCGCACCCACAGCCAACGCTAGCGCAAGGAAAACACCCACTAAGGTATCGTATGGAACGTTGGTCCTGTTTCTTACAAAGTGAAGAAGCAGCGCGAAGATCATACAGAAGCTAAACAGACCAATAATTGGGTTTTCTGGTGGCTCGCCAAGCAAAACACCAATAGCGATACCGGTTAACGCTGCATGGCCGACGGCTTCTGAGAAGAAAGCCAAACGCTTAGCAATCACCAAAGTACCCAGGCCACCTAGTAACGGGCCCAGTAACAATGCAGCAACCAGTGCATTGACCATGAACGCATACATGAAGCTGCCAGATAACCAACCCGCTTCAACACCACTTACGGCAAGTTGTCGTAGCCAATCCATTACGCAACCTCCTTCGGTTTGTTCATCGCAGCACCACTGCTGTAATGCTGGAATAAGCTTTCAATCTTACTTGGATGTAGTACCTGTTCGTGTGGACCACTATCAACCAAGAATCGATTCACAACATGTACATTGGCTTCAAGGCGACGTACTGCGGTTACATCGTGGTGAACCGCAAGGATCGTGCGACCCTCGTCAACACATTCACGAATCAGCGATTCAAGATAACGAACGCCCTGTTCATCCATACCGGTCGTTGGTTCATCCAACACCAATAGACTTGGGTTATCCAATAGCGCTTGAGCAAACAACACACGTTGCTGCTCACCACCCGACAACTGTCCCATACGGCGATCGCTACGTGTCGCCATACCCACTCGATCCAATTGCGCGAGTGCAAGATCCAATTGCTTAGACTTACGACGCCAAAATAGCGGAATTCGAGTTTGGTTAAGCAACACGAAATCCATGACCGTCAAAGGCAAGCTCGATTCGAAGGTCGCTTTTTGTGGAACATAACCGATACTTGGCTTTTCTGGCCAATGAATATTGATTTGCCCAGAGAAAGGCGTCAAACCAAGAACAGAGCGTAGCAGAGAGGTTTTACCACCGCCGTTTGGCCCCATGATTACATGGCACTCGCCCGCCTTAAGTTCGAGCGAGATATCATCAAGAATTACGTTGTTATCGTATTGCAGACCGAGTTTATTAATTGAGATTGATGGACCTAACATTATGCGTTCCCGCTTTTAGCTTGGTTCGCCGCCGCAAATTTCATGGCTTCGATTAACGTCTCTAGGTTCTTCTTCATCTCAACTTCGACTTTATCGTCTTCATATTCACCGTGCGTCATGTGAGAAAAACGATAAAGCTGAACGCCTGTTTCCGCTTCAATTGTGTCAACAAAACGGTTTGGCATGTTTAACTCGTAAAACAGAACATCAATGCCTGATGCGCGGATCTTCTCGATCGTCTCTTGCAGTTGACTAGCACTTGGTTCAACACCGTGTGCAGGCTCGATTACTGCCGCAACATCCACACCAAACTCTTGAAGGATGTAGCCATAAGCATTATGTGTAGTCGCGACCTTCATACCTGAAGTATCTAACTCACCTAATGACAACATCGCATCGCGCTTCATAAAGCGAAATTGCTTTGCGTATTTACGTGCATTCTTACGATAAAAAGCCGCGTTGTCAGGGTCGAGCTTAGAGACCTCACTCGCGATGGTGTAAACCTTTTGAATTGTTGTCGAAAGCCCAACAAAGGTATGTGGGTTAACGGCACCTTGACCAACAGACTGACCAAGAGCAGGAAGTAGAGGCACTTCTTTGTTTGCTTCGATCACGACTAGGTCATCACGTTGCGCGGCTGAAATCACTTTAAGCGCGAAGTCATCGTGACCAATACCGTTTACCACGATGGCGTCCATCTGGCTCAATCTCTTCAAGTCGTTCGGTTGTGGCAAGTAGTTATGCGGATTAAAGCCGGCATCAACCAAAGGAAGGATGTTCACTTTGTCGCCTACTACTGCTTTTACGTAGCTGTAGTAAGGTTGAAGCGTGATACCAATCGTCAGCTTGTTGCTGTCGATCTTATATTCTTTTGCCAATGCATTGGGTGCCATGAACACCGCTAATAACGACATGAACAGAGTCATAATTCGCATAGTAATTCTCTTATTATTAGTGAGCATCGCTTTCATGATGCTGTTCAATTTCTGATTCGTTCACGACCATTTTCCAACCCGTAGACTCTAGCGTGTGTTGGTCAAAAGTAGCGGGCTGTTTCGCTACACCGCCCAAGAAGATCCAGATTTCAGGAGAAACGCTGTTCGCATTTAAAATAAAGGAATCCGCAAAACCATGATCGGTAGGCGTAGCTTGTTCACTTGGAGTAGAAAAGTAATAACCACGCTCGTCCAGTACCCAAGCATGAGAACCTTTGCGCTTCCAACTCTGATCTTCTACAAACGGGGCAACCCATTCATCTTTAAGTGATGCAACACTCGGCCATTCACCATCTGAGTCCATGCGCAGGTCACGGATTTCTTCATGCGCTAAACGCAGCTCTGATAGCATCGCCAAGTTTTCTTGTTCAACATCAGTCACTAGAATTTGATGATCAAGCACTGCTTTAACGTGGGATTCAGCCTGATTAAATGGGATTGCGACAGTTGCAAAGCAAAGGATGAACACAATGATCAGTCCTACCCATTTGCCCTCTCTGCCGCCCGTATCAGCACGTACGCTTTGAATCATCATTTTTCACTGATCTCTACAACATCAACTTCAACTGGAAACTCATGACCTGAATCGAACACAAGGTAGAACTCAGTGTCAGGATGTGGGAATTCAACGATAGAACGTTTATCTGTCATCTCTTTTGCAATCAAGTTGTCTTCGTAATCGTACATCTCAACTGCGTAATCAATCGCTTTGCTGCCATCCGAATAACCCGCTTCACAAGCAACAGTCTTACCTTCAAACCAGCAGCTCATCAGTGGAAAGTGTGCTTGCGCAGGTAATGCAGCGAAACCAAGTCCCAATGCTAAGCAAGGAGTCATTAAAGCGTTAAGTTTTGTTTTTATTGTCATGGTTCGTACCCTAGCCACAGTGCAAATTCTCAGAAGTAAACTGAGCGATAAAGGGCTCAAATGAGCCCTTAAGTTTTTTTGATTCTTAATCAGGGATCTAGCCCCGATATCACAGACTATTGAAGCAGCGCTTCGAACGTTAGGTGAACGTTCGCGCTTGCTTTGTCTGCCAGTGGGTTGTCAATCAACTCACCTTTGTAGTTCGCTTTCATTACGTAACGACCTGCTACGTCTGGAGTAAACGTGATTTCACCGTTCTCATCACTCACCACATCAATCTGCTCTTGGTGGTTGCGGTAAAGCGTACCTTCACGAGTAATCTCCGCTTTCACGTCTTTCTGGATTTCACCGTTGTAGAAGAACTGGAATGTCACAGGTTCGCCTTCAACGATATCTGAAGGGTGTGTCACAGGCTTCATTTCTAGAAGCTTGCCTTCAATTTTGAACACTGAATCCGTTGGCTTACCTACCGTGATGTAGCTTTCTGCACGAGTGAAGCTGATCTGCGTTACCACGTCACGTGATTTTTCAGGCAGAACTGAGTCACGCTCAGCCTTGTTCGCTTTAATCCACTTCACGGTATCACGACGGCCAGCTTTGTATTGCGTGTAGTAAGAAGGCTCGTTGTTAATCGCAACTTTGTGCGTACCTTCTTCTTCAAAATAGAAATCGAAGATTGAACGACGCTTCCCGCGAATAACAAAGTTAGGACGCTCGCTGCGACCATCAGGCATGATGACATGAGCATTTTCGCTACCAGCAGGCTTATCAAAAACAAACGTACCATGAGACGCAGTAACGTCGAACGTTAGCCAATCACCACCTTCTTTAGATACAGTGAAGTGAGATGGCAAAATCCAACGTGGGTGAGCTTGTGCCGTTGTCGTTGCTGCTAGGCCGAATGCCATCACACCCGCTAGAGCAAGTGCTTTGATTTTTGTCTGTTTCATCATGTTCAATTCCATTATTTATAATTGTTAGCCGTGTCGCTCTATCTGAGCCTACGATGACGACTGTCTATTCTGTTCAGCTTGGTTTTACTGTTCGCACTTACTATTTAGCGATGTAGTTCAGGGTGATTTCACCCGTCTCTTCCGTTGCTTTTAATTCGTAAGATACGTTTGAATCTGTGAGTGATACTTTTTGGCGAAGGTAGTTACGGCCACCATGTTCACGAACCACTTCGATATGAACCGTGTACTCGCCTTGTTCTAGTGCTTGGCCATCATCACTCTTACCATCCCAAGCGAAACGGTACTTGCCAGCTGGACGCGTTGCGGATGTCACAGCGTCAACAAGAACACGATCGTAACGGCCAACCTTTCTCCACCAGCTGCGTAGATCTTTCAGCCATTCATCTTTACCGACCCAAAGTTCAATGGTTTTCACTGACTTTCGTTCGCTGTTCTCTACCCACACCGCCACATAGGGACGCGCATACATAGAGGTATCAATCTTTGGAAGCTCGAAGCTCACATCAAGTTTTGCCGTATCAGGAATCGCTTGTGCCATACCTAGGCTTGGCAAAAGAGATAAAGCAAGAAGCGCCTTGCTCCAGTTCATTTTTTTCATGTTTAACAACCTTTTAAATCCGTTTAACCTTTAATTCGTTCTTCAAGCTGATTCATCAACCCACTTCATCAAGCTAATTAAGGGTTAAGGTACGGCGACAAAATAGATAGCAAGTGAGATTGCAGACCCAAACACCGTCCATTTAATGGAGGTATTGAGTGTTTTTTTCTTAGGTAACAGTAAGCACACGCCAGTAAGCACAAAGAAGATCATCAGTAGCGCAGTGATATCGATAAACCATTTCCATACTTCACCGCTGTTACGACCTTTATGCAGATCGTTCAACAATGCGATAACGCCGTAATTCGTGGTTTCGACTTCTACAAATTCAGACGTAACGTCAACAAACACGGAAGCGTTGTAGCCCGGTCCTTTGAAGTCCATAGACACTTCACCGATGAGCAACTCACCGTCTTCGATCTCTGCGTAGATGTCCAAACCTGAAGGAACGCCGGAGAGGTTAGCTTCTTCAAACAGAAACGTTTCAAAGGCTGTCTCGTCAGCTTTTAAACGGCCGTCTTGGATCGTAAATAAACTAGTAGGAAGCGTTAGCGTAGAGCGTTGGATATTGGGTTGGCTTGATTCAAATAACTCAGGTCGGTTAAGGGTTATACCTGTCACTGAGAAGAAAAGAACCACGAACAGAAGAGCCATAGAAATATAAACATGAAGTCGACGAGACCATGACTGAACCGCCCTACTTTTTAACGACATACAAACCAATACCTATAAATTTTATGGCGACAATTTAGTTGATAATCATTCGTATTGGCATTCAATTTACATTGTTTACGTTTGCCGAGCGGCGTAAGAAAATTTACATAACATTACATGGGAAGTAATCGAACTGTATGCATATTCTTGCTAACGTGTACTAAAGGGATTTGATTCGTTTTATTAGAGGTTATTGATAACAGGGTCAAAGCTCAAAAAAGCTCAATCTCAACATGCTTGATTGAGATGGGTTTAAGGTAACAGTCGTAGCTTTAAGGATAGAAAGTTGGGACTATTTGATCACTGGTTTGATGATAGCTAATGAAGCTTAAAAGGATTTGAAATGCGTATTTTTGTTTTGGCTTTTGCTGCGCTAGTGACGGCGTGCACTAGCCAAATAATCAGCACGGAAGAACATATTCAAGAATACATCGGTTCAGACATAACCGATGTACAAGAACGTTATCTCACCGAACGGTCACGCCCTATCAGTTTTTGGGCGTCTCGAAACTATGCTTGGATTGAAACCAAGAAACCGTTAGACAATGGTTATACAGTACACGCATTCAAAAACCCTTATCGTGACTGCACCATTAATTGGGTTGCTGATACCAGCGGCGTGATTCAAAGTGCTACGTCCAGCGGCACGATGTGCGAGCCTTAACTGCCGCATTGGAACGATAAAGTTCAAAAAGCTTTAACCGCCAAAATTAAAAAGGGTGTCATTTGAACCATCAAATGACACCCTTTTCTCTATATTACTTTCTCTTGTCTTCTGTATTGCTATCAGAGGTTAGACGTTGCCGTTATCACTCACTGTTCTTAGCTGAGTCAGATATTTAATCCAACCTTTTGCTTCAGAAGAAGGCTCAATGTTGTTCGCACGTTTCGCTTGAGCAAGAGCATTATCAAGATTCTTTAGCTTGTACCATGAACGTACTTTCGCTAAAGCAACATCAGCTTGCTTGTTCTTGTCTTTCACTTTATCCAAAACAACCAGAGCACGATCGTAGTAACCTTGTTGAACCAGTAACTGAGCCACATTCCAATGATATTGCGTGTCTTTTCTAGACGCTAACGTCCACACTTCAATAGCACTGTCCCACTCTTTCGCTAACTGCCAGTAGGTTGCTTGCTCAGCCAGAAGTTGAACATCGCTGTTCGCATCATCTAACTTACTAATTTCTTGTGCTGCGCGCTCTGGAATGCCACGTTTCGCGTAAAGCTGCGCTAACAAGCGGCGATCTGAGTTCTTCAGCTCAACACCTTGTAGATCAGCCAGTGCTAACGTGTTCAATGCATCACGATTACGATCTAACCTAAGTTGAATACCAACCAGTTGACGCCACCAGTTATCTTTCTCGGGTTGAAGTTCAATCAAGCTTTCCAGTGTAGGAATCGACTGTTTCCACTGCTTTAACTGAAGCTGTGCGCCCAGTTTTAGCGATAGAGGTGATAACTCTGGTTTTGAATTGAACTTGTCGTGATTACCGATGGCCACTAGGACTTTCGACCAGTTTTCAATTTGGTATTCAGCTTGTGCAATTCGCATCCAAAGCGTGTCTTTCTTTTCCTTTTCAGGCGCTGTTTTCACTAACTCGTAGTAGTGCGGAAGCGCGTTTTTAAACTGCTGATCGTTCAACAACAAATCAGCCAGCATACGCTTCGTTATCCAAGCTTGCTCATCGACTAACAAATTCGTATCGACGGCATAAGTGAGCTGCTTAATCGCCGCGTCAGTTTTGCCATCTTGCCAGTAAAACACACCCAACATACGAGCTACGTATGCTTTGTCGTAACCTTTAGAAAGCTCCAAGCCTGCGAGTACATCAATCGCCTGTTTAACCTGTTCATCTTGAGCAAGCTTATGCGCCTTTTGAACACGAATGGCAGTATATTGAGATAGCTCTTGCGCTTGTGTTGTAAGGGGCATTAACAACAAGCCCACTAATATCCATATATGTTTCATCATTTTGCCAACTTAAACTCTAGTTTCACGGTTTGACCAACCTGAGCTATCGCTTTTCCATCGACGACTTTCGGTTGATATTTCCATTTTTTAAGTGCTCTCATCGCTTCACGTTCAAACATACGACGTGGGTTTGCGTCAGTGACTTGAATGTCAATTGGACGTCCCGTTTCATCGATAGTAAAAGACATAATCACATGCCCTTCAGCTCCACGCTTAAGCGCTTTCGCTGGATAACGAGGCTCTACTCGATACAAAGGCATTGCTTGTTGGTTTGACCCAAAATCAGAGAATGTCGGTGCGTTAATCGCTAAGCCATCAATGGATGTGTTCAAATCCAATGAAGGCAAAGAAGACATCGAATTCAGAGGCGTAACTTCAGCTTGTGACTGAGACGTTTGCGCTTCCGGTGGCGGCTCTGGCATTTCTGGTTTTTCAGGGACTGCGCGTTGTCTTCTTTGAACTTCTTGTTCTTGTTCCACCATTACCATGTTGAAACTTAACGTCTCGCTATCGTCTGGTGAACGTTGGTGGCCATTATCGACCATCCAAGCCATGAAAGAAAACAGCGCTAAGCCCAACGCGCCCGCTAGCGGTAAAGCAAGAAATAGGCGAATCATTTATGAAGATCCTCCAAGATCATCGCTTATCAGCAGCAAGCGCAATGTTTTTAACACCTGCACCTTTCGCGGCATCCATCACTTTAACAACAGTACCGTTGTAAGCGTGTTCATCCGCTTGAATAACCAAAGAAGCATCAGGTTGTTCTAGCAACAAGTGCTCTAACGTCGCTTGGACACGTTCAACATCTACGACACGCTTGTCGATGAAAATGTCGTTTGCAGAAGTAATCGCAACAAAGATGCCTGCATCCTTTTGGCTTACTACGTTAGAAGCTTGTGGGCGATTGACTTCCACCCCTGACTCACGAACAAATGAACTGGTCACAATAAAGAAAATAAGCATGATAAAGACAATATCAAGCATCGAAGTAAGGTCTATTTGAGCCTCTTCGTTTTTAGAATGACGTCGACCGAGTCTCATCGTTGACTCCTTAAAGATTTTTCTAATTTCAATTCTAAGCGGTTACATACTTTCGCTAAGCGAGCGTGAACGAACATGCCCGCTAACGCTGCAACCATGCCTGCCATGGTTGGCAGTGTTGCTAACGAGATACCTGAAGCCATCAATTTAGGGTCACTGCTGCCTTGTGTCGCCATAACATCAAAAACAGAGATCATACCGGTTACAGTGCCTAGCAAGCCCAACATCGGGCAAATAGCGACTAACAGCTTAATAAAATTCAAGTTTTGGTTAAGCAAGATACTCGCTTGCCCTAACCAACCTTCACGAATGGCTTTGGCATGCCAAGAAGAGTGATCTTCTCTTTCATGCCATTTCGCTATCCAAGCTTGGCGTTGCTTAGGAAAGTAGAACGCAAGATAAAGCACACGTTCTACCACAAGCACCCAATACACTAGGACAACAGCCGCTAGCCACCACAGGACGAAACCGCCCTGCTCCATAAAGCTTGATAAAGACAGCAGCCAGTCACTCGTTAACCAACTCGCTGGTAATAGAGAAGCCGACAAAATATCCATTACGCAGCAGTCCCAACTGGTGAAACAACAGCGTTTGATTCAACGGTCTTTTCAGCCTGCTCAGCAACAAGACCAATACCTTGCTTCTCAAGAATATTGCGAATGTTTTCTGCTTGAGTGCTAAGAATGTTGTGTGCCAGTAGAAGAGGCATTGCCGCAACCAGACCAAGTACCGTAGTTACAAGCGCCATCGAGATACCACCCGCCATAACTTTAGGGTCGCCATTACCAAACTGAGTGATCACTTGGAATGTTTCGATCATGCCGGTTACTGTACCTAAAAGGCCCAACATTGGTGCTAGTGCCGCCAATAGCTTAAGCATCGATAGACCTTTCTCTAGGTGAGTCTGCTCATCAACTACCGCTTCTAAAAGTCGCAACTCTAACGCTTCAACCGTTTGGTTTTGTTCCTTGTTGTACATCGCAAGAACACGACCTAGTGGGTTATCACCCGCTTGCTCAGGGTTCTTAAGTTGCGCGCGAATTTTCTGGCGTGCGATAGCAAGAGAGACACCACGAACTAATGCGATGATTAGACCAATAGCTAGTAGGCCAAGAATCACTTTACCAACCACACCACCCGCTTGTAGACGGTCAGTTAAACTTGGCGTAAGTGCTAATTGCTCTAGCATAAACCCGCGAGAAGGATCGACAACCACGTTAGATACTTCACCATTCGCTAACGAAGAAAGTGACGCTAACGTTGGACCATTTTGTGGTTGCTTAAGGTAAGCGATCGCATCTTCACGCTGAGTGTTCCAGCTAACATAGCCTTGCTCTGTCACAAGACCAATCGAACCTAGTCGGTAAGCGTCAACCTTGTTTGTATTGCCTTCACCATTAATGAATGCAATTTGAGATTTGCTAAGCTCTGAACTCGCTTGAATCTGCTCAACCATGCTCATCCACAAACCGGTCAGCTGTGGCATTGAAGGCAGTGATTTAGCATCAATGATTTGATCAACAGTTGCAGTGTGTTCAGCACGATCAACACTATTCACGGTTGAGCTAAGCTCTGCGCCGAGTTCTTTTGCGTTTTGACGAACGACACCGAACAGCTCGCCTAAGCTACCGGTTTCTAAACGCAGCTTCTCTTCTAAGCGAGCAAGCTTGTTTTCGTTATCACTGAACGTTTGAGTCAGAACATCTGTCGCACCTTGGATAGACGTACGCTTCGCTTCAAGCTGAGCTTTGATCGCTTTCAGTTCTTGTTCTGTCTTTTTGAAATCAGCTTCACGCACTACGTTGTGAGAAGCTTGAGTTCGACTCTCTGATTTTGCTTTATTAACGAGCTGAGCCGTCGTATCTGATGCAGAGAAAGCTGAAAATGAAAGTGATGTAATGCAAAGCAATGCTGCTAATGGCTTTAAGTTCATTACTTAACCTCCGCAACAGTTAAAGAAACAGGTAAAGTAATTAGGCTTGGCGCCGCTTGTTGGCTTGCAATGTCGTAAGCTTTATCTAGCTCAGATTTCATTGAAGAATCTAGCTCTTGCCACTGATTTTGTGTTTGATTCCAAGACCAATATTGGCTGCCATTTAGGTTACGAGCCACCAAAGAGATACGACCTAGGTGCAGAACATCTGCCTCGATTGTTTTATCACTCGCCAATGCGACACGACCTTGGTAAACACCCAACTTAATGCCGTAGTCCATCTCGATTTGGTATGCCTCTAGGATACGGCGGTATTTCTCAGCGTCACTTACGTCAGCACGAGTCATCATTGCTTGTAGCTTTTCTACTCTTTCTAGACGCTGTTCTTTCTTAATCGGCACGTCTTTCTCTACCAACTGTTCAAGACCATCGATCATTTGATACATCAATGGCACAACACCTTGGCGTGTGTATTTGATTTCTTCGATCTGCTCTTCAATGCTTTGAGCTTCTTGGTTTTGGCTCTCAACTAATGCAGCAAGGTGATCGTGATAGATTTCTAGGTTTTTAACTTCTTCTTGCAGACGCTCAATCTCAGCTTGCAGCATTAAAGTCGCTTGTGAGCTTTTATCAATAACCTTTTGGCTCGAAGCCGACGCGTTATTGGTCTTGTTTTGAATTGATTGAGCTTGATCCAAGCTGTTTGCCATAGAAGACGTTGCAACCAAACTGATGGCAAGCGCTAGGCTAGTTTTTAAAAGATTCATAATTGTAGTCATTTACTATAGAAGAAGGTCAAATACATTTTATTGATAAATACTATTATTGATAAGCACTCTCATTATCATTAAAAGTCACTCGCATTACTAGGGATATTTTACTGAATAGCAGAATCACGAAAGGGGAAAGCCGAAACTTTCCCCTTAGTATTTAGGCTAACAATAGTACCCTACTAACAAATTAGTATTTTACCTGTAAAGTCGCCATGTAGTTACGGCCTTCGCCGATTACTACGTCTTCAGCAAATTGGTGGTTTGAAGATGTTGAACCGCCACCCGCTAGGTATTCTTTATCAAATACGTTCTCGACTGTTAGACGCGCTACGAAATCAAGAGAATCGTCGTACTTAAGCGTGTATGCAGCACCCATATCTACACGTGCATAGCCATCTTTCTTGAAAGTGTTCGCACTGTCACCGTAACGAGAACCTTCGTAGATAAGACCTAGGTTCACATCAACTTCGTTTGTTGCTGCATAGGTAGACCAAACGCTTGCTGCAAACTCAGGTACGTCAACTGGACGGTTACCTTCATACGTTTCATGGTTCGTGATTTCAGCATCTAAGTACATTGCAGAACCAGACATAGAGAATTTTTCGGAGATAAAGCCTTGCGCTGCTAACTCAGCGCCACGGTGAACTTGTTCGCCACCTTGTGTCTTCGTCCAATCGCCTGATGAAGTGTCTTCTACATCCATTGAGATGTTTTCTTGGGTAATATCAAATACCGCACCAGAAACGAATAGACGTTCGTCCATCAGCTCCCACTTAGTACCGACTTCGTAAGAAACACCCGTCGCGGCATCAAGAAGTTCGCCATCGTTGGTGTAGTTACGGCTACCGCTAGAGACAACACCTTGTGGTTCAAAGCTTTCAGAGTAAGAAGCGTAAATGCTACCGTTTGATGCCGGGTGGTAAATCAGGCCAAGCTTAGGTGCTACGTTTTCTTCTGCAACGCCATCACTTACTTTACGGTCGAAACGAGCGCCCGCAAGAACTTGCCATTCGTCATTGATAGTAATCAGATCTTGAATGTAGAAACCCCAAGTATCGTAAGTGCTCATCTTGCCTAGCGATGTTGGACCCACTGACGGTGCTGGTACCGTTGCATCTGGCGCGTATTCGCCGCTGCTGAAACGATCCATACCACGGTAATAGCTGTAGCCTAACCAATTAGCACCGAATAATAGTTGGTGCTCTGCGCCCGCAAGATCAGCGGTTGTTGTTAGATCAACGTAAGCCGTTCTGAAACGCCATTTATCATGACGGTAGTTACCGCCTTGAGTCACGGTGCCCGTACCATCAGGATTCATATTTGAAAAGCTTGGGTAGCTTTCCATATCAATACGTTCGAAATCTTGGTAGTTGAAACCTGTTTTTAATGACCATGTATCAGTCAGGTTAGCAGCAATATCAAAACCAACGTTCTCAACATCATTCTCGATCTGTGACCACTGTGCATCCCAGATGTGCTTGTCGCTACCTACTCGGTTGCCGTCTAGCGTGTATAAAGCGCCAGAATCTACGCTACCTTCGTCGTTAGTTTTGTCGTAATGAACAGAAACTGTCACGTCTTCAGTTACATCGTAATCAACGAATACACCACCAACAAAACGTTCTGTTTGTGGTTCAGTTCCGTCACCATAAGTTCTCCAAGAGCCGTAGCTTTCTTTAGATAGAATCGCGCGACCACGTAGAGTTTCAGCGTCGTTCAAAGCGCCACTTACGTCTACCGTTGTACGAGAATGGTCATTAGAACCAATATCTTGGCTAACACTTACTTGCGTATCGTAAGTTGGCTTTTTGCTTACCATGTTGATCAAACCACCTGGTGCAGAAATACCGTAAAGAAGACCAGAAGGTCCTTTTAGTACTTCAACACGCTCTAGCAGTTCGATTGGTTGACGGTAGTGAGACCAATGTTGCTGGCCATTTTTAAGGAAGCCCGAAGAGCTTTCTACCGAGAAACCACGTAGAGAGAAACGTTCACGGTTACGGCTTGTACCGCCAGCACTTACACTCGCGTCATTCTTAAGCACGTCACCAAGCGTTGTTGCACGCTGTTCATCGATGATTTGCTCATCGATTACTAAAACTTGTCCCGGAGTCTCTAATTGAGTCGCCTCCATGCGCATTGCTGTTGTGTTCGTGTCGGCTTTATAACCGTAGTCACGACCTTCAACAACCATATGCTCGTCTGTTTTTACTGTTTCTGCCAATACTGCTGGTGAAGCTAATACTGCGCCGATCACTAAAGCCAATGGGCTCTTTGAAAACATGTCCTTTACTCCGCTTTTATTCTTTTAGACGAACACTTTGTTATTTATTCGATGTGTTCGCTGAACCGTTGCCGGTACCACTGAATTATTTCGGGAGTGAATATAAGTGATAACTATTACCATTTGCATTAAATTTACATTCTTTGCATTCGTAAAGTTTTGTAAAGGCCTGTCGGTGAGTCATATTTGAGGAGTTCAACAAAACCATTCAATACAAATAATTAAGGCTCATGGACGTAAATCGACTGGTTATCTTCACCGAATTTTTTGAAACAACGGTATTTGTTCAGTCAATTGAAGACGTGAAGATTGATAAGAAAATCATCTCTTCTTATTTACTACCTTTGAAACGACAAATTTATGTATAAAAACCTCGATAGATGTAAATTAATAGTGAATTATTTTGTTTTTATTTGTTTAATTTACACAATTATCAGTGATTTTGATCACATCTATAATTCCAAACTCATTTTTTGTTTTTCGAATTGATTATCCGACTGCTAATCTCCTGCTCACTTTGAAAAGGTATCAAAGTTATAAATAATAAGGAGTGTTCTAAATGAATACCAAGAAACCTATGTCTCTGACTGGTCGAGTAATCCTCGGTATGGTCGTAGGTATATTAACGGGATTCGCCATTCAATCCCTTTTTGCAGACAACGGATTTGTTAACAACTACATCGTTAACGGACTCTTTGAAGTGGGCGGACAAATCTTTGTCGCCAGTTTAAAAATGCTTGTTGTGCCTCTAGTCTTCGTTTCACTAGTGTGCGGTACAAGTTCTCTTAAAGACTTATCAACTCTTGGCCGTATGGGTGGCAAAACGCTTGCACTTTATATCGGTACTACTGCCGTTGCCATCACTCTAGCATTAACTATCGGTAACCTGTTCCAACCTGGAGCTGGTGCGGATCTTACTGCTGCGAGCTCTTTCAAATCAGCGGATGCCCCTTCTCTGGGCCAAGTAATCATCGACATGTTCCCAACCAACCCTATTCAGGCGATGGCTGAGGGCAAAACGTTACAAGTTATCGTATTTGCAGTGTTGTTTGGTATCGCAATCAGTGCAGCGGGCAAACCCGGTGAACGTATCGCTGCAGTTTTCTCTGATCTAAACGAAGTGATCATGAAGCTAGTTGCGCTACTAATGAACCTTGCTCCTTACGGCGTATTCTTCTTGATGGCGAAACTGTTCTCTGGCCTTGGCTTAGGTGCAATTTGGAACCTAGCAGAATACTTCTTAGTGCTTGCTGGTACCCTGCTGTTGCATGGCTTGGTGACTTACAGTGCGATGCTTAAAGGATTCACAGGTCTTAGTCCGATTACGTTCCTACGTAAGATGGAAGATGCAATCATGTTTGCATTCTCAACAGCATCTTCGAACGCAACAATTCCAGTAACTATGGAAACGGCTAAGAACCGTATGGGCGTAGACAACAAAGTCGCTTCTTTCACAGTACCACTAGGTGCAACTGTGAACATGGACGGCACTGCAATCATGCAAGGTGTTGCGACGGCGTTTATCGCGCAAGCGTACAACATCGACCTTTCAATGGGTGATTACCTAATGGTTATCCTAACGGCGACACTGGCGTCTGTTGGTACTGCAGGTGTCCCTGGTGTTGGTCTTGTTATGCTAGCGATGGTATTGAACCAAGTTGGTCTACCGCTTGAAGGTATCGCTCTAATCATGGGGGTTGACCGTCTTCTTGATATGATTCGTACTGCTGTAAACATCACAGGTGATAGTGCCGTATCTATCATCGTGGCGAAGTCTGAAGGTGCTCTTGATGAGTCTCGCTTCAATGACCCTGCAGCCGGCGAGAAAGAAGAAGAAGTTAAGCTAGCGCGCCAACAGGCATAATCTAGTTTCTCTGACGCTCTTGCCTCCGAGCTAAGGCGTAATTAATGGCTACGCCTAGCCCATACCAAAGCGCATAAAGAAAAACGCCACTGCAGATGCAGTGGCGTTTTTATTGGGTATCGCTTAAGTCAGTACTACTGAGTTGGGACAGTTATCAATTTAAGGTAATTATCAATAGGGAAAGCTAATCACCGATTGGGAACATCAAGTTCACTCTCAGCCCCCCACCTTCTCTATTCTCAGCAGTTACATGTCCATTCATCACACCCATCGCTTCTTTAACAATCGCAAGGCCCAGACCGTAGCCACCAGACCGTTTGTCTCTTGCTGATTCAATACGAGTAAACGGGTCGAATATACCTGCAATCTTGTTATCAGGAATACCGTCACCGTCATCTTCTACAGATATTACACTGTAACGTCTATCCATTACCTGTTCGTATGTCGTCACGACCACATGAGCGTTCTCACCCGCGTATTTAATGGCATTCCCGACCAAGTTACCAATGACTCGAAGCAGTAGCCTCTCATCAACGTTCACCATTGATATCGGCGTCTCTAGGGAACCAATCAAAGTTTGATTCGGTTTTAAATCGTTTTGCATCTGCGCGATCAACATTGAACAATAGTGCTCAAGGTGCATTAAACTTAACTTGGAGTCATAGCGAGAGGTTTCTAAGCGGCTAAATTCAAGTATCTCACCCACCAGCTTATTCATCTCTTCTGTTTCATTTTCCATTCGTTCTAGCAAACCAATGCTTTTATCATCAACCTTGCTGCGCAGCAGGTGTAGTGCGAGGTTTTGCCTTGCTAATGGTGTTCTTAACTCGTGTGAGACATCACGAATCAAACAACGTTGCTTTTCAGCCAGAGATTTAATCTCAAAGGTCATATAATCAAAATCGTGTGCAAGCTCGTTGAATTCACGCGTGGTGGAGTTCAACTCCGACACCACACTGACCGTGAAGTCACCTTGAGCCAGTCTGCGGCTCGCTTCTCTCAATCTATCCAACGGTTGCTGAAGGCTTTTGGCCATGATAATCGAGAACAGAGACAATACGACCAATGCAATCAATGCTTTAAGCATATAGGAATATGGCGCAAAAGATTTTGCGGGATGAAACTGGTGCGGTAGTTGGATAACCAGTGTTTTACCGTTATCCAGTGGTAGGCCGAAGATCGGCTTACTCACACGATCACTAAGTTGGTGATCTAACGTTCTTAAGTATTTGAGCTTAAATTCAAAATGTGGGTGCATGTGACGATGTGTGATCGGACGATTGTCTTTATCAATGACGAACAGATAATACTGCTGAGCATTACCCCAGTCCGCGAGTTCATCCATGTCCCCTTCTTCGATCAACACATTCGCTTGGTAAGCAAGGTCGAGCATTTCCGCTTTTACCGATTCTGGGACTTTAAGCAGCGCTTTCATCAAGGCTCTTTCAGCGACACCTTGCAGGATCAAAATACTCACCAAAATGACGGTCAGGTAACTGAACAGTTGGAAAGTGAGTCCGTCTTTACGCTTAGCAATAAAATCAGGGCAACGCAGCAGTTTTTTACTCATGCTCCGACCGACTCTAGGTAACTGTAACCTTTACCACGAACGGTTTTTATATGTTGTTTAGACAAACCTGCCTGAACGAGCTTTCTACGTATATTGCTGATATGCATATCTAAATTACGATCGAAGGGACACAATTCTTTCTTGAGTACATGGATTTGCAGATCAGATTTTGAGACGACAATACCGTCATTTTTGACCAAATAATCAAGCAAGTCTTTTTCAGTGCCAGTTAATGGCAAACGAGAGAGTTGTTCACACAAGCCGTGATTAGAGGAAGCTAAAGATTGTCTCTGACGCTCAAAGCCCACTCGGCGTAAAATCACCTTTATACGAGTCAGGAGCTCAGGAACATTGAAAGGTTTAGCGATGTACTGGTCGGCGCCTGCTTGGTAGCCATCGAGCATTGAGGCATCGTCGTTAAGCGCGGTTAGCATAAGAATGGGAGTAGCAAAACGCTGACAAATACGTCTTGCTACTTGAATGCCGCTTAGGTTCGGAAGCATTACATCGAGTAGAACCAAATCGACAGGGTGAGATTGAATAAACTCAAGCGCGGATTCACCGCAATGAACAGTATCAACGTGATACCCCTCATTTTCTAACACTTCACCCAGTAATTCACACAACTGAATATCATCATCAACAACTAAAACGCGAGACATTACACATACCGATAAATAAGAACTGTTTGCATTCTAATTATCGTTATTATTGATTTCAATTATAAAGTGCCCGATTTCCTCTATAGAAGAAAATCTTTTTCAATCGGTACAAATTTTGATGCAGAATCGATAAGATTTTGAGCAGTTAACCCGGGAACACCATACACTTCAACAGGCTTGCCAAAGCGCTCTTTGATTCGCTCTACAAGGATTTCGAAATCACCGTCTCCTGATACCAAAACAATCGTATCAACCGTCTCAGCAAGTTCTATCGCGTCTAACGCAATACCCACATCCCAATCGCCTTTTGCACTGCCATCTCGACGCTGAATAAACGGCTTTAACTTCACATTAAAGCCCACACCACGAAGTATATGATGAAATTGACGCTGCTTTGGATCTTGGCTTGAGATTGCGTAAGCATTAGCTGCAATAACGTTACGCCCTTCCGTGGCAACATACCAAAACTGGTTATAGTCGAAGTTAGAACGGTATTTGTCGCGCGTCGTGTAGTAAACGTTCTGAACGTCGACCAAAATTGCTATGTTTTCCATAAATTCATACCTTTAGATTTTCCGTATACCCTATTCTATTCAATTGTAAAATGCGAGTCGCTTTACTCAATAAAAATGAACCTGCCAGCTATCGTTAACGTAAATCTAATATCTTTAGCGTAAAGCTAAGTGTCTTTACGTAATCCTAACTATGCTTATTGTAAGTGGATTTGTTTTGAGCGTTTCTTAGGTGGTTCTGATCTTCACCTTCTTCTTTACGTAGCGTTCAGATCGTACTCAGGCTTAGAGTTTTTAAAGGGAGGTTGGCAATGCTGCACCGACAAACACACAATTCGATCGTAAGCATCGACACAACCAAAGCGATGCAAACTTTAAATCAACCATCAAACTCTGGTAGCTGGTTTAGTTTGCTTAAACTACTGACCATCAGCACGGTAATAATCATGAGCTTAACCATCAATTCAGTACTCGCCTACCCCGCTTATTCTCACTCAAAGCCTTTGCCACACCGCAGTGTGATTTATTTCGCTCCAAAGGAAGATTCAATCGTTAAAGAGTTTCTGAATGAAGTGTTGCTCAATAACTGTCAATTGGACGAACGAGATGTCGTCATTATGGTTATTGCTGAGAGTGGTTACACAGTCCCAACTTGGTTAGAAGAAGAGTTTAACTTAGAAGCAGTCACCAGTATTTACGAGATCCCGAAAGGATCACATACCGCTGTTTTGATTGGTAAAGACGGGAAAGAGAAGCACCGATGGAGTGGCAAAACAGATTGGAAACAGATCACCAATATCATTGACGAAATGCCGATGCGCCAACAAGAAATGCAGCGACAAGGCAGCCGCTGCAGTATTTGATTCTTGATGGACTCAGTAGTGGCTTAGAGATCCAATTAGAAGGTCAAACGATCAAGCTTGTTTGTTAAACCAAGCAAGTTTTTCATGGAGCTGAGCCACGCTGCCTACAACAATCAGCGCTGGGCTCTTTGCGACGCTCGCAAGGTCAGCTAAACCACGTAACCCACCTCTAAACACCTTTTGTTCTTGGCGTGTACCGTTTTCGATGATCGCAACTGGCATGTCAGCTCGCATACCATTATCGAGTAGATTCTTCTGAATGTTCGGACTCTCTTTCAAGCCCATGTAAAACACGATGGTATGGTTGTGCTGAGCAAGAGATTGCCAGTCAATATCTTCGCCATCTTTCTTCAAGTGACCTGTAATAAACTGCACGCTTTGTGCATGATCACGGTGCGTCAACGGAATGCCCGCATAAGCCGTTGCTCCGGCAGCAGCTGTGATGCCCGGAATCACTTCAAATCTCACGTCATTCTCAGCTAACGTTTCACACTCTTCACCACCACGACCAAAGATAAACGAGTCACCACCTTTTAGACGCACTACGTGTTTGTTCTCTTGAGCTTTGGTCACTAATAGTTGGTTGATCTGATCTTGCGGTACGCAGTGATGATCGAGCTTTTTGCCCACATACAACATTTCCGCTTCTGGATTAGCCATCGCCAAAATATCTTTTGATACCAAACGGTCATAAACCAACACGTCTGCTTGTTGAATCACTCGTGCCGCTTTTAACGTAAGTAAGTCTGGGTCGCCCGGACCTGCACCTACTAATGAAACAAATCCTGTGTTTCCTGTTTTAACATTCGATGGCGATACTTCTGACATGCTTTGCTCCGAAAGTTAGCTTGTTATATTTCAAGCTTAATTCTATATGACGATTCATCGTTGTATGAATCACCAATATCCCTACTTCTTAGACTATCAGTTGTTGCCATAAAACTTTACGATTAATTCTAATCAAGATAGAAGTTTATATAACAAAACAATCTATTACGTTGGAAAACCCTGACATTTGCACCATCATCAAGCACACATTGCTCGCCTTAGGTGCACGGTTATCAAAGTAGAGAGTGTTAAGATCAAAAAAGCCCCAAATCAACAGCTTGGGGCTTAACACACATTATTAGTTGCTCATTAACCTAGAACTATCTAATTACTTAGCGCCTAGAGAAGGAGCTGTTTTAGCATGAGTTAGGTATAGAGGAACACACGTCATTAATAGACCACCAACGATGTTACCTAGGATTGTTGGGATAAGGTTGAAGTTCAACCATGTCGCGATACCAAAATCAGCGCCAAGAATCATACCTAGTGGGAATAGGAACATGTTTACCACTGTGTGCTCAAATACGAGTGCGAAGAAGATGAAGATTGGGAACCACATCATTGCTACACGGCCAGATACTGTGCGTGCAGTCATGTTGCCAATCACACCTAGACATACCATAAGGTTACAGAAGATACCGCGTACGAAACACGTGATCCATCCGTCCATACCCATGTTTTCAAAACCTAGGCTACGACCTGTAGAAACAGCAATGAACTTTTGAGCAACAGCGTTTGGTTCTAAAGAGAAGTTACCCGTTAGTGATACTGCAACAAGGAAAGCAACAATCAAAGAACCGATAAGGTTACCAAGACCAACAATACCCCAACAACGTAGGATACGACCCCAAGTAATACCTGGGCGGTTGTCGAATTTCGCTAAAGGTGCAAGGCCGAATACGCCAGTTACTAGGTCATAACCCATTACACTTAGAATGACGAAGCCAACTGGGAACACAAGTGCGCCAACAAGGCCAATACCGGTTTGAACCATTGCTGTAATAGCAACAACAACCGCTAGAGAAAGGATGATACCAGCCATAGTGCTTCGAATCAGAAGATCGCGAGTACTTGTTTTCGTTTTCGCTTCACCCACATCAATCATCGTTTGAACGAATTCAGCTGGTTTGTAATCAGGAGACATAAGGTTGTCCTTAAAAAGTTTAAATTAAAAGTTAAAATTGGATAGGAAAAGGCTCTAGTTGCCGAGTTAAGGCAATATCGAGAACTAGAACCCTTGAACTATCAAATCTTACTCATCCGAAGATTAAGCAGAGATTTCTACAGCGCCTTTGGCAACACGAGCTTTGTACGCTTTCACGTTGAAGTTCTCGTCTTCCATGCACACACCTGTTGCTAGGTTAAAGCGTTGCTTCTTAAGTGGGCTTGCTACCCAAAGCTCTTCTTTGTGCTCAACAATCAAGCCACGTGATAACACGTTTGACTGGAAGTAAGGGTCTGTGTTGCTAATCGCGAATACTTCTTCAGCTTTCGTTGGGCGGAATACAGCTACTTGCTCACCACCAACCAACGCACAAACACCTGTACCTGGGATAATGTCTTCGATCTTACAAACTTTGGTAAATGCCATGATGTCGTCTCCCCTTAAACAGATTCTACGTGAATGATGTCGCCCTGATGCTTTGAAGTAATGGCTTCAGGGTGTTTCTCAGTGAATGTCGCAGGACGGTGTTGTTCACGGCCATCATCAACAAACACAACGTTTTCATCACGGTCATCAGCATTGATGAAGTGTGCAAAGCGTTTAAGTTGAGCTTCATCGTTGATAGTGTCTGTCCACTCACAAGCAAAGTTATCTACTAGGCCAGCAATGTCAGTTTCAAGTTGGTCATTGATACCAAGCTTGTTGTCTACAATCACTTCACGTAGGTAATCAACACCACCTTCTAGGTTGTCCATCCATACCGAAGTACGTTGTAGTGGCGCAGCCGTGCGGATGTAGAACATCATGAAACGGTCGATGTACTTGATTAGCGTTTCTTGGTCTAGGTCGCTTGCCAGTAAGTCTGCGTGACGAGGTTTCATACCACCGTTACCACATACATACATGTTCCAACCTGCGTCAGTCGCAATAATACCTAAATCTTTACCTTGAGCTTCAGCACACTCACGAGTACAGCCAGACACACCAAACTTCATCTTATGAGGAGTACGGATGCCTTTGTAACGGTTCTCGATCATCACGCCTAGGCCAACTGAATCTTGAACGCCGTAACGACACCAAGTAGAACCTACACATGTTTTCGCCATACGAAGTGCTTTTGCGTAAGCTTGACCCGTTTCGTAACCTGCAGCGATTAACTTCTTCCAGATTGCTGGTAAGTCATCTTTCTGAGCACCAAATAGGCCGATACGTTGTGCACCTGTGATCTTGGTGTACAAGTTGTATTCAGCAGCAACATCAGCAAGAACGCTTAGTGCTTGAGGTGTTACTTCACCACCCGCCATACGAGGGATTACAGAGTAAGTACCGTCTTTTTGCATGTTACCTAGGAAGTTGTCGTTGGTATCGTGCAGCTTCACTAATTCAGGCTTAAGGATGTGTTCACCCCAGCAAGAAGCAAGGATAGAACCTGCTAGAGGCTTACATACTTCACAGCCGTAGCCTTTACCGTATTTCTCTAATAGCTCATCGAACGTTTTGATTTCTTCGATGCGAATTAGGTGGAAAAGCTCTTGGCGAGAGTATGCAAAGTGCTCACACACGTCGTTCTTCACTTCAACACCAGCTTTAGCAAGTTCAGCGTTTAGTACTGAAGTCACTAGTGGAATACAACCACCACAACCAGTACCTGCGCCTGTTACTGCTTTGATATCACCGATTGTGTGGTGACCTTCAGCAACCGCTTGAGCGATCTTGCCTTTAGTCACATCGAAACAAGAACAGATAACAGCAGACTCAGGAAGAGAATCCGCGCCAAGTGTTGGCTTTTCAGCACCAGCATGAGCAGGAAGAATCAATGCATCTGGGTGTTCTGGTAGGTCGATTTCGTTCAGCATAAGCTGTAGAAGATCACCGTAGTCAGACGTGTCACCAACCATTACTGCACCAAGCAGCTTCTTGTTGTCTTCAGAAACGATTAGACGCTTGTAAACTTCTTGTTCTTCGTTTTGGTAAACGTAGCTCTTACAGCCAGGAGTACGACCGTTCGCATCGCCGATAGAGCCTACTTTCACGCCCAAAAGCTTAAGCTTCGCAGACATGTCAGCACCTTCAAATGTGCTTTCGTTACCAACAACGTGGTCAACCGCTACCGTTGCCATTTTGTAACCAGGAGCCACTAGGCCGTAGAACGTTTGGTTCCAAGACGCACACTCACCGATTGCGTAGATGTCTTTGTCTGTCGTTTGACAGTGATCATTAATCTCGATACCGCCACGTGGTGCAATACCCAGCCCCATTTGACGAGCAAGTTTGTCTTGTGGGCGAATACCAGCAGAGAATACGATGAAATCAGTTTCTAGCTCAGTACCGTCTGCAAAGCGCATTACGTTACGAGCTTCAGTGCCTTCAGGAGCAATCTCAAGCGTGTTCTTACTTGTATGTACGTTAACGCCCATACGTTCGATTTTTTGACGAAGTTGGTTACCACCCGCTTGGTCAAGCTGCTCAGCCATTAGCTTTGGAGCAAACTCAACAACGTGCGTGGTTACACCAAGAGCTTTTAGTGCGCCTGCAGCTTCAAGACCAAGCAAACCACCACCAACAACCACACCAGATTTAGAATTCTTAGCGGTTGCTTCGATAGCTTTCAAGTCTTCGATTGTGCGGTAAACGAAACAGTCTTTACCTTCGTTACCTTTGATTGGCGGAACGAATGGGTATGAACCTGTAGCAAGGATTAGCTTGTCGTATTGAATTTCACGACCAGTACTTGAGTAAACTGTTTTCTTTTCACGGTTAACGTTAATAGCACGCTCACCGATCAGCATGTTGATGCCGTGTTTCTCGTAGAAGCCTTCTTTAACTAAAGAAAGTTCGTCCGCAGTATGGTGTGAAAAGTAAGAAGAAAGGTGTACACGATCATAGGCTACGCGAGGCTCTTCACAGAAGACTGTGATGTCCATGTTAGCAACGTCTGTCTTCTCGACTAAATCTTCGATATAGCGATGGCCGACCATCCCGTTACCGATTACGACTAGCTTCATCTTGCTCATAAGAATTCCTGAAGGTTATATATTTCTTAACTGAGCGAATAATGAATTATGAAAGAAAATGAAAATATGATGTAAATCAATTACGAAATCGAACTACCCTAAAGGGGTAGGGCAAAAGAGGTAGATCTGCTAATTTATCATACGAAGCAAACGAATAACCGTAGGTTTAATAAGGTTTAGCGGGGTTTTATATACACTTTCGTGCATTAGATAAGATGTTGTAAAGTTTCACAATAGGTTAGCAGTAACACAAGTAAATGACAATCATTTTCATTTGTGGTCATAATAAGTGTAATAACTCATGAAAGCGTTACAGGATCATAAGCAACTATGTATAAATATGAAGAATTTAATGACGCAAAAGACAGTCGCCCTTTTCCATTCCCCACTCATTCCACTCACAAACGGCGCAATTGGTTAACAGATGCTGTTGGTTGTTTAGCAAATGATAGGTTTACATAAGGAAAAGACCGGCACAAAAGTGATCTGATATAGCTTGTTCCTAGTGGTGCTACTGATTAGAGAGCATACGTGGAAGTTTGAACATAGCATGAGGGTTTAGAATTTCAGATAGCAAAAAGGCCAGCATTTCTGCTGGCCTTTCAACTTTGAATAGTGGAGGCGCCTCCCGGAGTCGAACCGAGGTCCACGGATTTGCAATCCGCTGCATAGCCACTCTGCCAAGGCGCCTTCAATAGTGTTTTAAGAGAACAACTCTTTTGATTAATACCAAGCGAGGTAATAATCAAATAGATGGTGCCCCGGGCCGGACTTGAACCGGCACAACGCGAACGTCGAGGGATTTTAAATCCCTTGTGTCTACCAATTCCACCACCAGGGCACGCAATTTTTTATTGCGATGCCGATTACTGAAAAGTAAAACACCATCTTAATGTCAAAATGAATCAACACTACAAAATTTGGAGCGATACATCGGGTTCGAACCGATGACCTCAACCTTGGCAAG